>DATFFA010000086.1:0-18677 GCA_035250605.1 Variovorax sp. | reverse complement strand
GTGTCCACCACCGGCACGCGATGGCCGGGCTCGCTTCGCGGCGCTTCGCCACGCCGGTAGAGCCGGCAGCCGGCGCTTCCCAGCGTCACCACGATGGCCCCCACGCCGCGGGCGAGCAGCAGCGCCGCCGCCTCGTCGATGGAGGCCGCGTCGGGGCCGGCCAGGGCCATCAGTTCGCCTTCGTTGGGCGTGAGCACGTCGACCAGCGGCAACAGATCGTCGGGCAAGGGCATCGCCGGCGCCGGGTTGAGCAGGGTCAATGCACCGAGGCTGCGCGCCTGCCGGAAGGCCTGGAGCGTGCAGGCCAGGGGCACTTCGCACGAGGCCATGACCACGCGGCACACCGCCATCGTGCCGGCCGCGGCCCGGGCATGCGCCGCGTCGAGGCGGGCACCGGCGCCGGGGAAGACGGCGATGGCGTTGTCGCCATCGTCGAACACGTGAATTTGCGCGACGCCGCTGCGCTCGCCGGCGGCGATGTCCACATGGCGCACGTCGATGCCTTCGGCGTGCCACAGGCGAAGGGCCATGCGCCCGAACTCGTCGTCGCCGATGCGCGCCACCACGGCCACTGCGGCACCCTGCCGCGCCGCGGCCACCGCGGCGTTCGACCCCTTGCCGCCGGGGCTGATTTCGAAAGCGTCGGCGAGCAGCGTTTCGCCGCGCGCCAGCGGCCGTGGAATGCGCGACACGAGATCGGCGTTCCAGCTCGCGATGCAGACCACGCTGGCAGCCATGCGCTCAGTCCCGCTCGCGATCGATGCCGAAGGCGCGCAGCTGCGCCGCCAGCCGTTCGTGTTCGGCCGCGTCCAGCGCCACCAGCGGCGGGCGCACGCGCATCCAGCCCGGTGCATCGTCGAGCAGCGCCATCACGCCCTTGAAGGCGGCCGTGAGCCCATAGCCGCCGAGGATCTGGAGCAGTGCGAGCACGCGCTCCTGGTCGATCGCCGGTTCGCCGGAGCCCTTCACCAGCCGCTGCACCAGGCGCGGCATGACGTTGGCGATGCCGCTCACCGCCCCGAGGCTGCCGCGCGCGGCCAGGGTCTGCAGGTCCGGCTCGTTGCCCACCCACACCTGCATCGGCGGCATGAAGGCTTCGGCATAGGCCAGCGAAGCGTCTCGCTGGCAGCCGCTGTCCTTCAGGCCCACGATGGTCTCCGGGTACAGCGTCTTCAGGGTGCGGATCACGTGGTGGCTCAGGCCGACGCCCGCCACCTGGGGGATGTGATAGAGCACCACGCGCAGCCGCCCGTCGCCGACGCCGTCGATGATCCAGCGGTAGGCATCGATCACGCCCTGGTCGGACACGCCCTTCAGGAAGAAGGGCGGCAAGAGCAGGCAGCCATAGGCGCCCAGCTCGACCGCGTGCCGGGTCAGCGCCAGTGCGTCCGGCAGCGCGGCGCAGCTGGTGGAGGCCAGGATGCGCCCGGCCGGCACGCCCCGCGCCACCAGCCCGGCCAGCGCGTCGATGCGCTCGGCCACGCTGAAGGACGGGCCTTCGCCGGTGGTGCCGAAAGGCGTGATGCCGGTGCAGCCGGCATCGAGCAGGCGCAGCGCATGGGAGGCGAAGCGCGGAATGTCGACGCCGAGCTTCTCGTCGAGCGGGGTCAGCAGCGCGGGCCAGATGCCGGAATAGGAAACGGAAGTGACGGAGTTCAAGGTCGGGACTTTCGCAGATGAGAGGACTTGAGGCCAGAGAGAGAACGTGCTTCAGCCCGCGGCGCCGTATTGCTCGTCGAGCTGCTGGTGCGCCGGCAGGCCGACGATCCGGGTGAAGTCGGCATAGGCGAGCGTCGGCACATCGCGCGGCGTGCCGTCCCGCCGCAGGCGCGCGAGCGCCTGCTCGACGGCGAGCGCTGCGCCGAAGAGCGCCGTTACCGCATACAGCACCACGGCGAAGCCCATGGCCTGCAGGTCGGCCGCGCGCAGCGCGGTGGTTTCGTTGCCGTCGACGATGGAGACGATCTTCGGCCCGGGCAGGTGCCGCGCCACGGCTTCCACCTCGGCGATCTTCTTGATGCCGTCGACGAAGACCAGGTCGACGCCCGCGTCCTGCCAGCGCCGGGCGCGCGCCAGCGCCTCGTCGATGCCGGCGGCGGGCAGCGCATCGGTGCGCCCGATGATCAGCATGGGATCGCCGCCGCGCGCGGCCACCGCACAGCGCAGGCGGCGCTCGTTCTCGCGCGCATCGATCAGTCGGATGCCCGCCATCTGGCCGCAGCGCTTCGGCGCCACCTGGTCCTCGAGGTGGATGGCGGCCACGCCGGACTGGACGTACTCGCGCACCGTGCGCTCGATGTTCGAGGGGCCGCCGTAGCCGGTGTCGGCGTCGGCGATGACCGGCACGCCGACGGCGCGCACCATGTCGCGCGCGTGGCTGGTCATCTCGGTCTGGGTCATGAGGCCGATGTCGGGCTGGCCCAGCCGCGACGCGGTGGCGCCGAAGCCGGTCATGTAGACGGCCGGGAAGCCGGCGCGCTCGATCTGTCGCGCGCTCAGCGCGTCGTAGGCGCCCGGTGCCTCGACGATGGAGGCGCCGGCGAGCAGGGTCTTCAGGGACAGGGCGGGATGCATGGGCCTCAGTTCATCATCAGGCCGCCGTCGATGTTGATCGACTGGCCCGTCATGTAATCCGCCGCGGGCGAGGCGAGGAACATCGCCAGGTCCGCCACGTCTTCCGGCGTCTGCGCCCGGCCCATGGGCACCGCGGCCACGCGCTGCTGCCACGCCTGGCCCCGAGGCACGCCTTGCAGCGCACTCCAGTCGCGGTCCATGCGCTGCCACATGTCGGTCTCCACCAGACCGGGGCAGATCGCGTTGACGGTGATCTGCGGCGCGAACGCGACGGCGGCCGACTGGGTGAGGCTGATCACCGCCGCCTTGCTGGCGCGGTAGTGCGGGATCACCGCCGCGATCGGGCCGGCGCCGCTGCGGCCGGCGATCGACGCCATCAGCAGGATCTTGCCGCGCGGTCGACCTTCGGCCAGCGGCGGCTGCACCAGCATCTGCCGCGCCGCGGCCTGCAGCGTGAGGAAGCTGCCCTTGACGTTGACGCCGAGCATGCGGTCCCAGTCCTTGCCGTCCAGTTCGAGCAGCGGCTTCAGCTGCATGATGCCGGCGTTGCAGACCATCACGTCGAGGCGGCCGTGCACGGCGACCGCGCGCTCGACCAGCGCCGCGCAATGCTCGGCGTTCGTCACGTCGGCCGGCACGCCGAGGGCCTGCAGTTCGCTCGCCGCGGACGCGCAGGAGGCGGCATCGATGTCGGAAACGACCACCCGGGCGCCCTGCCGGGCGAAGGCCCGCGCCAGCGCGCGGCCGATGCCCTGCCCCGCTCCGGTGACGGCCACCACCGGCGCCGCGCTCGCAGCCTGCGTCATGCCGCCGCCTTGCGCTGCAGCGCCTCGCCCGCGACGTAGGTGCGGTTCCACACCGGCGAGATCACCAGCTCGTTGATGCAGACGTGCGGCGGCATCTCGGCAATGAAGCGGATCGTCCGTCCCAGGTCGGCCTCCTGCAGCATGCGCGCCTTGTCGGCCTCGCTCGGCTCGACCGGGCGCTTCTTCAGGATCGGCGTGGCGACTTCGCCCGGGCACAGCGCGGTCGCGCGCAGGCCGTTGACGCACTCCTCGATGTTGAAGGAGTGCGTGAGCGCCATCAGCGCGGCCTTGCTGGCGGTGTAGGCGGGGCCGGTCAGGTACTCGTAGTGCCAGCCCGCGAAGGAGGCGACGTTGATCACCGTTCCCTCGCGGCGCGCACGCATGCCCTTGGCCACCGCCAGGGTGCAATAGGTCGCACCGTTCAGGTTGACGGCAACCACCTGGTCGAAGGTGGGCCCGTCGGTCTCGCACCAGTAGCGCTTGGGGAAATTGATGCCGGCGCTGTTGACGAGGATGTCGACCCGCCCGAACTCGGCCTCGATCGTCTGCGCAACGGCCGCGACGGCGCGGGCGTCCGCCACGTCCAGGGGCGCGGCCGAGACCGAGCCGGGCGGCGCGCCCAGGCGCTCGGCGGCTTCGATGGCCGCTTCGAGCTTGGGCGCCTCGCGCCCGGAGATGACGACCCGACAGCCCGCTTGCGCCAGCTGCGTGGCGCCGGCCAGACCGATGCCGCTGCCGCCACCGGTGACCCAGGCGATTTTTCCGGAAAGACTCATCGTGGACCCCTTTGCTCAGTTGCCGCGGATGCGCTTGAGCTCGGAGGAGACCATCGTGATCGCCTCGTCGCCGATGGACTTGGCGTGGCGCTCGTAGATCACGCTCGAGCGGTCGCGGATGCGCTGCATCTCGGCCGGCGCGATCTCGTTGACCGCCATGCCCTTGGCCTTGAGGTTGTCCACGCTGCGCGCTTCCATCGCGCGGTTGGCGCGGCGTTGCTCGTCGCGACCCTGCAGCGCGCATTCGCGAAGCGTCGTCTGCTCCTGCGGCGAGAGCGTGTCCCAGATCTTCTTGGAGAACAGCACCAGCGTCGGGCTGTAGGCGTGCTTGGTGAGCGTGAGGTACTTCTGCACCTCGTAGAACTTCATGTTCTCGATGTTGGTGAAGGGGTTCTCCTGGCCGTCCACCGTCTTGGTCTCGAGCGCCGAGTAGACCTCGGTGAAGGCCATCGGCACGGCGTTGGTGCCCAGGGTCTTGAAGGTGTCGAGGAAGATGGTGTTCTGCATCACGCGCATCTTCACGCCGTCGAAATCCTCCACCTTGGTGATCGGCCGCTTCGAATTGGTCGTGTGGCGAAAGCCGTTCTCCCACCAGGCCAGGTTGACCAGCCCGACGGCCGGCAGCTTGGCGGAGAACCATTCGCCGACCTGGCCGTCGAGCACCTTGTCGGCCTCGCCGGCGTTGTTGAAGAGGAAGGGCAGGTCGAAGACGCCCAGCGCCGGCACGATCGAAACCACCGGGGCGGTCGACGTGATCACCATGTCGAGCGAGCCGGTGCGCACGCTCTGCGTGCCGGTGAGGTCGCTGCCGAGCGCGCCGTCCCAGAAGGCCTGGATCTTCATCTTGCCGCCGCTCTTCTCGAGCGTGCAGGCGCCCATCTTCGCCAGGCCGTTGCCCATCGGGTGCTCCTTGCTCACGCCGTTGGAGACGCGGAAGTTGCGTTCCTTGAACTGGGCCTGCGCGGCACCGGCGGCGAGGCCGGCCGCCAGGGCCACGGCGGCCAGGCGGAAAAAGGGGGAAAGGCGCGAAAGGCGGGAACGGTTCGGCATCGGAGGTCTCCTTGTTTGTGAAAAATCAGCTCAGCCACTTCAGCGGCACCAGCACCAGCGAAGGGAAGAGCACCAGCAGCAACAGCACGATGAGCTCGGCCCAGAGGAAGGGCCACAGGCCACGCATCAGCTCCTTCATCGAGATCTTGGCCACGCCGCACATCACGTTGAGCACGATGCCCACCGGCGGCGTGATCAGGCCGATGGCGTTGTTCATGATGAACAGCACGCCGAAGTACACCGGGTCGATGCCCGCCTGCTTGACCACCGGCATGAGCACGGGCGTGAGGATCATCAGCGTGGGCGCGAAGTCGAGCGCGGTGCCGACGATCACCACGATGACCATGATCACGAACATCAGCAGGATCTTGTTGCCCATGAAGGGCTCGAGCATCGCCGCCACCTGGGCCGGCACCTCGGAGGTGGTGATCAGCCAGGCCGACACCAGCGCGGCCGCGATGAGGAACACGACCACGGCCGTGCTCTTCGCGGCCGCCACCAGCAGGCCGTAGCACTGGCGCAGGGTCAGCTCGCGATAGACGAGGGCGCCGAGCACGAAGGCATAGACGCAGGCCGCGACGCCGGCCTCGGTGGGCGTGAACACGCCGAACTTCAGCCCGCCGATGATCCCCAGCGGCATCAGGAGCGCCCAGAAGCCGTCGATCGCGGCGCGGCCGCGCGCGGCCATCGACCGGCGCGGCTGCACGCTCACCTTGTCGCGCCGCGCCACCCACGTCCAGGCGATGACCAGCGACGCGCCCATCATCAGCCCCGGCACGATGCCGGCCAGGAACAGCTTGCCGATCGACACGTTGGCGATGACGCCGAACACGATCAGTCCGATCGACGGCGGGATCACCGGCGCGATCACCCCGCCGGCCGCGATCAGGCCGGCCGAGCGCGGCACGTCGTAGCCGGCCTGGCGCATCATCGGGATCAGCATCGCGCCGATGGCCGCCGCATCGGCGGCCGCGCTCCCGGAGATCGCCGCCATCACCACCGAAGCGAAGATCGCGACCAGCCCGAGGCCGCCGCGCAGATGGCCGACCCAGGCCAGCGCGAAGTTGACGATGCGCCGCGAGATGCCGCCGGCGTTCATCAGCTCGCCGGCCAGGATGAAGAAGGGAATGGCCAGCAGCGGGAAGCTGTCCGCGCCCTCCACCAGCTTCTGCGACAGGATCGTGGTGTCGATCTGGCCCTGGACGACCATCAACGCGCCGGCGCAGATCAGCAGGGCGAAGGCGATCGGCGCGCCGAGCATCATGGCGCCGAGCAGCGACAGCGTGAAGACGGCGATCGTCACGGCCGCGCTCCCGGGTGGGCGGCGTCGTGCGGGATCTCCTCGCTCTCCGTCACCTGCACCAGTTCGTCGTCGCGCAAGCCGCCGCGGGCGATGCGCCACAGCGCATGCACGGCGTGAGCGCCGATGGCCGCGCTGGTCAGGTAGCCGATGCCGAAGACCCAGATCATGGAGATTTCGGTGACCGGCGCCTTGGTGGTGGCGTTGACCTCGTGCTGCTGCCAGGTGCCCCAGAACAGCATGGCGCAGCAGGCCAGCACGATGGTCTGGCTGGCCGCCAGGCAGGCGAGCTTGCCGCGCCGCGACAGGCGGGTGACGAAGCCGTCCATGCCCAGGTGCGTGCCGTCGCGCATCGCGACGATGGCGCCGATGAAGGTCAGCCAGACGAAGAAGAAGCGCGACAGCTCCTCGGAGACCTGGATGCCGGAGTTGAAGGCGTAGCGCAGCACCACGTTGCCGAACACCATCAGCACCATGCCCAGCAGCAGGGCGGCCAACACCGCTTCGATGCCCTTGAACACGCGGTCGACGACGACGCCGGCCATGCTCACACCACCTTGCCGGGATTGAGCAGGCCGGCGGGATCGAGGGCGGCCTTGAGCGTCTTCATCAGCGCGATCTCCTCGGGACTGCGGGCATGGCCGAGCCAGCGCTTCTTGACCGTGCCGATGCCGTGCTCGGCCGACACGGTGCCGCCGAACTCGCGCACCAGGCCATAGATCACTTCGTCCATCGCCTCCTTGGGCTGATGCTCGATCGACAGGCCCGGAACCCAGGCCACCAGGTGCAGGTTGCCGTCGCCGATGTGGCCGTAGTAGACAGCCTCGCAGCCGGGGATTCGTGCGGCCAGTGCGGCCTTGCAGGCGCGCACGTAGACGTCCATCGACTTCACGGCCAGGCCGACGTCGTAGGAGACATGAGGTCCGAGCGTGGGGAAGAACTCCGCGCAGGCGTCGCGCAGCGCCCAGAAGGACTGCGTGTCGGCCACCGACTGGGCGACCGCCGCATCGGCCAGCGCGCCCTCCTCCATCAAGCGCTCGAGCCAGCGCTCGAAGCGGGGCCCATCGATGGCCTCGTCGGTTCCCTGGACCTCGACCAGCACGTAGTGGCTGTGCCTGGTGCCGGCGGCGAGCGGGTCGCGCACGCCCACCCGCTCGGTCACCACCTGCCAGTAGTCCGGCCACATCACCTCGAAGGCCGAGAGCAGCGGCCCCAGTCCGCCGCGCGCGGCGGCCAGCAGGCGCACGACGCCGTCGTAGTCGGGCAAGGCGCACAGCGCCGACAGCGTGCAGCCCGGCTGCGGATGCAGGCGCAGCACGATGCGGGTGATGATGCCCAGCGTGCCCTCGCTGCCGATGAACAGGTGCTTGAGGTCGTAGCCGGCGTTGTTCTTCAGCATCTTGTTGAGGCTGGTCATCACCGTGCCGTCGGGCAGCACCACCTCGAGGCCGAGCACCAGCTCGCGCGCCATGCCGTAGCGGATCACGCGGTTGCCGCCGGCATTGGTCGACAGATTGCCGCCGATGGCGCAGGAGCCGCGCGCGCCGAGATCCAGGGCGAAGTAGAAGCCGGCTTCGGCCGCGGCGCGCTGCACCAGCTCGAGCGGCGTGCCGGCGCGCACCGTCATCGTGGCGCTGGCCGGGTCGATTTCCTCGATGCCGACCATGCGCTCCAGCGACAGCGCCACCCAGCCGTCTTCTGGCCGGGCACCGCCGCACAAGCCGGTGAGCCCGCCCTGCGGAACCACCGGCAGGCCGGCCTCGCGGCAGGCCACCAGCGCGGCGGAGACGCCCGCTGCGTCGACGGGCCGCACCACGGCGAGCGGGAGCGTGGGCGGCTGGGTGCTCCAGTCGTTCCGGTTGCGCTGCGGCACCTCGTCGCCGAAGAGGACCGCGGAAGCGCCGAGTTGATCGCGCAAGGCCAAAAGAATCGGCGGGACGGCGGCGGGGGAGGTGGGCGTCATATTCTTCGGATCCGGAGCGACCGGCAGATCATCTTGTATGTAAGGCACTAAGGCACTAGTACTTGTACGAACTGTTGCCGGGCTGGGCGGTGGGCTATAAGCCCCTGACTGCCCGAAACGACTTTTTCACCCCTCTTCAGCACCGTGCCTCCCAACAACCGACTCAAGATCGAAGCCCCGAAATCATTGGCAACCTTGGTGGCGCAGCGCCTGCGCGAGGCGATCATCGATGGCGAGTTCGCACTGGGGGAGATGATCCCGGAGGAGACGCTGGCCGCTTCCTTCGGCGTGAGCCGTACGCCGGTGCGCGAGGCGCTCAATCAGTTGCAACTCGCGGGCTTGGTGGTGATCCGGCCCCAGCGCGGCAGCTATGTGTTCGAACCGACCGAGGCCGACATCGCGGCCATCTGCGAATTCCGTTGCCTGCTGGAGCCGCGCGCAGCCGAACTTGCGTACCGGCACGCGCGCGAGGCCACCGCGGCGGCACTGCAGGCCGCGATCAGCGAGATGGAAGAGGCGCGCGCCGCACGCGATGCCGTGCGCTACGGCCGCGCGGACACGCGGCTGCACGAAGCCTTCTTCGAGCATTGCGGCAATCCGTACATGCAGGCTGCCTACGCCACCGCCGCAACCAAGATCGCGACGCTGCGCACGCACCTGTCCGCGCCGGCGGACGTGCTGCGCGCTGCCGGCTTCGAGCAGCACTCGAAGCTGCTGGCGCTGTTTCGCGCGGGTGAGTTTGCGGAGTTCGAGACGCTGATGCGCACGCACGTCACGGGCACGCGCAACAGCTATGTCGCCAGCCTCAAGTCGCGTGCCGCTGCATGAGGCGTGCAGAGGACTGAACGGCGGATGTAGAAACGCCCCAGAACCCGATTGGGCGCTGGGGCGCATGAAGACTGGTGGCCTGGGGCGGAATCGAACCACCGACACGCGGATTTTCAATCCGCTGCTCTACCAACTGAGCTACCGGGCCTTGTGTGCAGCCCGCGATTATACAGTGCCGCGGCGGCCCCTCGACAGATCGACGCCGAGTTGCTTCAACTTGCGATAGAGATGCGTGCGCTCGAGGCCTGTTTTCTCGGCCACGCGGGTCATCGAGCCGTTCTCCATCGCGAGATGGAACTCGAAGTACGCCTTCTCGAAGCCGTCACGCGCATCGCGCAGCGGCCGGTCGAGATCGAAGCTCTGCATGGCTTGCGGTCCCGTGTCGATCGCCGGGCCCTGCGGCGCCGCAGGCACCAGGGCGTTCTCGCCCATGGTCGTGACCACGGTGGCGAGGTTGTTCGCTGTCGTCGGCACAACGCTGGCGGCAGCGCGGCGCGCGTTCTCGCGCGCCAATCCCTGCTCGACGGCCTTCAGCAGCTTCTGCAGCGTGATGGGCTTTTCGAGGAAGGCAAAGGCGCCGATGCGCGTGGCGTCGACCGCGGTGTCGATGGTGGCGTGGCCGCTCATCATGATGACCGGCATGCTCAGCAGACCGGCGGTGGACCATTCCTTGAGCAGCGTGACGCCGTCGGTGTCGGGCATCCAGATGTCGAGCAGAACGAGGTCGGGGCGCGCACGCTGCCGCGCGGCACGGGCCTCAGCGGCGTTTTCCGCGAGCTCCACGTTGTGGCCTTCGTCGTTCAGAATTTCGAAGAGCAGGTCCCGAATGCCCAGCTCGTCGTCGACCACGAGGATGTTTGCCATGAATGCTTGTGTTATTCGCCGCTACGGGGTTTCGCTTGCAGACCCGCCGCCGCACGCGCAAAACGCTCAGGCGACGGGCGAAGTCGAGTCTTTGGCGTGAGCGAGCGCTCCCTGCGCCTCGCCAGCCAACGCGAATGATAACGAGACTTGTGCCCCGGCCACAGCCCCGTCCACGATGCGGTTCGAAAGTTCGATCCGCGCGCCGTGCTCGTCGGCGATCTTCTTGACCACCGCGAGCCCGAGGCCGGTGCCCTTGGTCTTGGTCGTGACGTAGGGCTCGAAGGCGCGCTTGAGGATGTTCTCGGCAAAGCCGGGCCCGCTGTCCTGCACCGTGAGCCGCACGCGCTGGCCCGAGTCGGCCAGCCGGGTGCGAATGACGACTTCGCCGGGGCGCCCGCTGCCGTGGGCTGCGACTTCCGCGGCGTCCTGCGCGTTTTGCAACAGGTTGTGAATCACCTGGCGGATCTGCTGCGCGTCGGCGCGGATGGGCGGGCAGCGCTCGTCGAGCTCGCAGCGCAGCGCGATGGGCGCGTTTTCCGCGGCGTAAAGCTGAAGCACGTCGGCGACCAGCGCGTTGAGGTCGACCGCCTTCAGGTCCGCGGCGGGGAGCCGCGCATAGTCGCGGAACTCGTTGACGAGCCGCTTCATCGCGTCGACCTGGTCGACGATCGTCCGGACCGACTTGGCGAGCACCGCCTCTTCGGCGGGCGCGACCTTGCCGCTGAGCTTCATCTCGAGGCGCTCGGCCGAGAGCTGGATGGGCGTGAGCGGATTCTTGATCTCGTGCGCCAGGCGCCGCGCCACTTCGCCCCAAGCCTGGGCCCGCTGGGCCGACACGATCTCGGAGATGTCGTCGAAGACCAGCAAGCGAGCCTCGCCCGGCAGCTGCGCACCGCGCGCGACGATGTTGACCGCGTCCTGCGACAGGCCCTCGCCGCTGGTGTGCAGCTCGAAGGCATGCTGCCAATGGTCGAGGCCATGCTGCAGGTGCTCGACCTCGAAGTCGTCGAACTGCTGCTGTACGGCCTGCCCGAACTCGGCCAGCCCGGGCACGTCGACCAGCGGCTGGCCCTCGTAAGCCGCCAGCGGCGCGCGCAGGACGCGCGTGGCGCCGGGGTTGGTGGACAGAACGACGCCTCGCCGGTCCAGCACCATCACGCCCGAAGTCAGGTTGTCGAGGATGGTCTGCAGGTTGGCGCGCGCCGCATCGAGCTCGCCCAGGGTTTTCTCCACGGCGGCCCGCGCCTCGGCCAGCTGCTGGGTCATGACGGCGAAGGAGCGGGTGAGGCCACCGAGCTCGTCCCTGCCCTGCACCACCGCAGTCGGGCGCAGGTCGCCGCCGGCCACCTGGCGCACGCCGTCTGCCAGCACGAGCAGCGGCCGCGCGAGCTGGGTGCCGAACAGCACCGCGAGGAGCACCGCGCCGAACACGGCGAGAAAGAGCGACAGCGTCAGGGTGCCGATGTACATGCGGCGCAGTCCCTCGCGCGCGAGCGCCCGCTCCTGGTATTCGCGATTGGCCTCTTGCACCGCCAGCGCGTTGGCCACAACGGCGGGCGGCAGCGGCAGCGTCACCTGCAGGAAGCGCGGCTCGGTGCCGAAGTCGAAGCCTGGCCGCTGCACCAGCGCGAGAGCGCGCACGCTGGCCGGGGGCGGCACCGTGCTGCCTGGCGCGGGAGTCTCGTCCAGTCCCTCGATATGGGCGATGGCGCGATCCGCGCGCACCTGGCGCAGCTGCTGGGACGTGGGCCGCTCGGGATTGAGCTGGAAGCGCGAGGCACCCGCCCCGGCGATCAACTGCCCGTTGCCGGTCCAGAGCACCACGTCGGTGGCACCCAGCTGGTCGCGAATCCGCTCGAGCACCAGCCCGGCGCTGGCGTCGGGCACGTTGGCGAGCTGGGTGCTGGCGCTGCGCACCTTGCTCACCAGATCGTCGGACAGCGAGTCGAGCGTGGCGCGCCCCAGGTTCAGGCCGGCGTCCAGCGCGCCCTCGACCTTGACGTCGAACCAGCTCTCGATCGAGCGCGCCACGAACTGATAGGAGACCACGTACACCAGCGCGCCGGGAACGACGCCCACGAGCGCGAAGATGGCGGCCAGCTTGATCAACAGGCGGCTGCCGAACTTGCCCTGGCGCAGCCGCCGCAGCAGGCGAAAGGCCACCCAGGCGAGCACCAGCGACAGCACCACCGCCACCACCACGTTGATGCCGAACAGGCGCGCGTAGTTGCGCTCGTAGAGCTCGCGGTTGTTGGTGGACTGGGCGAGCAGGAACATCAGCACCAGGCCGACCGCCGTGACCAGGAAGGCGCTGACACCGATGGCCCAGCGGGTTGCTCGGGCGCGACTGGCTGCCGACGACCTGCCGGCGCCAGCGCGAGAGTCCTTGCTCACTTCATCTTCTCCAGCGACAAGCGCGCGCTGCGCTCGACGGAGATGTTCCAGTCGGCAAGCCCGACGACGCCGATCTGGAAGGGCCGCGGCAGTTGCGAGGTGTCGAGGCGGAAACGGAAACTCACCGGGTGGGGGCCCTCATCGCCGATTTCGGAAATGTCGCCGAGCCGCAGCCGAGCCACGCGCCGCACGCCATCGAGCGCTTCCGAGAGGGTATCGAAATTCTGGTTGAGCGACACGCCGAAGCCCGAATTGGTGATCGGCACCGGCGAGACATTGAGCCGCCAGCGGCGCGTGAGCGGCTGGTAGGCGAGCCGCATGTGGCGCGTGGCCTGGGCGACCTTCTGGTCGGTCCAGTACCAGCGCTCGCGATAGAGCTCGGCCTCGGCGACGAAATAGATCGCGATGCCCTTGTCGAGCACCTCCTCGACCAGGCTCGGCAGTTCGAACTGCACCTGGGCGTTGAGATAGACGCCATCGTCCGCCTGTTCGAGCTTCAATTGGCTGACCGACGCGCTCTTGGCGGACTGCGCCGGCGCGGTTGCGGGCCAGCAGGCCAGGAGGCAGGCCAGCACCAGCAGGGCGGCCAGCCATCCCATCCCTCGGCCTTCAGCGGGGTTGTTTTTTGAGCAAGGCGTAGAAAAAGCCGTCGTGGTCACCCAAGGCATTGTCCGGGACGCCACGAGCAATCCCCCCGCTTTGCGGCAGCAAATGCCCCGGCGAGGGCAGCAAACGGGCGTCGGTGTTGTGCGCAAGGAACGCATCGATCTGGTGCGCGCCCTCCTCCCTGAAGACCGAACAGGTGCAATAGAGCAGGCGGCCGCCCTCCCGAAGCAGGGGCCAGAGCGCCGCCAGCAGCATGGCCTGCAGCAGCGCCAGCTGTTCGATATCGCTCTCGCGCCGCAGCCAGCGCACGTCGGGATGCCGGCGCACGATGCCCGACGCGGTGCAGGGCGCGTCGAGCAGGATGGCATCGAAGGCCTGGCCGTCCCACCACTCCTTCGGCCGGCCCGCGTCGGCCACCACGACCTTGGCGCGCAGGCCGAGCCGGGCCAGGGTCTCGTCGATGCGCCGGCTGCGCACTGCATCGACCTCGAGCGCGGTGAGCTCGATGGCGTCGGGGCCGGCCAGTTCGAGCAGATGGGCCGTCTTGCCGCCGGGCGCCGCACAGGCGTCGAGCACCCGCAAGGGCCGGGACTGCGGCGTCGCACCGAGCAGTCCGTCGAGCAGCAACGGCGCGGCGAGCTGGGCGGCGGCATCCTGGACCGAGCAATAGCCCTCGGCGAAGCCCGGCAGCTCCTGCACGGGCCGGGCGCGCAGCAGCTGCAATCCGGCGGCCGCCACCGGGACCGCCTGCAGGCTCGCGGCCGCCAGCGCCGCCTGGTAGGAAGTCCGGTCGCCATGGCGGGTGTTGACCCGCAGCGTCATCGGCGCCTGCGTGTTGTCCGCCGTCAGCACGCGCTGCCAGTCGCGCGGATGGTCGCGGCGAAGGCGCTCGATCCACCAGCGCGGGTGGTTCCATTGCGCGACCGGCTCGCGGTCCGTGGCGGCCACCAGCTCCTCGCGCTCGCGCAGGAAGCGGCGCAGGCAGGCGTTGACGAAGCTGGCTTGGGCGCGCGTGCCGGGATTGCGCTTGGCGGCCTCGACCGTCTGGTCGACCAGCGTGAAGGGCTCGTAGGGGGCCTGCGCGGCATCCCAGGCCAGCGCGAGCGCGGTGCAGAGCAAGGCATCGGCGGCCGGGGGCGGCGTGCGCTTGGCCAGTTGCCGGCGCAGGGCCTCGGCCCGCCCCAGCCAGCGCAGCACCTGGAAGCCCAGCGCCTGCACCCCCGGCCTCAGGGCTGGCGGCACGGCTTCGAAGGCTACGGTGCCGGAGACGCCGCTGCGGATGGCAGCCAGCGCGACCGCGGTGAGCTGCAACTGCCGCCAGAGCGGCGGCCCGAGGGCCTCCGGGGCGTGAAGAGAGTCTGAAAAGTCTGTCAACTTGGAACCGATGATGAGCAGAAGCGATGTCAGCGCAAAGGCGCCGCTGGTCGCAATTGCATGATCCACGCCACCAGCACCGCCGGGAACTGGGCGACGGCCGCGTTGTATTGCGCCACCGCCAGGTTGAACTGGTTGCGTGCGATCTCGGCGGCGGCCGAGGGCTCGGGCCAGGCGATCGGCGCCGCAGGGCTGTCGTCGCGGCCGTTGAGTGGGGCAGGTCGCGACAGGGTTCCGTCGGCCTCGAAACTGACGACCGCATCGGGATGAAGCCGCTGCCAGGCACCGAGCATCACGTGCAGCGCCGTCGCCAGCGCCGCGATGGCGGCCGGATCGAGCGGTTTGAGGCGCGTGGCTGCCAGCAGCGTCACCAACTGGGCGGCGGAGGCCTGCAGCGCGGCGTCCCCCACGCCGGCCACCGGCGGAACCTGCTCCGTCGCGCTCCCCTCGGCCAGGCGCGCCTGCACGAAATCGAGCTGCCGCACCAGCGCCGCGTCGAGCGCCGCGTAGGCCTGCAGGGCCCCCGAGCGCAGTCGCACGATGCGGTTGTAGGCGCCGACGAACCAGAACAGCGCCACCGCGCCGAGGATCCACCACGGCAGCGACTCCGGCACGCCGCTCATCGGCTGAGCCCCAAGAAAAAAGCCCCCGATCCGCGGGCGGAAAGGGGGCGTTCGAGACCGGTCATGCAGTCGATGCTGACCGGTTATTCGGTCGCAGCGCCCTCGCTGGCATCGGCCGTGCTCGCGTCCTCGGCCGAGGCGGAGGCGCTGCCGGAGAGTTCGGCGGCTTCCGCTTCGGCGATCGCGCGGCGCTCGGCCTCGTCCATCGCGTCCTTGACCTTGCGTGCCTGGTGATAGGCCATGCCGGTGCCCGCGGGGATCAGGCGGCCGACGATGACGTTCTCCTTCAGGCCGCGCAGCTCGTCGCGCTTGCCCATGATCGCCGCTTCGGTCAGCACGCGCGTCGTTTCCTGGAACGAGGCGGCGCTGATGAAGCTGTCGGTCGAGAGCGAGGCCTTCGTGATACCCAGCAGCAGGTTGGTGTAGGTCGCGGGCAGCTTGTCCTCGGCGCGCAAGGCGTCGTTGGTGTTGAGGATCTCGCTGCGCTCGACCTGCTCGCCGGCGATGTAGTTGGCGTCGCCCGGGTTCTCGACCACGACGCGGCGCAGCATCTGGCGAACGATCACCTCGATGTGCTTGTCGTTGATCTTCACACCTTGCAAGCGGTACACGTCCTGCACCTCGTCGACGATGTAGCGCGCCAGTTCCTCGGAGCCCAGAAGGCGCAGGATGTCCTGCGGATCGGCCGGGCCGTCGACGATCGACTCGCCCTTGTTCACCACCTGGCCTTCGTGCACCAGGATGTTCTTCTCCTTGGGCACCAGCTCTTCCCAGACCTTGCCGTCCGGGTCGGTGATCTGCAGCCGCACCTTGCCCTTGGTTTCCTTGCCGAAGGACACCGTGCCGGTCATCTCGGCCAGCATGCCCTTGTCCTTGGGCGAACGGGCTTCGAAGAGCTCGGCCACGCGCGGCAGACCGCCGGTGATGTCGCGGGTCTTCTGGCCTTCGACCGGGATGCGCGCCAGCACTTCGCCGGGGCCCACGTCCTGGCCGTCTCGCACCTGCACCAGCGCGCCGACGGGGAAGCCGATGGTCACCGAGTGGTCGGTGCCCGGGATCTTCACCTCGTTGCCGGCGACGTCGATCAGCTTCACCTGCGGACGCACGACCTTGGCCGCGCCGCGGCGCTTCGGATCGATGACCACCAGCGTGGACAGGCCCGTGACCTCGTCGACCTGCTTCGCGACCGTGAGGCCTTCCTCGACGTTCTCGAACTTGGTCTTGCCGGCGAACTCCGTGATGATCGGGCGCGTCAGCGGGTCCCAGTTGGCCAGCACGTGGCCGGCCTTGACCTGCTGGTCGGCCTTCACCGCCAGGGTGGCGCCGTAGGGCACCTTGTGGCGCTCGCGCTCGCGGCCGTGTTCGTCATGAATGACGATCTCGCCCGAGCGTGCGATCACCACCAGCTCGTTCTTGCTGTTGGTCACGTAGCGCATCGTGGCGTTGAAGCCGATCACGCCGTTGGACTTGGCCTCGACGCTGGACGCCACCGCCGCGCGCGATGCCGCGCCGCCGATGTGGAAGGTCCGCATCGTCAGCTGCGTGCCGGGCTCGCCGATCGACTGCGCCGCGATCACGCCGACCGCCTCGCCGTTGTTGACCAGGCCGCCTCGGCCCAGGTCGCGGCCGTAGCACTTGGCGCACAGGCCGAAACGGGTCGAGCAGGTCAGCGCGGTGCGCACCTTGACCTCGTCCACGCCCTCGTTCTCCAGCGCTTCGATCACGTCCTCGTCCAGCATGTCGCCGGCTTTGGCCAGAACGGCACGGGTCTCGGGGTGCAGCACTTCTTCGGCCGCGGTGCGGCCGAGGATTCGCTCGCGCAGCGATTCGATCACTTCACCGCCTTCGACGATGGCGCGCATCACGGTGCCGTCCATCGTGCCGCAGTCCTGCTCGATCACGACCAGATCCTGCGTCACGTCGACCAGGCGGCGCGTCAGGTAGCCGGAGTTCGCGGTCTTCAGCGCGGTGTCGGCCAGGCCCTTCCGGGCACCGTGGGTGGAGATGAAGTACTCCAGCACGTTCAGGCCTTCGCGGAAATTCGCGGTGATCGGCGTCTCGATGATCGAGCCGTCCGGCTTGGCCATCAGGCCCCGCATGCCGGCCACCTGGCGAATCTGCGCGGCGGAACCGCGGGCGCCCGAGTCGGCCATCATGTAGATGGAGTTGAAGGACTCCTGCTCCACTTCCTTGCCGTGGCGGTCGGTGACCTTCTCCTTCGAGAGCTTGGACATCATGACCTTCGACACCTCGTCGCCGGCCTTGCCCCAGATGTCCACCACCTTGTTGTAGCGCTCGCCGGCGGTGACCAGGCCCGAGACGTACTGCTGCTCGATCTCCTTCACTTCCTTGGCGGAGCGGTCGATGATGCCGTGCTTCTCGGAAGGCACCAGCATGTCGTCGATGGCGATCGAGATGCCGGCCTTGGTCGCCAGGCGGAAGCCGTTCTGCAGCAGCTTGTCGGCGAAGACCACGGTCTCCTTCAGGCCGCACTTGCGGAAGGAGGCGTTGATGAGCTTGGAGATTTCCTTCTTCTTCAGCGCCTTGTTGATGTTCGAGAACGGCAGCCCCTTGGGCAGGATCTCGGACAGCAGCGCACGGCCCACGGTGGTGTCCACGAGCTCGGTCCTGGGCACGAATTCGCCCGAGTCCTTGTCCTTCGTGTACTCCTTGATGCGCACGCTGACCTTGGCGGTCAGCTCCACCACGTCGGCGTCGAGCGCGCGCTGGACTTCACCGATGTCGGCGAAGACCAGGCCTTCGCCCTTGCCGTTGATGCGCTCGCGCGTCGTGTAGTAGAGACCCAGCACCACGTCCTGCGAAGGCACGATGGAGGGCTCGCCGCTCGCCGGGAACAGCACGTTGTTGGAGGCCAGCATCAGCGTGCGGGCTTCCATCTGCGCTTCCACCGACAGGGGCACGTGCACGGCCATCTGGTCGCCGTCGAAGTCGGCGTTGAAGGCCGCGCAAACCAGCGGGTGCAGCTGGATCGCCTTGCCTTCGATCAGGATCGGCTCGAAGGCCTGGATGCCGAGGCGGTGCAGCGTCGGTGCGCGGTTCAGCATCACCGGGTGCTCCTTGATCACCTCTTCCAGGATGTCCCACACCACCGGCGTGCCGGATTCGACTTCCTTCTTCGCGGCCTTGATGGTGGTCGCAATGCCCATGGCTTCCAGGCGCGAGAAGATGAAGGGCTTGAACAACTCGAGCGCCATCAGCTTCGGCAGGCCGCACTGGTGCAGCTTGAGCGTCGGGCCCACCACGATGACCGAACGGCCCGAGTAGTCGACGCGCTTGCCCAGCAGGTTCTGGCGGAAGCGGCCGCTCTTGCCCTTGATCATGTCGGCCAGCGACTTGAGCGCACGCTTGTTCGCGCCGGTCATGGCCTTGCCGCGGCGGCCGTTGTCCAGCAGGCTGTCGACAGCCTCCTGCAACATCCGCTTCTCGTTGCGCGCAATGATCTCCGGCGCCTTCAGCTCGAGCAGGCGGCGCAGGCGCGAATTGCGGTTGATGACGCGA
>DATFFA010000085.1:0-23356 GCA_035250605.1 Variovorax sp. | reverse complement strand
TTCCCGTGCCGCTGATCGACAGCGTGAGCGCCGGCGCGCGCTGGGCCATCGAGGCCGGGCGCACAGCGGCCGCTCCCCGCGCCGCCGGCATCGACGCAGGCTGGCAAGGCGTGTCCTGGGAGCTCGAGGCGCTGGCCGCGCGGCATCCCCACCCCTAGCGAGGACATCGGTCCGTGCCACCATTGCCTCGCATGAGCACGCCGAACGCAACCCGACCCCCTCACCATGTCGAGCCCGTGACGCTGGCCCGGCCGCGCGGCATCGACCAGATCGTCGCCGGCGTCTCCACCAGCGACGGCGACGGCGTCAAGCTCACGCGCGTGCTGCACCAGCCGCTGCAGCAGCGGCTCGACCCGTACCTGATGCTCGATGCCTTCGGCAGCGACAACCCCGCCGACTACATCGGCGGCTTTCCCAGCCATCCGCACCGCGGCTTCGAGACCGTCACCTACATGATCGCGGGCCGCATGCGCCATCGCGACAGCGCCGGCCACGAGGGCCTGCTGGCCAGCGGCGGCGTGCAGTGGATGACGGCCGGCCGCGGCCTGGTGCACAGCGAGCTGCCGGAGCAGGAGGAAGGGCTGATGGAAGGCTTTCAGCTCTGGCTCAACCTGCCGGCCAAGGACAAGATGCGCGAGCCCTGGTATCGCGACATCCGCAGCGAAGAGATCCCCGAGCTCGTCACGCCGGCCGGCGTGCATGTGCGCGTGATCGCGGGCGAGAGCCACGGCATGGCCGGCGCGGTGCAGCGCGAGCACACGGAGCCGCTCTACCTCGATCTCACGCTGCCGCCGGGCACCGAGTTCGCCCAGGCCCTGGCGCCGGACCGCAATGCCCTGCTCTACGTGTTCCGCGAATCGCTCTACATCGGCAGCAGCGAGATTCCGACCAAGCGCATGGCCATCCTGGCCAACGATCCGGACAGCGACGGGGTGCTGCTGCGCGCCCCGGCCTCCAACCACAGCCCGGCGCGGGCGCTGCTGATCGCGGGCAAGCCCTTGCGCGAGCCGATCGCGCAGTACGGTCCCTTCGTCATGAACACGCGCGAGCAAGTGACGCAGGCCGTGAACGACTTCCAGAACGGCAAGCTCGCCTGAGCGGGACGGCGCCGAGGCGGGCTGTAGTCGCCCGCCTACCGCAGCTCGCGCCTGTCTCGGCGGTGCGCGAGCGCCGCGTGCTGCATAGATTGATGGGATGACCGAAGTCCGCAAAGGCCAGGCGCCAGCACCCATCGAACGCACCGAGTTTCACGAACGCTTCATGCAGAGCTACCGCGACCCGGCCTATCGCGCCGAGTCGGAGGCCCTGGCGCGCATCGAGGTCATCGCCTGGGAGGCCTACCGGGAAGGCCGCAAGGCGCCGGTGACGCGCAAGGCAGGCCCGGGGTACGCCGACCCCGAGTACGAGCTCTCCGTCGACTGGCTGGAAGCGAAGGCGCGCATCGAGCGTGCGCAGGCCGCGTGGTCGAAGCCCGAGACGAAGTCGCGCGTGCTGTTGATCAACGGCTCTCCGCGCAACGACGGCACCTGCCCGGGAGAGATGTCGAAGAGCTTCCGCCTGATGCAACTGGCGCGCGAGGTGCTCGAGGCGCAGCAGATCGACATCGACGTGCTGGACCTCAGCGTGCTCACTTCCGACTACGGCCGCCACATCCATCCCTGCAAGAGCTGCGTCTCGACGGCGATGCCGCTGTGCCACTGGCCCTGCAGCTGCTACCCCAACCATGCGCTGCGGCAGACCGGCGACTGGATGAACGAGATCTACGAACGCTGGGTCGCGGCCCACGGGGTGATCATCTTCACGCCCACCCACTGGTATCAGTCCACCAGCCCGCTCAAGCTGATGGCCGACCGCCTGGTCTGCGCCGACGGCGGCAATCCCGACCCCACCTCCACCCACGGCAAGAAGGCCGACGAAGCCAAGGCGATCGAACTCAAGGGCTGGGCTTATCCCAAGCATCTGGCGGGGCGGGCCTACGGCCTGGTGGTGCATGGCGACGTGGCCGGGGTGGAGAGCCTGCGGCGCAACCTCAGCGACTGGCTGGACTGGATGGGCCTGCTCGATGCCGGCTCGCAGGCGCGGCTGGACCGCTACCTCGGCTACTACGCCCCCTATGCGACCAGCCACGATGCGCTCGACCAGGACACCGGCCTGCAGGAAGAGGTGCGCAACGTCGCCCGCGCGGTCGTCCGCGCGGTGGGCGCGCTGCGCGCCGGCCGGCTCGAGCCGCCGGACGCCGGCCTGGAGCCCCCGCGGCCCAAGTAGCTGCCAGCGCCGAAACGGCCTGAAATTTTTCTTTACGCCCGCCTCACGCATGCGCGACGGCGGCGACACAGAGCGCCTCCACACTTGCCTCACCTGCCGCCGTGTCGGCAGGCTTCTTCGAAAGGAAGCACCCTCATGATCTCGTCTCGTCAGAAAAAGCTCATGGCCGGCCTGATTGCCTCGGCCGCCTTCGCCTGCAGCACCGGCTTCGCCCAGGGCTCTCCGTCCTCGACGGCCGCCCCCGCTGCCGCTGCGCAGGCCGCCCCGGCCGATGCCAAGGCCGCGCGCCCGCACATGGACCGCGCCCAGCGCATGGAGCACATGCAGGCCAAGCGCGCGCAACGCCTGGCCGAGCTCAAGCAGAAGCTCAAGCTCGACGCCAGCCAGGAAGGCGCATGGAACAACTTCACCACCGCGCAGCAGCGGCCGTCCCGCCCGGCCGGCCAGGCCCGCATGGACCGCGCCGAGTTCGCCAAGCTGACGACGCCGCAGCGCCTGGAGCACATGCAGGCCCGCCAGGCCGAGCGCAGCGCCCGCTTCGCCCAGCGCGTGGAGGCCACGCGCAGCTTCTATGCGACGCTCTCGCCGGCGCAGCAGAAGACCTTCGATGCGGAAACCGTGCACTTCGGCCATCGTGGCGGCCACCACCACCATCCGCACCACGGCCAGCGCGAACCCGCCAAGAGCTGAGGGCCGCAGAAGCCCATGAAAAAAGCCCGCAGCCATCGCTGCGGGCTTTTTGCCGTCAAGGCCGCTTACTGCGGCGTGCCTGTCTTGTCGGTCGGGTTGGTCGGAACTTCCGGCCGCTCGCCACGCTCGCCGAAGCGCGGCCTCACCTTGCGCGCATCCGCGCTCACCTCGCCACGCGACATCTCGCCGGTGGGCCTCGGCATCGCATTGGGCTGGCCGTTCACGGTGGTGGTGGCCTCACCCTTGGGTACCGGGTTGTTGATGTTGTTGCGGTTGTGGGCCCGCGCCTCCGCTCTCACGGCCTCGCGCGAGGCCGGGTCCGTGCCGTCGGGCCGCTGGGTGGCGTTCGCCACGCCACCCGGCACGCTCTTGGTGCTCGCCTGCCCGCCCTTGGCCGGGTCGGGCTGTGCCGGGACGCTGGTGGTTTGGCCGAAACTGGCGCCCGCCAGGCCCATCAGGCCGGTGAGCACCGCACTTGCAATCAAGGCTCTCTTCATGGTGATGTCCCCTTCAAGGTTCAAACAGAAACGTGAGCCCCTTGCTCGAGCTCCGAGTCCACCGTAGGAAGCCCCCGGCGCACCGGATGTGGGGATCGGGCAGGCCCGCCTGTAGGAACCGGCCGCTGCCTTCCGCAGGCGAGTGAAGAAGGTGGCAAGCTCCTACAGCGGTGCCGGGCACACCGCCTTACAACTGCCCCTGTGAAGCCCTCCACCCCCGCTGCAGGTACGGTTGCCTCGCCCACCTCGCTCAAGGTCATGACGGTGAACACCCACAAGGGCTTCACCGCGCTCAATCGCAAGTTCATCCTGCCGGAGCTGCGTGAGGCGGTCCGCACGGTCGGCGCCGACGTGGTGTTCCTGCAGGAGGTGCTGGGCACGCACTCGCGCCATTCGCGCAGGATCGACAACTGGCCGGAGGCGCCCCACTACGAGTTCCTGGCCGACACCATGTGGCCGCAGTTCGCCTATGGCCGCAACGCGGTCTATCCGCGGGGCCACCACGGCAATGCGGTGCTGTCGAAGTTCCCGATCGTCCACTTCAAGAACCACGACGTGTCGATCGTCGGTCCGGAAAAGCGCGGGCTGCTGCACTGCGTGCTGCGCTTGCCCGGCCGCACCGTCGACGTACACGCGATCTGCGCGCACCTCGGCCTGGCCGAGAACCACCGGCTGCAGCAGCTCGAACTCTTGTGCCACATCGTGCGCGACGAAGTGCCGGCCGATGCGCCGCTGATCGTGGCCGGCGACTTCAACGACTGGCGCGGCCGCGCGCACGAGATCCTCGAGCAGGGCGCCGCACTGCGCGAAGTGTTCGTGCATGCCAACGGCAGCGCCGCAAAGACCTTCCCCTCGCGCTTCCCGCTGCTGTCGCTCGACCGCATCTACGTGCGCAACGCGGGCGTGCACGCGCCGGTCGTGCTGCCGCGCAAGCCGTGGTCGCACCTGTCGGACCATGCGCCTCTGGTGGCGGAGATCGAGCTCTGACGAGGAAAGCCATGGCCCAGCGCTGGACAGCCGGCAACCGCGTGGAACTGCTCGAGAACGGCGAGCAGTTCTTTCCGCGCGTCTTCGAGGCCATCCGCACGGCCGAGCGCGAGGTGATCATCGAGACCTTCATCCTGTTCGAGGACAAGGTCGGCCTCGCGCTTCACGAGGCCATGTGCGCGGCGGCGAAGCGTGGCGTGAAGGTGGACCTGATGATCGACGGCTTCGGCTCGCCCAACCTGTCCGACACGTTCGTCGAAAGCCTGAGCGCGGCGGGCGTGCGCGTGCGCGTGTTCGACCCGGGCCGCCGGTTCCTCGGCCAGCGGCTCAACCTCTTTCGCCGCATGCACCGCAAGATCACGGTGGTCGACGGCCGGATCGCGTTCGTGGGCGGCATCAATTTTTCGGCCGACCACCTGATGGACTTCGGCCCCAAGGCCAAGCAGGACTATGCGGTCGAGCTCGAAGGCCCGATCGTGTCGGAAATCCACCGCTTCGTGCTGCACGCGATCGCCGTGGGCAACAAGGGCGCCGGCTGGTTCCGGCGCCGCCTCGCGGCGGCACCGCCGCCGGCCAACGCGGCGGCCGGCGAAGCCGAAGCGCAGTTCGTCACGCGCGACAACCGGCGCCACACCAACGACATCGAGCGCCACTACCTCGCCGCCATCCGCAGCGCGCGCCAGCGCATCGTGATCGCCAACGCCTACTTCTTCCCGGGCTACCGGCTCATCAAGGCGCTGCGGCGCGCGGCGCGGCGCGGCGTGGACGTGAACCTGATCCTGCAGGGCGAGCCGGACATGCCGATCGTCAAGGTCGGCGCCAGCATGCTCTACCACCACCTGTTGCATGCCGGCGTGCACATCCACGAGTATTGCCAGCGCCCGTTGCACGGCAAGGTGGCGCTGGTGGACGATCGCTGGAGCACGGTCGGCTCCAGCAACCTCGACCCGCTGAGCCTGTCGCTCAATCTCGAGGCCAACGTGATCGTGCGCGATGCCGCCTTCGCCGCGCATCTCGGCGAGCGGCTGGAATATCTGATGCGGGATCACTGCAAGACGATCGACGTGGCCGAGCTCAGCGAGTGGAGTGCCTGGCGGCTGGTGCGCAGCTTTTTCGTCTTCCACCTGCTGCGCTGGTATCCCTCCTGGGTCGGCTGGCTGCCGCGCCATGCGCCGCGACTTCAGCCGCTGGCCGGACAGGGCCCGCACGGCGGGGCGACGCGAACGGACCACGCATGAGCGGCGATGCGCGCCCCGCCTTGCGCAACGGCGTGCCGGTGCACGGCATGGCGCGCCACGCGTGGTGGCCCTGGCTCAAGCGCATCGCGACCTGGAGCTTCTTCGGCCTCGTGGCCTGGCTGCTGGTGCGCCAGGCACGCACGATCGACTGGGGCCAGGTGCTGCAGGCCGTGTTCGAGATCCCGCTGCCGGCCTTGCTGGCCGCCGTGCTCCTGGCCGCCTGCAGCTTCGGGATCTACAGCACCTACGACCTGCTCGGCCGCCACATGACGGGCCACCGGCTGGGCACCGGCACCGTCATGGGCGTGACCTTCATCAGCTATGCCTTCAATCTCAACCTCGGTTCCTTGATCGGCGGCGTCGCCTTCCGATACCGGCTCTATTCGCGCCACGGCCTGGACAACCTGACGATCACGCGCGTGCTCGGCTTCAGCATGCTGACCAATTGGCTCGGCTACCTGGTGGTGGCCGGCCTCGCCTTCTTCTTCTGGCCGAATGCACTGCCGCCCGAGTGGAAGATCGAGGAGGACGGGCTGCGCATCCTCGGCGGCACGCTGATCGTGCTGGCGCTCGCCTACCTCATCCTTTGCGCGGTGGCTCGAGAGCACACCTGGGAATTGCGCGGGCACGAACTGCAGACCCCGGCCCTCGGCATGGCGCTGCTGCAGCTCTTGATGTCCTGCACCAACTGGGCGCTGATCGGCGGCGTGATCTGGCTCCTGCTGCAGCAGCAGCTGCCCTATCCGCAGGTGCTCGCCGTGCTTCTGGTGGCCGCGGTGGCCGGCGTGATCACCCATGTGCCGGCCGGGCTGGGCGTGCTGGAGGCGGTCTTCGTCGCGCTGCTGTCGCACCAGATCGCAACGGATCGCCTGCTGGGCGCACTGCTGGCCTATCGGGCGATCTATTACCTGTTGCCCTTGTGCATCGCCTCCGCCGCTTATTTCTTCACCGAGGTGCGGGTGCGGCACCGCCGGCGGCGCGCACGACAGCGCAGACCCTGACGCCGGTGGGGCCAGCTCGCCATGCCCGATACCCCTTCACCACCCGAACTGCCCGTGGACCGCGAACGCGCCCTGGAAGTGTTGCACCAGGCCACGGACCGTTGCCGCGAATGCCCGATCGGCGAGCACGCCACGCAATCGGTGTTCGGCGAAGGGCCCGTCGGCGCCACGGTGATGGTGGTCGGCGAGCAGCCGGGCGACCAGGAGGACCTGCAGGGCCGTCCCTTCGTGGGCCCGGCCGGCCGGCTGTTGGACAAGGCCGTGGAGGACCTGGGCTGGTCGCGCGATCGGCTCTATGTGACCAATGCGGTCAAGCACTTCAAGTTCGAGCTGCGCGGCAAGCGGCGCATGCACAAGACGCCGGCGCAGCGTGAGGTCGCCGCCTGCCTGCACTGGCTCGAAAGCGAGATCGCCCAGGTGCGCCCCCGGGCCTTGATCGCGCTCGGCGCCACCGCCTCGCGCGCCCTGCTCGGGCGGCCGGTCGCCGTCATGCGCGAGCGGGGCCATTGGCACACCGACGCGCGCGGCCTGCCGGTGCTGGTCACCCTGCATCCGTCGGCGCTGCTCAGAGGCGATCCGGAGCAGCGCGAATCGGCCTATGAACAGTGGTTGAAAGACCTCGCCGTCGCCAACGAATACCTGGTGCCGCGCAAGCGCTCCCGTCAGAAGCGATAGAGGTAGCGGACCTTGTAGAAATTCTCGCCGGGGTTCGGCCTGCGGATGCCGGCGTTCGAGAAATGCTGGACCCGCAGCGAGAGCTCGTGCTCCCCGCGCGCACCGAAGTTGCGGCCGATGCCCAACTGCTCGGTGAACTGGAAGCGGGTGCTGAAGCTGCGGTCGGGCGTCTCGTAGCGGTCGTTCATCGAGGTGACGCCGAGGCCCGCCTCGAAGAACCAGGGCGAGGCGCCCTCGTCGAAGCGAAAGCGCCAGCCCGCGATGGCGCCGAGCTGCGAGAAGTTGTGATGGCCGTCCCGAGCGACGGTCGGCGCACGCCACTGGCTCAGGAACAGGTCCGCATAGGACGTGACCCGGGTGCCCCACACGAGATCCTGCGTCCCCCAGGGCAGGACCGCACCGATCGTGAGCGAGCGGGTGCTGGTGTCGTTGTGCGGCGCCCGGCCGGCTTCGACGTAGAAGGCGGGCTTGCCATCCTCGAAGGCGGAGGCGGCGAGTGAGAGCGACAAAAGTCCCGCACAGAGCAGAACCTTGACGCAGGACGATTTCTTGTTGGTCATTCGAACAGTACCTGCGACGGACAAAAAAAGGCTGACTACCATCGCCGCCTTACAAGAGACGGACAAGGGCATGTCGCCGCGACAGGAAAGTGGAAATCTTCTCTCAAATTTAGCAGCGTTGCCGCAACCTCCTTCGATGAGCCTATAGTGCATCTCAGCTCTTTCGTATGACGTTCATGTCCGCAGTCCTCTCCTCCCCGCGCTTCTTCAACCCGTTCATGCTGTGGATCGACGTGGCCCTCAAGACGCAGGAGATGCTGCTGCACTCCAGCTCCGTGATCCAGCTGCGCACCGGGCTCATGGCCAAGGCGGGCCTGGTGCCGAGCGATGCGGACCTTGCCGAGATGCAACTCATGGGCCACGAGAAGCTGGCAGCGGTGGCGGAGTCAAGCTCCGCCATCGCCAACCAGCTGCACAGCACCCAGTTCGCCCTGGCCAATCGCGCCATGCGGCAGTGGCTGGGCGGCGCCGTGGCGCTGGTCTCGCTTGCCACCAGCACCACGCCGGCGCAGATGGCAACACACGGCCGCGCGCTCGCGATTGCGGCCACCCGCTCGGCCGCCACGCTGAGCCAGCTGTCGAGCGCCGGCGCCCGCATCGCGCAGCGCGGCTTGAAGCCGATCCACGCCAAGGCGAGCGCGAACGCCCTGCGGCTCGCCGGCCCACAGGCCTGAACGCGCGCCGCGTCGCGGCGCAAAAAAACTGCCTTCACCCCACTCTCGCGTAGCGCGAGGCTTGCTAGCCTCGGGCTCATGCGGATCTCGGAACTCGCTCGTCGCGCCGGCGTCACGGTGCATGCACTGCGCCACTACGAAAGGCTGGGCCTGCTGCTACCCGCCCGCAATGGCTCGGGCTATCGCGACTATCCGGAGTCGATGCGGCGCGAAGTGGTTTTCATCGCAATGGCGCGGCGCATCGGCTTCTCGCTGCCCGCCATCGCCGAATTGCTGCCGGCCTACCGCGCCGGCCGCCTGAGCATCACGCGCATGACCGATGCGCTGGAGGAGCGCGCGGCTGCCCTCGACCAGGAGATCGCCCGGCTGCACGCCTTGCGCGCACAGGTGATGGAGCACGCGGACTGGCTGCGCGCGCAACGTTCGCAGCGCGCTGCAGCACCCTCGAAGAAAGCGAAACAGGCGCCCTGGCCGGGCGCCAAGGAGAAGAAGCGATGAACGACAACCCCCAACTCCAGCGGGTCGAACAAGCCGTGCTCGCCATGCCGATGGCGCGCACGCTGGGCCTGCGCTTCACGCAGCTCGCGGCCGGCGAGGTCGAGGTCGAGTTGCCCATCACCGAAGCCCTCAGCTTCAGCCCGGGCCGCCTGCAGGCCACTGCGGTGTTCGCGGCGGCGGACTTCGCAGCCGTGTCGGCAGCCGGCAGCGTGCTGCCCGTGGGCTGGCGCAACGCGACGGTGGACGCCACGCTGAAGCTGGTGGCTCCTGCCGCCGGCCGTGCCGTGCGGGCGCGCGGACGCGTGGTGCACGGCGGCCCGCTGCTCACCGTGTGCGCGGCGGAGGTCTACGCCGTCGCCCCGGAGGGTGGGGAGACGCTGTGCGCCACGCTGCTGGCCACGGCACGGAACATCCGCCCCGACTGATGGCCCACGCGGCCTTCAGGACCGCTCCGGCACCAGCCTCAGCAGGGTGATCTCCGAAGGCGCGCCGAAGCGCTTCGGCGGCCCCCAGTACCCGGTGCCGCGGCTCGTGTAGACCCACATGTCGCGCAGCCGGTGCAGCCCGGCGGTGAAGGGCTGCTGCAGCGGCACGAACAGGTTCCACGGAAAGAACTGCCCGCCATGCGTGTGGCCCGAGAGCTGCAGCTGGTAACCCGCCTCGGCCGCGGCCGGCGCACTGCGCGGCTGGTGCGCGAGCAGCAGCCGGGTGCGCACCAGCGGCGGCGCATCGTCGAGCGCGCCCCGGGGGTCGCTGGCATGGTCGGCATGGAAATGCGCCGCGGTGTAGTCGGTCACGCCGGCCACCACCAGGGCGCTGTCGAGCACCTCCTCGTCGGTCTGCGCGCCCTTCACGTTGCGCGTCTGCAGCACCACGTGCTCGTTGAGCAGCACGCGCAAGCCCAGCCGCCGAAGCTCGTCGATCCAGGCGTGGGCGCCGGCGTAGTACTCGTGGTTGCCGGTCACCACGAAGGTGCCGTGGCGCGCGCGCAAACCGGCCAGCGGCGCCACATGCTCGCGCAGCTCGGACACGGTGCCGTCGACCAGGTCGCCGGTGATCGCGACCATGTCGGCGCCCAGCCGGTTGACCGCATCGACGATGCGCTGGATGTAGCCGCGCCGGATGGTCGAGCCCACATGGATGTCGCTGAGCTGGGCGATGGTGAAGCCTTCCAGGCTCGCGGGCAGGTCCCGGATCGGCACGTCGACACGCACCACGCTGGCGGTGCGCCGGGCGTTGAAGAAGCCGATCAGCGTGACCAGCGTCGCGAGCAGCGCCACGGCCGCCGCGCTCCAGGACTGCGCGCTCGAAATATCGATCGACCCGCCACCGACCAGGGCAAGCATCCAGGCCAGCAGCAGGCCTGCATCGCGCACCAGCGTGAGCACGAACATCGAGGAGAACCAGCCCATGCTCAGCAGCCCCAGCCATTTCCAGCCCGGGGCCAGCGCCGCACGCCTGGCTCCGCCGCGCGCACCGATGAAGGGCAGCGGCATGGTCGCGGCCGAGAGCAACAGCGCGCACAGCAGCAGCGGCCAGGCGCCGGTGAAGCTCGCCAGCGCAGGCAGAAGCCGCAGGCCGATGTAGACATGCAGCAGCGTGACGAGGAGGGTGAGGGGGCGGAGCGGCATCGAGGCCTTGCACGGTAGCGAAGCACCAGCAGCGCATGTGGGCGCTTGTAGCGCCGCATTCAAGGCGCGTGCCAGCAAAAAGTAACGGGGCGTCCCACAGCCTCAATCGATCACGAACGCCAGTGCCACGGCACCCAGCGCCAGGATGGCGAGGCCGGCCAGGAACAGCAGCTCGGCCCGCCGCTCATGGCTCGGCCCCTGGCGGCGCGAACGTATCGAGGCGAACGAAAGGACTGCGCTCGCCAGGAAGACCAGGGCGTCGAAGGCCAGCAGCTTGTCGATCAGCACGCCCGAACGGCCGTTGCGGCGCAGCCGGCCGATCGAGAGCACCGTCATGCACACCCCGACCATGGTGGCCGAGGTCGGCAGGATGTGGGCCGACAGACCCCTGGGCTCCTCCGGCTGTGGCTCACGAATGCGCACTGACGTCGGTGCCGGCCGGCCAGAGGAAGAGCGTGCGGGTCGGGCTGCCGGCATGGATCTCGACGGTCTTGTTCAATGTGCGGCCGGCCAACGTGGCTTCCACCTCGTAGCGGCCGGGATCGAGGCGCGCCACCATGAAGGGGCCCTCTGCGTTGACTTGCGACAGCACGGTGCGGCCGGCGGCATCGCGCACCGTGACGGCGACATCGGCCGCGAAGTCGGAGCGAGTGCCGTCCTTGATCGCGAACTCGAAGGTGGCGGGCCAGCGCGGCGCAACGGTCTGCATCAGCGCGGCTTCGTCGCTGCTGATGCCCCCGCTCATGTACTCGATGCCATTGGCCATGTGAATCGGCGGGTTGTAGGCCGCATGCGCCGCAAGCGCACCCAGGAGCGACGCGCCGAAAAATACCAGGGCGGCCACCGGCCGCCAAAAACGGGTTGTGTTCATAGCCATGTCCTTGCTCGGGTTGGGAAGCGGGGCGAAGTGTTTCGCCCCACGCCCGGGACTATGGACGTCCAGTCTTAGACGAGGCTGAACTTCGGCGGCACGCTGCCGCGCCCGCCGGGCCGCTCAGTCGCTGGTGCGCGCAGCTGCCTGCTGCTCCGCCCTGTGCGGGCCGCCGGCATTGGCGAAATCGACGTTGGAAGGCCAGACGAACACGGCCCGCGAAGCGACGCCATTGAACACGGTCATCGGCTGCTTCAGCGTGACCCCGGCCAGCGTGGCCTCGATCTCGTAAGCGCCGGGATCGAGCCGCGCCAGCATGAAGGGGGCTCCCGCGACGGCTTGCATGATCGGACGGCCGGTATAGCGCTCGCGCACCACCACGGCCACATCGGCAGGCACCTCGTTGGGTTTGGCGCGGTTGACCGAGAACTCCAGTGTGGCCGCCCAGCGCGGCGACACCATGCGCATGAACGCCGCCTCGTCGCTGCTCTTGCCGCCGCACATGTACTCGATGCCTTGGGTCATCAGGATCGGCGGGTTCGACGGCAGCGCCTGTGCAGATGTCCATGCACCAAGGAAGACCCATGCCGCCAGGGGCCACCCGATCCGGTTCGCTTTCATGCTGCTGTCCTCGCTCCAAAAACGGCGTCCAATCGGCCGAAATTCTTGCTTAGCAAGAGTCGGGCGAGGTATAGCGTTTACGAGCAGTGCGGCTGCGAAGGCGGCGAATGCGGGACTTTTTTTGCGGCGCGTCTACACGTCGATGTTCGCTGCCCGAAGTGCGTTCTGCTCGATGAACTCGCGCCGCGGCTCGACCTCGTCGCCCATCAGCATGGTGAACACGCGGTCGGCCTCGATCGCGTCGTCGATCTGCACCCTGAGCAGGCGCCGCACGTTGGGGTCCATGGTGGTTTCCCACAATTGCTCAGGGTTCATCTCACCCAGGCCCTTGTAGCGCTGGCGCGCGGTGGCGTTCTCGGCCTGGCCGATCAGCCAGCGCATGGCCTCGCGGAAATCGCCCACCTTCTCCTCCTTGGCCTTCTCGCCCTCGCCGCGGCGCACGACGGCGCCTTCGCCGAGCAGGCCGCGGAAGGTCTTGGCGGCCTCGGCCAGCGCCGCGTAGTCGGCACCATGCACGAAATCCTGCGTGATCACGCTGCTCTTGATGTTGCCGTGGTGGCGTCGGCTGATGCGCAGCAGGGGCTTGTCGGTGCGCACGTCGAACTCGCTGGCCACTTCGGCCGGCACGCCCGTGGCGCTGAGTTCGCGCAGCTTGGCCTGCAGCGCCACGGCCGAAGCCTCGGCGCCAGGGGTGGTGTCCAGGTCCAGGGACACGCCGTCGGCAATGGCGCGCAGCGCTTCGGCATCGAGGAAGTTGCCCAGCCGCGCAATCACGGCCTCGGCCAGCTGGTGCTTGCGCGCGAGCTCGGCCAGGGTGTCGCCGCCGAGCACCGCCGGCTCGTTGCCGCCGGTCCGGATGCTGGCGTCCTTGAGCGCCACCTTCAGCAGGAAGGCATCGAGCGCCGGGCCGTCCTTGAGGTATTGCTCCTCCTTGCCGACCTTCACCTTGTAAAGCGGCGGCTGCGCGATGTAGATGTGGCCGCGCTCCACCAGCTCCGGCATCTGGCGATAGAAGAAGGTCAAGAGCAGCGTGCGGATGTGGGCGCCGTCGACGTCGGCGTCGGTCATGATGATGATGCGGTGGTAGCGCAGCTTGGCGACGTTGAAGTCGTCGGCGCCGCCGCCCGCCGTGGTCGCGCCGGCGCGGCCGATGCCGGTGCCCAGCGCCGTGATCATGGTCAGGATCTCGTTGCTGGTGAGCAGCTTCTCGTAGCGCGCCTTCTCCACGTTGAGGATCTTGCCGCGCAGCGGCAGGATGGCCTGGAACTTCCGGTCGCGGCCCTGTTTGGCCGAACCGCCGGCGGAGTCGCCCTCCACCAGGTAGACCTCGCACAGCGCCGGGTCCTTCTCCTGGCAGTCGGCCAGCTTGCCGGGCAGGCCCATGCCGTCGAGCACGCCCTTGCGGCGCGTCATCTCGCGCGCCTTGCGCGCCGCCTCGCGGGCGCGCGCGGCCTCGACGATCTTGCCGCAGATGATCTTGGCGTCGTTCGGGCGCTCCTGCAGGTAGTCGGCGAGCAGCCGTCCCACGATGTCCTCGACCGGCGCACGCACCTCGCTGGACACCAGCTTGTCCTTGGTCTGGCTGGAGAACTTGGGCTCGGGGACCTTCACGCTCATCACGCAGCACAGGCCTTCGCGCATGTCGTCGCCGGTGACTTCGACCTTGGCTTTCTTGGCCAGCTCGGTTTCCTCGATGTATTTGTTGATCACCCGCGTCATCGCGGCGCGCAAGCCGGTCAGGTGGGTGCCGCCGTCACGCTGCGGGATGTTGTTGGTGAAGCACAGCACCTGCTCGTTGTAGCCGCTGTTCCACTGCATCGCGACCTCGACGCCGATGTGCGTGCCGGGGATGCCGCCGTAGGTGTCGGCCGGCCGCTCGCCGGCGGCGTAGAACACGTTGGGGTGCAGGACCGTCTTGCCCTTGTTGATGAACTCGACGAAGCCCTTGACGCCGCCGGCACCGGAGAAGTCGTCTTCCTTGCCGGTGCGCTCGTCCAGCAGGCGGATGCGCACGCCGTTGTTGAGGAAGCTCAGTTCGCGCAGCCGCTTGCTGAGGATCTCGTAGTGGAAGTCGGCGTTCTCCTTGAAGATCTCGGTGTCGGGCAGAAAGTGCACCTCGGTGCCGCGCTTCTCGGTGTCGCCCGTGACCTTCATCGGCGACACCTCGACGCCATTCACCGTCTCGACGATGCGGTTCTGCACGAAGCCCTGGCTGAACTCGAGCACGTGCACCTTGCCCTCGCGCCGCACCGTGAGGCGCAGCATCTTGCTCAATGCGTTCACGCAGCTCACGCCCACGCCGTGCAGGCCGCCCGAGACCTTGTAGCTGTTCTGGTTGAACTTGCCGCCGGCATGCAGTTCGGTGAGCGCGATCTCGGCGGCCGAGCGCTTGGGCTCGTGCTTGTCGTCCATCTTGACGCCGGTCGGGATGCCGCGGCCGTTGTCCACCACCGAGATCGAGTTGTCGGTGTGGATGGTCACGACGATGTCGTCGCAGTAGCCCGCCAGCGCCTCGTCGATGGAGTTGTCGACCACCTCGAACACCAGATGGTGCAGGCCGGTGCCGTCGGAGGTGTCGCCGATGTACATGCCGGGACGCTTGCGCACCGCCTCCAGCCCCTCGAGGATCGTGATGGAGCCTTCGCCGTAGGCGTCAGCGGCGGCTGGCGTCACTTCGATCGGGATTGCGCTTTCGATCTCGGGGGTATAGACCGGTTCGGTGTGCGGCGTTTCCGGCTTGCTGTCTTCGCTCATCAGGATCTTTCTACTCTCTCGGGAACCAGGTTTTATTCGTCTCTTGAAAGACCAAGCCCGCGGAATGCGCGGGCGGCCTCGTCACTCCCTGTCGAAGGCCGTCAGATGCGCATCGGCATGACGACGTACTTGAAGGACGCGTTGTCGGGAATCGTCATCAGCACGGAGCTGTTGGAATCGGCGAGGTCCAGCTTCACCATGTCCTGGCCCATGTTGGCCAGCGCATCGATCAGGTAGCCCACGTTGAAGCCGATCTCGATGGCGTCGCCGCCATAGTCGATGTCGAGCTCGTCCTGGGCTTCTTCCTGCTCGGCGTTGTTGGAGGCGATTCGAAGCGTGCCGGGCTCGATGTTGAGGCGCACGCCCTTGAACTTTTCGCTGGTCAGGATCGCGGTGCGCTGCAGGCTGGCCAGCAGTGGCGCGCGGCCCAGCGTCACCGAATTCTTGTGGTTCTTGGGGATCACTCGGTTGTAGTCGGGGAACTTGCCCTCCACCAGCTTGGTGACGAACTCCATGCCCTCGAAGGCGAACTTGGCCTGGTTGTTGGCGAACTGCATCTCGATCGCGCCCTCGGCGTCGGACAGCAGGCGCTGCATTTCCAGCACCGTCTTGCGCGGCAGGATCACCTCCTGGCGCGGCACCTCGACGTCCAGCATGGCCGAGGCGAAGGCCAGTCGGTGTCCGTCGGTGGCCACCAGGCTGAGCTGCTTGCCCTCGGCCACGAACAGGATGCCGTTCAAGTAGTAGCGGATGTCGTGCACTGCCATCGCGAAGGAAACCTGGCTGAGCAGGTCCTTCAGGGTCTTCTGCGGCACGCTGAACACCGGGCCGAAGTTGGCGGATTCCTGCACCAGCGGGAAGTCTTCGGCCGGCAGCGACTGCAGCGTAAAGCGGCTCTTGCCGCCCTTGAGCACCAGCTTGTTGGCGCTGGACTCCAGGCTCACCGTCTGGTCGGCCGGCATGGTGCGCAGGATGTCGATCAGCTTGCGCGCGCCCACGGTGGTGGTGAAGTTGCCGTCGTCGCCACCGAGCTCGGCATGGGTGCGGATCTGGATCTCCAGGTCGCTGGTGGTCAGTTGCAGACGGGGGCCGGTCTTGCGAATCAGCACGTTGGCCAGGATCGGCAGCGTGTGGCGCCGTTCCACGATCCCCGCCACCGATTGCAGGGCGGCGAGGACTTTGTCTTGTGTAGCCTTCAAAACGATCATGACTTACCTCTTCCTTATTTCTTTAATTCAAATTAGTAGTAGTAGATAAGGGGCGCGCCCCGCTGTGGACAGAGCCATTTTCCGCTTTGGCGACAGGCACTTGCCGTTGCCGGCTGGCTGTGTGCAGGCGTGCTTCGGTGCTGTCGCGCCGAGGCGCACAACTTCCGGAAGCGACGCTGGCCTGTGGACAAGCGCCCGTTTGTGCCGGAACTTTCCCCAGAGTTGTCCTTTGACAGACCTTCGTGAATCTGCGATGACAGGCATGCATCAGCCCTTGAGGGTTTGTTCCAGCACGTGCAGTTGCTGGTTGAGCTCGGTCAGCTGCTGGCGCTCGCCGGAGATTTTGCGCACCGCGTGCAGCACCGTCGTGTGGTCGCGGCCGCCGAACAGCTCCCCGATTTCGGGCAGGCTCTTCTGGGTCAGCTCCTTGGCCAGGTACATCGCGATCTGGCGCGGCCGCGCGATCGAGGCCGGGCGCTTCTTCGAGTACATGTCGGCGACCTTGATCTTGTAGTAGTCGGCCACCGTCTTCTGGATGTTCTCGACCGAGATCTGCCGGTTCTGGATCGACAGCAGGTCGCGCAGCGCCTCGCGCGCCAGGGCGATCGAGATTTCCTTCTGGTTGAAGCGCGAGTAGGCGAGGATCTTGCGCAGCGCGCCTTCGAGCTCACGCACGTTGGAGCGCACGTTCTTCGCCACGAAGAAGGCCACTTCCTCCGGCATCTCGGCGTTCTCGGCCCGCGCCTTGTTGATCAGGATCGCCACGCGCATTTCCAGTTCGGGCGGCTCGATCGCCACCGTGAGCCCGGAGTCGAAGCGCGAGACCAGCCGCTCGTGGATGTCCGCCAGCCCCTTGGGGTAGGTGTCGCTGGTCATGACGATGTGCGACTTCTTGGCCAGCAGGGCCTCGAAGGCATTGAAGAATTCTTCCTGCGTGCGGTCCTTGTTGGCGAAGAACTGGACGTCGTCGATCAGAAGCAGATCGAGCGAGTGGTAGCGCTCCTTGAACTCATCGAAGGTCTTGCGCTGATAGGCCTTGACCACATCCGACACGAACTGCTCCGCGTGGATGTAGAGAACTTTGGCGTCGGGGCGGTCGGACAACAGCCGGTTGCCCACCGCATGCATCAGGTGGGTCTTGCCCAGGCCGACGCCGCCGTAGATGAACAAGGGGTTGTAAAGATGGCCCGGCGTGCCGGCCACGTGCATGGCGGCGGCGCGTGCCATGCGGTTGGCCGTGCCCTCGACCAGGGTCTCGAAAGTCAGGCCGGAGTTGAGCCGGTTCTTGAAGGCGCCGCCCGGCGCATCCTCGCCTGGACCGGCCACGTCGCGCGGCACATCGGTTTCGACTGCGACGGCCATGGATACAGGCCGGGCAACGATTTCCCGAGGAGCAAGCGCTAACTCGATGATGACCGGCTGACCATAGAGCTTCTCGGCCATGGCGGCAATCTTGCCCGCGTACTGGGCCCGGATCCAGTCCAGCTTGAAGCGGTTGGCGACGAAGACGGTGACCCGCGAAAGATCGTCCGCGACCCTGGCGGTCAGCGGCTTGATCCAGGTGTTGAATTGCTGTTCCGACAGTTCCTGCGCGAGCTGGTCGACGCAGGCTTGCCAGAGGCTGTCGCCAATGCCTTCACTCGGCATGGGGGGTCTGAAAGGTCAAGTGTCCCTCGGTCATTTGTCGTTCTGCTTGTGGATAGTCGCCCCTGGGACGGGCCGGTGATTCTAACTTGTCAAAGCCTTATCCACATGGTTTTCCGGTGCGCGGAAACCGCTCCCAGGCACGCGCGGATTGTTGCGGTACAGAATGTTTGCGATAATCGCGGGTTTCCCTGAAAACCTCTTTATAGGTTTCGGGGTAATCAAACTCGATCTTCGGTCAGCCCGGAGCCACTTTGGCAACAGGCGTGGCAACAGAACCCGACAAGCCCGGCTTTTCGGGTCCATCAGGAAAAACATCATGAAACGCACCTACCAAGCATCCAAAGTCCGCCGCGCCCGTACCCATGGCTTCCTCGTTCGCATGAAGACCCGCGGCGGCCGCGCCGTGATCAACGCACGCCGCGCCAAGGGCCGCAAGCGCCTCGCCGTCTAAGGCTCCGTTGCCAGTCGTTCCGCTGCCGCCGTCCTTGTCCGCCGGCGCCCTGCGATTGGCTTCCATGCAGCGGCTCAAGACCCGCGCGCAATTCCAGGCTGTTCTTGCAGGTGCTACCGTGGCGCGCACCACCCATTTCGCCTTGCACCGTTGCGCGCTCGACGCGCAAGCCGGCGCCGCGCCGTTGTTCGCCACGCAGGACGTGTGGGTCGGGGCCATGGTGCCCAAGCGCTGGGCGCGCAGGGCCGTCACCCGCAATGCCATCAAGCGCCAGATCTATCGCATGAGTTCGGCCGCCGAAGCCTCGTTGCCGCCTGCCGCGCACGTGGTGCGGTTGCGCGCGGGCTTCGACCGCAAGGAATTCGTAAGCGCGAGTTCCGACAAGCTCAAGGCCGCCGTTCGCGCCGAGCTCCAGCAATTGCTGGAGCGGGCCGCCCGTGCTGCTGCTGCGAGCGCCTCATGAAAGCCCTGCTGATCGGCCTGGTAAAGGCCTACCGTCTGCTGCTGAGCCCCTGGCTCGGGCAGGGCTGCCGCTTCGAGCCCACCTGCTCGGCCTACGCCATCGAGGCGCTCGATCGACATGGCGCGGCGGCCGGCAGCTATCTGACTCTGCGCCGTCTCGTCCGCTGCCAGCCGTGGTGCCAGGGCGGCCATGATCCCGTTCCCCCGAGGAAGGAACCCGGCGCCCGCGATACGCGCGCGCTGTTCTCCTCCCTTTTCTCCGACGACAAGAAGTCTTCTTCATGAACGATATTCGCCGCACCATCCTGTGGGTGATCTTTGGTTTCTCGCTGGTGCTGCTGTGGGACCAGTGGCAGGTCTTCAATGGCCGCAATCCCACCTTCCTGCCGTCGACCAAGCCGCCTGCGACAGCGACAGCGACGGCGCCGGCGGCCGCTCCGGCCGGTGCAGGTTCGGGTGCGGCATCAAATGCAGTGCCGCAGGCCACCGGCGCAGCCCCGTCCAGCGCCAGCGGCGCCGGCGCGGTGCCGGACGGCAAGACCGCAGCGCCTGCGGCGAGCGAGAAGGTCGTGGTTACCACCGACGTGCTCAAGCTGACCTTCGACACCGAGGGCGGCTCGCTGGTGCAGAGCGAATTCATCCAGCATGACGACCTGACCGAGAAGGACAAGCCCTTCGTCCTCCTCGACCAGAGCGCCAATCGCTACTACGTCGCCCAGACCGGCCTGATCGGCGGCACCTTCCCCACCCACAAGACGCCGATGACTTTCACAGGCGAGCGTGCGCTGAAGGAGGGTGCCAACGACCTGGCGCTGCGCTTCGAATCGGCCGACCTGGGCGGCGTCAAGCTCGTCAAGACCTGGACCCTCAAGCGCGGCTCCTACGACATGCAGGTGCGCCACGAGATCGTGAACACCGGAACGGCGCCGGTCTCGCCGCAGCTGTACCTGCAGATCGTGCGCGACGGCAACAAGCCGCCGGGCGAGTCCTCCTTCTACTCCACCTTCACCGGCCCGGCGGTCTACACCGAGGCGAAGAAGTACCAGAAGATCGAGTTCAAGGACATCGAGAACAACAAGGCCGACTTCGTCAAGGAAGCGACCAACGGCTACGTTGCGATGGTGCAGCACTATTTCGCGAGCGCCTGGCTGCTGAAAGACGGCGTTCCGCGCGAGCTGTTCGCGCGCAAGGTCGACAACAACCTCTACGCGGTGGGCATGATCACGCCGGCCGGCGCGGTGGAGCCCGGCGCCTCCAAGGCCATCGACGCCGAGTTGTTCGTCGGCCCACAGGCCGAGAAAACGCTCGAAGCCGTGGCGCCCGGCCTCGAGCTGGTCAAGGACTACGGCATCTTCACCATCATCTCCAAGCCCCTCTACTGGCTGCTCGACAAGCTGCACACGATGCTGGGCAACTGGGGCTGGGCCATCGTCGCGCTGGTCGTGCTGCTGAAGGCGGCCTTCTACTGGCTCAACGCCAAGGCCTACGCCAGCATGGCGAAGATGAAGGCCATCAATCCGAAGGTCATGGAAATGCGCGAGCGGCTCAAGGACAAGCCGCAGGAGATGCAGCAGGAGATGATGCGCATCTACCGCGAGGAGAAGGTCAACCCGATGGGCGGCTGCTTCCCGATCGTGGTCCAGATCCCGGTGTTCATCGCGCTGTACTGGGTGCTGCTGTCGTCGGTCGAGATGCGCCACGCGCCCTGGATCGGCTGGATCAAGGACTTGTCGGCGCCGGACCCCTGGTTCATCCTGCCGATCGTGATGACCGCAACCTCGTTGTTCCAGACCTGGCTCAACCCGACGCCGCCGGACCCGATGCAAGCCAAGCTGATGTGGATCATGCCGTTGGCCTTCAGCGTGATGTTCATCTTCTTCCCGGCCGGCCTGGTGCTCTACTGGATCACGAACAACGTGCTGTCGATCGCGCAACAGTGGTTCATCAACAAGCGCCTGGGCGTGATCGGCAAATAGCGCACGATCAGAACGATCTCGAGCAAGGGCCGCAGACTGCGGCCCTTCTCGTTGAAGCATCATCCTCCCCATGCTGGCGCGCACCACCGATCCCATCGTCGCCATCGCGACGGCGTCCGGCCGCGGCGCGGTCGGGATCGTGCGCGTCTCCGGCGCGCGGCTGGCGCCCCTGATCGCGGCGGTCTGCGGGCGCAGCCTCAAGCCGCGCGAGGCCACCTACCTGCCCTTTCTCGACGCCGGCGGCGGCGCCATCGACCGCGGCCTGGCCATCTATTTTCCGGCGCCGCATTCCTACACCGGCGAGGACGTTCTCGAGCTGCAGGCGCACGGCGGACCGGTGGTGCTCCAGCTGCTGTTGGCTCGCTGCCTGGAAGCTGCCGCCGAAGACGACTCCGCCAGCGGGCGGCCCCGGCTGGCCGGCCTGCGCGTGGCCGAGCCGGGGGAATTCAGCCAGCGCGCCTTTCTCAACGGCAAGATCGACCTGGCCCAGGCCGAGGCCATCGCCGACCTCATCGATGCCAGCACCGAGGCGGCGGCACGCAGCGCCGGGCGTTCGTTGTCGGGCGCCTTCTCGCAGGAGATCCACACGCTGCGCGACGCCTTGATCCACCTGCGCATGCTGGTCGAGGCGACGCTGGATTTCCCGGAGGAGGAGATCGATTTCCTGCAGAAGGCCGATGCCGAGGGCCAGCTCGCCGCTCTGCAGGCGCAGCTGGGCGCGGTGCAACTGCGTGCGCGGCAGGGCGCCCTGTTGCGCGAAGGCATCAAGGTGGTCATTGCCGGCCAGCCCAATGCAGGCAAGAGTTCATTGCTCAACGCTCTGGCCGGCGCCGAGCTCGCCATCGTGAGCCCGATCCCGGGGACCACGCGCGACGTGGTGTCGCAGACCATCCAGATCCACGGCGTGCCCCTGCATGTGGTCGACACCGCCGGCTTGCGCGACAGCACGGACCTGGTGGAGCAGATCGGGGTCGCGCGCGCCTGGGGCCAGATCGAAGACGCCGACGCCGTGCTGTTCCTGCACGACCTGACGCGCGTGGCCGGCGCCGACTACGCGCAGGCCGATGCGGAGATCCTGCGGCTGCTGAGCGAAAAGCTGCCTGCCGGCGTGCCGGTGCTCGACGTCTGGAGCAAGCAGGACGCAGCCCCTTCCGCGGCGCCGGCCGCGGGCATCAGCCTTTCCGCCAGAACCGGCTTCGGGATCGAAGCGCTGCGCCAGCGTCTGCTCGAGGTGGCGGGCTGGCAGGCGGTGCCGGAAGGGGTGTACCTGGCGCGCGCGCGCCATGTGCAGGCGCTGTCGCGCGTGGAGGGGCATCTCGCGGTGGCCGCCGAGCACTTCGCGGCCCGCGCCCAGTTCCTGGATCTGCTGGCGGAGGAGCTGCGCCTGGCGCAGAACGCGCTCAACGAAATCACCGGCGAGTTCGGCGCCGACGACCTGCTGGGTGTGATCTTTTCCCGATTTTGTATCGGAAAGTAGACAGAAAGAGTTAGTAGATGTGACTTCTGTCACTGCAATCTGACGCAATCGTCGATACTGCGTCCCGGCACGCACGCACAGCAGGGTATCAACATGTCATCGAGCATCCAGGATCTTTGCCGGGCCGTCGCACAGAACACCAGCTACGACGCGTTCGCTCCGGCTTTCAATGCCCAGCAATGGGAGACCTTGGCCGGCTATTTGCAGCCCTACGACCTCAACGCCGGCCAGGTGCTGATCGACCAGGGCGCCCACGACCGCACGCTCTTTTTCATCGAGCGCGGTGCACTCAGCGTGCACCTGATCGGGAGCCAGGGGCAGATGCGGCTCGCGATCCTCAATCCCGGTTCGGTGGTGGGCGAAGGCGCCTTCTTCTCCAGGCTTCCACGTTCGGCCAACGTCATCGCCACTGGCGCGGCGCGCGTCTGGCGGCTCACGGCCATCCGCTTTGCCGAGATGTCGAACCGCCAGCCCGCCGTGGCCCTGGAGCTGACCATGGCCTTGGGCGCAGTGATTGCGAAGAGAATGGTCAACAAGCCCAAGCGCGTGGCGGTGACCTGAAGCTCTCGATCTGACGAGTGCGCCGACAGCCACCCCGCCGCTTGGAGGGTGATGCGTACAGTTTGAGGGCTTCCAAGATGGGTGTGGAGTGCGCGTCCTGCGGGGCGCAGAATCGCGACGGCGCCAAGTTCTGCAAAGGTTGCGGCCATCGCCTGGTGGCTGTGGCCGTCGCCGCGAACGACAGGGTTGCGCCCGCCGAGTGGCCGATCACGGAGCGGATGCCGCTGCCCGAGGCCGTGGCGAAGAGGTCTTCATCCGCTGCCGACGAGACCACCGTGGCGATCGGTCGCTCGCCGGCCCCGCCAAGGGTACCAACTCGCCCTGCCCCATTGCCACCATCTCCGACCGCGGCTCGAGCGCCCAAGGCGGCGTCGCGACCCGCCACGCTCTCCGTGCCTGCGGCACCGCGCCGGTCCCGTCCGCTGTGGGGTGGCTTCGCCCTGCTGCTTGTCGTACTCGTTGCGGCGGCTTGGTACACGCAAAGCCCGCGCGACGCCGTGACACCGGCCGCGGGCCAGACGCCTGCGGCTGCGGGACCCGTCGCCATGGCGCCGCCTGCTCCCGCGCGTGAGGCGGCGCCGCCCGCGCCGGCGTCCCAGCCCGCTCCGCCGA
>DATFFA010000084.1:0-8524 GCA_035250605.1 Variovorax sp. | reverse complement strand
GAACTTCAGCGCATTGCCGCCGGTGGTGGTTTCGGGCGAGCCGAACATCACGCCGATCTTCATGCGGATCTGGTTGATGAAGATGACCATGCAGTTGGTCTTCTTGATGGTGGCGGTGAGCTTGCGCAGCGCCTGGCTCATGAGCCGCGCCTGCAGGCCGGGCAGCGAGTCGCCCATCTCGCCCTCGATTTCGGCCTTGGGCGTGAGCGCGGCGACCGAGTCGACGACGATCAGGTCGACTGCGCCCGAGCGCACCAGCGAATCGACGATCTCGAGGGCCTGCTCGCCGGTGTCGGGCTGGCTGATCAGCAGGTCGGACAGGTTCACGCCCAGCTTCTGCGCGTACTGCACGTCCAATGCATGCTCGGCATCGACGAAGGCGCAAGTGCCGGCCTGCTTCTGCATCTGGGCGATGACCTGCAGCGTGAGCGTGGTCTTGCCCGAGGATTCAGGACCGTAGATCTCGATCACGCGGCCGCGCGGCAGGCCGCCGACGCCGAGGGCGATGTCCAGGCCCAGCGAGCCGGTGGAAACCACCTGGATGTCCTCCAGCGCCTCGCCCTCGCCCAGCCGCATGATGGTGCCCTTGCCGAACTGCTTCTCGATCTGGGCCAGAGCGGCCTGGAGGGCCTTGGCTTTTTCGGTGTTGGCGCCGGCGATGCTGGTGCCCTTGACGACTGCGTCCATGCGGAAAATCTCCTGGAGGATCAATGGGTTGTAGAGGGATTCATCCAAGCTGCTTTTAACAACAGCCTGGATGCCTGAACAGTAGTGTAGAGGCCGATAGGTCGGAGTAAACCCATTTTTTGGTCAGCTTGGCTTACTATCGACGACCGTGACGGACCCCGCATTCTCGATCGACCCCGACGCTTGGCGTCAGACCCACCTGGGCCGCCTGCTGGGCCATGCCATGCGCCGTTTCGACGAGCGCGTGCTGGCCCTGATGGCGCATGACGCCGACGTGCCGCTCGCGCTGTCCAACCTCGCAGCGCGCGCGCAGGTGAGCGCCGCCCACATCCACATCACGCGCCACCTGGCGCGAGAGGGCTCGCGGCTGACCGAGCTGGCCGAGCGCGCCGGCATGACCAAGCAGGCCATGGGAAAGCTGGTCGACCAGTGCGAGGCCTGGGGCCTGGTGACGCGCGGCCCCGATACGCATGACGCCCGCGCCCGGCGCGTGCTGTTCACCGCCGACGGCCTGGCCTGGCTGGAGGCTTTCCGCAAGGCGGTGGCGCAGGCCGAGGGCGAGTTCCGCGCGAGCGTCGGGGACGAGATCGCCACCGTGGTTTCCATCGGGCTCGAAGCCTATGCGGCCGCCTAGAATCCGAAACGGGAGACGGCCCGGCGGCCCGCGCAAGCCCGCCATCTCTGGAGACGCGGCATGCGAATACTGATTGCGGAAGACGACCAGGTGCTGGCCGATGCGCTGCTGCGCAGCCTGCGCACCTCGGGCTCGGCGGTGGACCACGTGGCCACCGGCTCGCAAGCCGACGCCGCGCTGATGACCAACAGCGAATTCGACCTGCTGATCCTCGATCTCGGCCTGCCCAACATGCACGGCCTCGAGATCCTCAAGCGCCTGCGCGCGCGCGGCTCGCAGCTGCCGGTGCTGGTGCTGACCGCGGCCGACAGCGTGGAGGAGCGCGTCAAGGGCCTGGACTACGGCGCCGACGACTACATGGCCAAGCCCTTCTCTCTGCAGGAGCTCGAGGCGCGCGTGCGCGCGCTCACGCGGCGCGGCATGGGCGCGACCAGCAATTCCATCAAGCACGGCCCGCTGGTCTACGACCAGGCCGGCCGGGTGGCAACCATCGACGGCAAGATGATCGAGCTGTCGGCGCGCGAGCTGGGCCTGCTGGAGGTGCTGCTGCAGCGCGCCGGGAGGCTGGTGAGCAAGGACCAGCTGGTCGAGCGCCTGTGCGAGTGGGGCGAGGAGGTGAGCCTCAACGCGATCGAGGTCTACATCCACCGCCTGCGCAAGAAGATCGAGAAGGGTCCGATCCACATCGCCACGGTGCGCGGCCTCGGCTACTGCCTCGAAAAGATCCCCTGATCCGTTTTCAAAGCGCTCGGTGAAGCTCTTCCAGCGCGCGCAGCGCTCCCTCTTCGGCGAGATCCTCGATTGGATGCTCACGCCGCTCCTGCTGCTGGTGCCGGTGAGCATCGGCGTGACCTGGCTGGTGGCCCAGGGCATCGCCAACGCGCCCTTCGATCGCACGCTCGAATACAACATCCGCGCGTTGGCGAAGGAGGTGGACGTGACGCCGGACCGCGAGCCCTTCGTGTTGACCCCCTCGGCACGCGAGATCCTGCGCGCCCACGACACGGACCACATCTACTTCCAGCTGAAGAACGGCGACGGACAAGTGCTCGCCGGCGATCGCGACGTACCGGAGCCCAATACCGAGGAGGTGCCCGCGCCGGGCGTGGTCTACCTGCACAACGGCGAGATGCACGGCCAACCGGTGCGCGTCGCCTCGCTGTGGATCGCCGGCCCGTCGACCGAGTCGCCGCCGGCCCTGCTGCAGCTGGCCGAGACGCGCGAGAAGCAGTCGGTGCTGGCGGGCGAGATCATCAAGGGCGTGCTGCTGCCGCAGTTCGCGATCCTGCCGCTGGCGGTGCTGCTGATCTGGCTGGCGCTGGTGCGCGGCATCAAGCCCCTGTCGGTGATCGAGGCCCGCATCCGCGAACGCCGCCCCGGCGATCTGAGCCCGCTGGACGAATCGCTGGTGCCGCTGGAGGTGGTGCCGCTGGTGCTGTCGGTCAACGATCTGCTGAACAAGCTCAGCGACTCCATCGGCACGCAGAAGCGCTTCCTGGCCGACGCGGCGCACCAGCTCAAGACCCCGCTGGCCGGGCTGCGCATGCAGGCCGACCTGGCGCAGCGCGAGGGCGCCAATGCCGACGAGCTCAAGCAGTCGCTCAAGCAGATCGGCCGGGCGAGCATGCGCGCGACGCACACGGTCAACCAGCTGCTGTCGCTCGCGCGCGCCGAGGGCAGCGGCGCCGCCGTGGCACGCCAGCCCTGCGACCTGGCCAAGCTCACCATCGAGGTGGTGCGCGAAGCCGTGCCGCGCGCCATCGAGAAGCGCATCGACCTGGGTTACGACGGGGCGGAAGCGGGCGCGCCGGGTGTGGTGCTGGAAGGCAATGCCACGTTGCTGAAGGAGCTGGTGCGCAACCTGGTCGACAACGCCATCAACTACACGCCCTCGGTGCCCGGGCGCCCGGGCGTGATCACCGCGCGCGTGCTGGGAGACCCCTTCGGCCGGATCATCGTGCTGCAGGTGGAGGACAACGGCCCGGGCATTCCCGAGAACGAGCGCGAGCTGGTGTTCGAGCCGTTCTATCGCGTGCTGGGCAACGAGGCCGACGGTTCGGGCCTGGGCCTGCCGATCGTGCTCGAGATCGCGCGGCAGCACCATGCGACCGTGCAGCTGGAAGACGCCCATCCAGGCCAGCAGCCGCCGGGCGCACGCTTCAGCCTGCGCTTCGACGCCAATGGGCAGGCGGATGATTAGCGGACCCTGCCAGCCAATTCGGATCGACTGCGACGGTCCACCTAGGGCTTGGTGCCCGCCGCGCCCTCGTCCTTGCGGATCTGCAGCAACTGTGGCCGGATCTGCTGCTTCAGCCGCTCCGGCTCGCTCTGGCCCAGGCGCGCAGGCACGGTGCCGAACATCGCGAGCCCGCCGCGGGCCCACGCGAAGTAAAGCAGGTTCGCCAACAGCAGGAGGACGACGAGCGCACGCAGCCGCATGATCAGCCGTTCGACGGCGCCGGCCGCACGCTGACCTCGGCGCTGGTGATGGTCTTCACGCCCGCGGGCGTCTGCACCAGCAGCTCGCCGCCCCAGCCGACACCGGTACAGCGGCCCGTGGTGCCGTCGCTCAGCTGCACCTCGCGGCCGCGCAGGGTGTCGCGGGCGGCGAAGCGCTCGGCGAAGGGCACGAAACCCCGCTCGCCGAACAGCAGCACATGCGCCACCAGCGGCGGCACGATCTCGCGCAGCACCCGGGGTGCGGAAGCGTCGGGCCGCCATTGCGCGAGCCATGCCGGCGGAGTGCTCATGCCCGTGGCCTCGCGGGCGCCGATGTTGAGGCCGATGCCGATCACCAGGTAGCGCTCGGCCGCGCCGTCCTGGGGCAGCGCAGTCTCGATCAGGATGCCGCCGAGCTTGCGGTCCTCGACCCACAGGTCATTGGGCCACTTGAGCGCGATGCGCGCCTCGTTCGAAGGGTCCAGGCTCTCCGCCACGCTGACGCCGACCGCGAGCGAGAGCCCCGACCAGTCCCGGGGCATCAGCGGCAGGCCCAGCGAGAAGGTCAGCGAGGCGGGCTCGCCCGCGTCCTGCGCGCTCTGCCAGGCCCGTCCCATGCGCCCGCGGCCGGCGGTCTGGCGCTTGGCGACCAGCAGCACCGGCTGCGCACGGCCCTCGCGGGCGCGCCGCATCAGCTCGCTGCTGGTCGAATCGATCTCGTCGACGACCTCGACCGCCAGGCCCGGCAGCAGCGGAGCCACGGCGGCGGCGATGTCGTCTTCGAACCAGGGGGCGGCCATGGTCAGTGCCTGTCGTCCTTCTTCTTGGCCTTCTTGTCCTTCTTGGCCTTTTTCTTCTTCTTGTCCTTCTTTTCGTCGTCCTTGGGCGCGAGCAGGGTGCCTCGGCACTGGTCGGAGCCGCACCAGCAGGGGAAGTCGGCCTTCAGCTTCTTGGTGTAGGGCTCGTCGATGATCAGGCCGTAGTCGTAGCTGAGCTCCTCGCCCGCCGCGATGTTGCGCAGCGCCTTGATGAAGACGCGCCCCTTGTCCTCGTCGGCCTCGCAGTTGGGCTCGCAGGAGTGGTTGATCCAGCGCGCGGCGTTGCCCTTGACTCCACCATCGATCACACGCCCGTCATCGATGTGGAAGTAGAAGGTGTGATTGGGCTGGGAGGGGTCGTGCGGATGGCGCCTGAGCGCCTCTTTCCAGGTGATGAGCTCGCCCTTGTACTCGATCAGCGTCTCGCCCTCCGCGATGTCCTGGACGGCGAATACGCCGTTGCCGTGGACACCGGAGCGGCGCGTCTGGATGCGGCGCCCGCCGTTTGTGGGGGATTTGGAAGCCATCGCCGAAGTCTGTTAGTTTGAATATGTACGCATGCGCGTGCGCGTGCGCACGCGAGAAGCCGCAGATTGTAGATGTGGCCCCCACGCTCCGCACTGCGTGTCGTCGCTGCCCCCCGAGGGGGCCGCAGGCCGCCTTGGGGCGGCCCGGCGTCGGCCTGATATGAGGAACTGTTGATGAAGACTTTGGTAATTGCAGAGAAGCCGTCGGTGGCGCAGGACATCGTGCGCGCGCTCACGCCGGTGGCCGGCAAGTTCGACAAGCACGAGGAACATTTCGAGAACGAGCAGTACGTGGTGACCAGTGCGGTCGGCCACCTGGTGGAGATCCAGGCGCCGGAGGAGTTCGACGTCAAGCGCGGCAAGTGGAGCTTCGCCAACCTGCCGGTGATCCCGCCGCATTTCGACCTGAAGCCGGTCGACAAGACCAAGACCCGCCTGAACGCCGTGGTGAAGCAGGCCAAGCGCAAGGACGTGGGCCAGCTGATCAACGCCTGCGACGCAGGCCGCGAGGGCGAGCTGATCTTCCGCCTGATCGAGCAGTACGCGGGCGGCAAGGCGCCCCTGGGCAAACCGGTCAGGCGCCTGTGGCTGCAGTCGATGACGCCGCAGGCGATCCGCGAAGGCTTCGAGCAGCTGCGCACCGAGCAGCAGATGAAGGGCCTGGCCGACGCCGCGCGCTCGCGCTCGGAGGCCGACTGGCTGGTCGGCATCAACGGCACCCGCGCCATGACCGCCTTCAACTCGCGCGACGGCGGCTTCTTCCTCACCACGGTGGGGCGGGTGCAGACGCCCACGCTGTCGGTGGTGGTCGAACGCGAGGAGAAAATCCGCAAGTTCGTGAGCCGCGACTACTGGGAAGTGCATGGCAGCTTCCTGGCCGAGGCGGGCACCTACCCGGGCAAGTGGTTCGACCCGACCTGGAAGAAGCCGCCGCCCGGGCCCGACGGCCTGGCCGATCCCGAGCAGCGCGCCGATCGCGTCTGGAACGAACGCGAGGCCAGGGAGATCGCCGAGGCCGCACGCGGCAAGCCGGCCAGCGTCACCGAGGAAAGCAAGCCCACCACCACGGCCTCGCCCCTGCTGTTCGACCTGACCTCGCTGCAGCGCGAAGCCAACAGCCGCTTCGGCTTCAGCGCCAAGACCACGCTCGCGCTGGCGCAAAGCCTCTACGAGCGCCACAAGGCGCTGACCTACCCTCGCACCGACTCGCGCGCTCTGCCCGAAGACTACCTGCCGGTGGTCAAGCAGACCCTCGGCATGCTGGCCAACAGCGGCATGAAGCACCTCGCGCCCTTCGCCAGGCAGGCGCTGGACGACAACTACGTGAAGCCTTCGAAGCGCGTCTTCGACAACGCCAAGGTCAGCGACCACTTTGCGATCATTCCCACCCTGCAGGCGCCCAGCGGCTTGTCGGACGCCGAGCAGAAGCTCTACGACTTCGTGGTGCGGCGCTTCCTTTCGGTGTTCTTCCCGAGCGCCGAGTACCAGGTGACCACGCGCATCAGCACGGTCGAGCAGGGCGGCAAGAAGTACCCCTTCCGTACCGACGGCAAGGTGCTGGTCAAGCCGGGCTGGCTCGCCATCTACGGCAAGGAAGCCCAGGACGACGAGAAGGAAGACGACAAGGACGGCAAGCGCCTCGTGCCGGTCAAGCCCGGCGAGATCGTGCAGGTCGAATCGGCGGAGCTCAAGGCCCTCAAGACCCGCCCGCCGGCGCGCTACTCCGAAGCCACGCTGCTCGGCGCCATGGAAGGCGCCGGCAAGACCATCGACGACGACGAGCTGCGCGAGGCGATGCAGGAAAAGGGCCTGGGCACGCCCGCCACGCGCGCCGCGATCATCGAAGGCCTGTTGGCCGAGAAGTACATCCACCGCGAAGGCCGCGAGCTGATCCCCACCGCCAAGGCCTTCCAGCTGATGACGCTGTTGCGCGGCCTGGGGGTGGAGGAGCTGTCCAAGGCCGAGCTCACCGGCGAGTGGGAGTACAAGCTCGCGCAGATGGAGCACGGCAAGCTCAGCCGGGCCGCCTTCATGCGGGAGATCGCCGAGATGACGGAGCACATCGTCAAGAAGGCCAAGGAATACGACCGCGACACCGTGCCCGGCGACTACGCAACGCTCGCCACGCCCTGCCCCAACTGCGGCGGCGTGGTGCGCGAGAACTACCGCCGCTATGCCTGCACCGGAAAGCCCGGCCAGGAGGGCTGCGGCTTCTCCTTCGGCAAGTCGCCGGCCGGCCGCACCTTCGAGGTGGTGGAGGCCGAGCAGCTGGTGCGCGACAAGCACATCGGCCCGCTGGAGGGCTTCCGCTCCAAGGCCGGCTGGCCCTTCACCTCGGAGATCATCCTCAAGTACGACGAGGAGGCGAAGAACTGGAAGCTGGAATTCGACTTCGGTGACGACAAGAATGGCGAGACCGGCGAGATCGTCGATTTCAGCGACCAGCATCCGCTCGGCCCCTGCCCGAAATGCGGCGCGCGCGTGTTCGAGAACGCCAGCAACTATGTCTGCGAGAAGTCCGTGCCCACCGATGCCCAGCCCACGCCCAGCTGCGACTTCAAGACCGGCAAGATCATCCTGCAGCAGCCGGTGGAGCGCGCGCAGATCGAAAAGCTGCTGGCCACCGGCAAGACCGACCTGCTCGACAAGTTCGTCTCCATGCGCACGCGCCGGCCCTTCAAGGCCTTCCTGGCCTGGAATGCGGAGGAGGGCAAGGTGAGCTTCGAGTTCGAGCCGCGCGACAGCAAGTTCCCGGCGCGCAAGAGCTTCGCCAAGTCGGCGCCGGCGGCCGCGAAGAAGGCCGCTGCACCGGCGAAGGCGAAGGCGCCCGCGGCGAAGAAGGCCGCCGCGCGCAAGCCCGCGGCCGGCCTGAAACCCAGCGATGCACTGGCCGCGGTGATCGGCGCGGAACCCGTGGCGCGCACCGAAGTCATCAAGAAGCTGTGGGACTACATCAAGGCCCATGGGCTGCAGGATGCGGCCAACAAGCGGGCCATCAATGCCGACGCCAAGCTCAAGCCGGTGTTCGGCAAGGACCAGGTGACGATGTTCGAGATCGCCGGTATCGTGGGCAAGCACCTGAGCTGACGAAAGGAAATGCCAGTGAAGAGACTTGTTTTCGCCTTGTGCCTCGTTACAGCGCTGGGCGCCGTCGCGGGCTGCGCCTCGTCGCCTGCGCCCGCCGCCGGCGAGCGTCCCACCATCGGCAGCAGCAGCGGCGTGACGGTGTTCGGCACCATCGACGCGGCCGTCAGCGGCACGCGCAACCGCTCCTCGCGCGACTAGCGCCGCCGTCCTAGCTGTGATGTTTCAATAGGTTGTTCACCCGGATGGGTCTGGGAAACTGGAGTTACCACGCTTCAGGATCGCAGAGGAATCCCACCGGATGAACAGCCATAAGAATGCCAGATTGACATTGG
>DATFFA010000083.1:0-10317 GCA_035250605.1 Variovorax sp. | reverse complement strand
CGCGCCTTGCTCGTGGCAGGCCTTGGCGATGCCGTAGGCGATGGAGCGATTGCTCAACACGCCGGTGATCAGGAATTTTTTGCCGGAAAGAAAGCCCATGAAGCGACCTCGTGAAAATCTTGGGCAGAATTCTCGCATGCGGGTTCTCTGGTTCTGGTGTCTGGCGATGTGTGCGGTGCCCGCGTGGGCGGCCCACGGCTATGCGATCTGGGACGACCTCAAGTACCCGTCCGGCTTCAAGTCCTTCGACTACGTGAATGCCGATGCGCCGAAGGGCGGCGAGCTGCGGCTGGTGAGCAACCTGCGCTATTCCACCTTCGACAAGTACAACCCGTTCACCATCAAGGGCTCGGCCCCGGCCTACCTGTCCGGCATGCTCTTCGACTCGCTGCTCGCCGGTTCCATGGACGAGACCGCGTCCGGCTACGGCCTGCTGGCCGAGGATGTGAGCGTGGCACCCGACCGGCTGAGCGCCACCTTCAAGCTGCGGCCGGAGGCGCGCTTCCACGACGGCTCGCCGGTCGAAGCCGCGGACGTGAAGCACAGCTACGAGACGCTGATCGGCCCCTACGCCATGCCGAGCTACAAGACGCTGCTGGATGAAGTGGAGGGCGCGGACCTGATCGATGCGCGCACCATCCGCTACCGCTTCAAGAAACCGAACCGCGAGTTGCCGCTGGTGGTGGGCGGGCTGCCCGTCTTCAGCCGCAAGTGGGGCATGGAGAACGGCAAGGCCAAGCCCTTCGACCAGGTGGTGATGGAGATCCCCATCGGCAGCGGCCCGTACAAGATCGGCCCGGTGCGCTTCGGCAAGGACATCACCTACGTGCGCGACCCGAACTACTGGGCGCGCGACCTGGGCGTCAAGCGCGGCACCGGCAACTTCGACCGCATCACCGTCAAGATCTACAAGGACAACACCGCGCGGCTGGAGGCGCTGAAGGCCGGCGAGTTCGACATGATGAGCTTCTACTCGGCGGGCGACTGGGCGCGCCGGGTCAACGGCAAGCGCTTCGACACGGGCGAGCTGGTCAAGTACGAGTTCGCGCACAAGCAGCCCTCGGGCTTCCAGAGCTATGTGCTCAACAGCCGGCGCGAGCGCCTGAAGGACCCGCGGGTGCGCGAAGCCCTGGGCCTGGCGCTCGACTACGAGTGGATGAACCGGCAGCTGTTCTACGGCGGCTATCCGCGCGTGAAGGACCTGTTCGGCAACACCGATTGCGCGGCCGAAGGCCTGCCCTCGGCGCAAGAGCGCGCACTGCTCGAGCCCTGGCGGGGCAAGATCCCCGACTCGACCTTCGGCCCGATGGTGGTGCCGCCCACCACCGAGGGGCCCGGCCATTCGCTGCGCAACAACCTGCGCCGGGCCCAGCAACTCCTGAAGGACGCCGGCTGGGAATACCGCGACGGCGCACTGCGCAACGCCAAGGGCGAGGCGATGGAGCTCGAGTACCTCGACAGCAGGGAGGGCGGCGTGCGCACCGTCTCGCCCTGGGCGCGCAACCTCGAGAAGCTGGGCGTCACGCTGAAGTTCGCCTCGGTCGATTTCGCGCTCTACCAGCAGCGGCTGGACAAGTTCGAGTTCGACATCACCACCATCAATTTCCCCGGTACGCACAACCCCGGCCAGCAGTTGGCCGAGATCTTCGGCAGCAAGGCAGCAAAGACCGAGAGCTCCGGGAACTTCATGGGCGTGAGCAGCCCGGCCGTCGATGCGCTGGTGGCCGACATCGTGCGCGCCGAATCCAAGGCCGAGCTGCTGCCGGCCTGCCGCGCACTGGACCGGGTCATCATGCACAGTCACTACCTGATCCCTCAGTGGACCCTGACGGTGCACCGGATCGCCTACAACGCCTGGCGCCTCGCGCACAAGGCGCCGATGCCGCCCTATGCGGGCGGCGAGGACTGGGTCATGACGACCTGGTGGGCCCGCAAGCCCTGACAGGAAGGACGCAAGGTGCTCGGTTACGTCGTCAAGCGGCTTCTGCTCTTCATCCCGACGCTCCTGGGCGTACTGCTCGTGACCTTCCTGGTGATCCAGTTCGTGCCCGGCGGGCCGGTGGAGCAGTACCTGGCCGAGGCCCGCGCCGGCGTGCGCGGCGGCGTCGAGTCGGGCGGCTCGAACTACCGCGGCGACCAGGGCGTGGACCCGAAGCGGCTGGCGGAGATCAAGGCTCTCTACGGCTTCGACAAGCCGGCGCACGAGCGGCTTTTGCAGATGCTCGGGCAGTTCGCCCGCTTCGACCTGGGGCGCAGCTTCTTCCAGAACAAGGACGTGTGGGCACTGATCCTCGAGAAGCTGCCGGTTTCGATCAGCCTGGGCCTGTGGACCTTCTTCATCAGCTACGGCATTGCCGTGCCGCTGGGCGTGGCCAAGGCCGTGCGGGCCGGCACGCGCTTCGACCTGGTCACCACGCTGATCATCCTCGTCGGCTACGCGATCCCGGGCTTCGTGCTCGGCGTGGCGCTGCTGGTGGTCTTCGGGGGGCAGCTGCAGTGGTTTCCGCTGCGTGGCCTCACCTCGTCCAACTGGGACGAGATGAGCTGGGCCGCGCGCATCGTCGACTATCTGTGGCACATCGCGCTGCCGGTGACTGCGATGGTGGTCGGCAGCTTCGCGGTCACCGCCATGCTGACCAAGAACGCCTTCCTCGAGGAGATCCGCAAGCAATACGTGCTGACCGCGCGGGCCAAAGGCCTGGGCGAGCGGCAGGTGTTGTGGAAGCATGTGTTCCGCAATGCGCTGATTCCGATCATCACGGGGCTGCCGGCGGCCTTCGTGGGCGCCTTCTTCACAGGCTCGCTGCTCATAGAGACCTTGTTCTCGCTCGATGGGCTGGGTCTCCTTGGCTACGAGAGCGTGATCCGGCGCGACTACCCCGTCGTGCTGGGTACGCTTTACCTGTTCACGCTGATCGGGCTGGTGACCAAGCTGATCAGCGACCTCAGCTACGTTTGGGTGGATCCGCGTGTCAAGTTCGATTGAGTCGGCCACTGCCGGCACCCAGACCGTTCGGGCCGAGGCTGTCGCGGCCGTTCCCTCATCGATCAGCCCGGGACAACCGACGGGCGCAGCGAGGGCGAGCCTGAGCCCGGGCCGCCGCGCCTGGCTTCGCTTCAAGCGCAACCGGCTGGGCTTCTGGAGCCTCGTCCTCTTCGCATCGATGGTGGTGGTGAGCCTGTTCGCGGAAGTGCTGTCGACCGACCGGCCGCTGATCGTGCGCTACGAGGGCAAGACCTACTTCCCCGTGTTGCGCGACTACTCGGAGAAGACCTTCGGCGGCGACTTCGAAACGCCCACCGACTACCTCGATCCCTTCATCCGCGAGCGCATCACGCAGGGCAGCAACTGGGCGATCTACGCACCCAATCCCTATGGTCCGAAGACGCTCAACTACTTCGCCAAGTCGCCCAGCCCGGCCGCACCTACGCACGACAACTGGCTCGGCACCGACGACCGCGGCCGCGACCTCTTGGCGCAGCTGCTCTATGGCTTCCGCGTGAGCGTGCTCTTCGGCCTGGCGCTGACCATCACCGGAACGGTGCTGGGCGTTGCCGCCGGTGCGGTGCAGGGCTACTTCGCGGGCAAGGTGGACCTCGCCTTGCAGCGCTTCATCGAGATCTGGAGCTCGATGCCCGAGCTCTACCTGCTGATCATCTTCAGCGCCGTCTTTGCGCCCAGCGTGGCGCTGCTGCTCATCTTGCTGAGCCTGTTCGGGTGGATGGGCCTGTCGGATTACGTGCGCGCCGAGTTCCTGCGCAACCGGCAGATGGACTACGTGCGGGCCGCACGCGCGCTCGGCGTGGGCAACCTGCAGATCATGTGGCGTCACATCCTGCCCAACAGCATGACGCCGGTCGTGACTTTCCTGCCGTTCCGCATGAGCGCAGCGATCCTGGCGCTGACCTCGCTGGATTTCCTGGGGCTCGGCGTGCCGCCTGGAACGCCTTCGCTGGGCGAGCTGCTGAACCAGGGCAAGGCCAACATCGATGCCTGGTGGATCTCGATCTCGACTTTCGGCGTGCTCGTGCTGACGCTCATGCTGCTGACCTTCATGGGCGACGCGCTGCGCGATGCGCTCGATCCGCGAAAGGCAGATCGATGAGCGCAGCGCTGGGCCGCCCCAAGCAAGCTCGCGCCCCCTCCGGGGGCAGCGATGACACGAGGTGCAGAGCGTGGGGGGGCTTATGAGCGCAGCGCTGCTCGAGGTGCAAGGCCTGCGTGTCGCCTTCGGCGGCAAGGCAGTGGTGCACGGCATCGACTTCGGCATCGCCCCCGGCGAGAAGCTGGCCCTGGTGGGCGAGTCGGGATCGGGCAAGACCGTCACCGCGCTGAGCCTGCTTCGGCTGGCCCTCAATGCCGACGTCTCCGGCCATGCGCGGCTGGCGGGGAACGGGGGGCGCACCGGTCCACGCGACCTGCTGTCCCTGCCCGAGCGCGAGCTGCGTGCCATCCGCGGCAAGGAAATCGCGATGATCTTCCAGGAGCCGATGACCGCGCTCAACGCGCTCTACAGCGTCGGCGACCAGATTGCGGAGGTGCTGGAGCTGCACGAGGCGATGCCGAAGCGGGCGGCGCAAGAGGCTGCAGTGCAGCTGCTGGCCGACACCGGCATTCCCGAGCCGCAGCGGCGGGCGCGGGCCTTTCCGCACCAGCTCTCCGGCGGCCAGCGCCAGCGCGCCATGATCGCGATGGCCCTGGCATGCAAGCCGCGGTTGCTGCTGGCCGACGAGCCGACCACCGCGCTCGACGTGACCGTGCGCGCGCAGATCCTGGAGCTGCTGGCCGAGTTGCAGGACAAGCACCGCATGGCGGTGCTGATGATCACCCACGACCTGAACCTGGTGCGCCGATTCGCCGATCGCGTGGCGGTGATGGAGGACGGCCACATCGTCGAGCAGGGCGCGGTGGCCACCGTGTTCGGCGCTCCGCAGCATCCCTACACCCGCAAGCTGATCGACAGCCGGCCGGTGCGCGACGTGCCGCCCGTGCCGGCGCGGGACGAGCCGCCGGGCCGCTCCCCAGGCGAAAACCGGAGCCGAGGGACAAGGTACACCGATGAGCCGCCGGTGCTCGAGGCCGAGGGACTGCGCGTGAGCTACCCGGTCTCGCGGCCCGGCTTGGCCGGCTGGTTCCGCAAGGGCGAGTTCGTGGCGGTGCAGGGCGCCGATTTCCGCATCGCGCAGGGCGAGACCCTGGGCGTGGTGGGCGAGTCGGGCTCGGGCAAGTCGACGCTGGCGCTGGCTGCGCTGGGCCTGCTCAAGCACAGCGGCAGCCTGGGAGTCGCGGGCCAGCGCTGGAACGCGGGCGGGGCAAGCAATCGCGCGCTGCGCCGGCAGATGCAGGTGGTGTTCCAGGACCCGTTTTCCTCGCTCTCGCCGCGCATGACGGTGGAGCAGATCGTCGGCGAGGGCCTGACCGTCCATGCGCCGGAACTGGACGTCGCTGCCCGCCGCACGCGGGCGCTGGCGGCGCTGGCCGACGTGGGCCTGAGCGAGACCCAGTTCCCGTCGCTGCTCGACCGCTACCCGCACGAGTTCTCGGGCGGCCAGCGCCAGCGGCTGGCCATCGCGCGGGCGCTGATCGTCGACCCGCGGCTGCTGGTGCTGGACGAGCCCACCAGCGCGCTGGACGTCACCATCCAGAAGCAGGTGCTGGGGCTGCTGCAGCGCCTGCAGCGCGAGCGCGGCCTGAGCTACCTGCTGATCACGCACGACGTCGAGGTGATCCGCGCCATGGCGCACCAGGTCATCGTGATGAAGGATGGGGCGATCCTCGAATCCGGCGCCGCCCTGCGGGTCCTCGATGCACCCGAACATCCCTATACGCAGAAGCTGGTGGCCGCGGCCGTTGGCTGATTGGAAGAACACGGGACGAATCGATGTCGACAATCGGAAGCGAGCGGCGCGGCGCCTGGCGTGCGGCGCTGGCCTGCATGGTGACACTGGCGGTGGCGATGGGCCTGGGGCGCTTCGCCTTCACGCCCATGCTGCCGGTCATGCTGCACGAGGGCAAGCTGGACCTGCAGGAAGGCGGCCTGCTGGCCTCGCTCAACTACCTGGGCTATTTCGCGGGTGCGTTGTCGTGTGCGGCGATCCGGCTCGAGGCCACTGCCATGGTGCGCGGCGGACTGGTCGCCACGGCGGCGCTGCTGCTGGGGATGGGGCTCTGGGACGACTTCACCGTCTGGGGCGTGCTGCGCACGGCGGCCGGAGTGGTCAGCGCCTGGACCTTCGTCTTTGCCTCGGGATGGGGCCTCAGGCGCCTCGCCGAGACGCATGCGCCGACGCTGCAGGGCGTGATCTACACGGGGCCCGGGATCGGAATCGTGGTCACGGGGCTCTTGGGCAGCACGATCGGGCGCTGGGGCTCGGAAGCCGGCTGGATCGGCTTCGGCCTGCTCTCGGGGGTGCTGATCGCCGGCGTGTGGCGCATCTTCGGCGACGGCGCCCATTCCCATGCGGCCGCGCCGGCTGCGGGCGCAGCGGCCCCCGGACCAGGCGAGTACGCCACGGGCCGCAGCGATGCACGCTGGCTGATCGCGCTCTATGGCCTGGCCGGCTTCGGCTACATCATCACCGCCACCTTCCTGCCCGTGATCGCGCGCCAGGCGCTGCCGGGCTCGTCCTGGCCGGACTTGTTCTGGCCGATGTTCGGCCTGGCGGTGGTCCCGGGCGCGCTCATCGGCGCGCGGGCGCCGGTGCAGTGGGACAACCGGCTGTTGCTCGCGCTCGCCTACGGGCTGCAGGCGCTCGGCGTGCTGCTGTCGGTGGCCTGGCCCAGCATCGCCGGTTTTCTGTTGGGCAGCCTGCTGCTGGGGCTGCCTTTCACGGCGATTACCTTGTTCGCGATGCGGGATGCGCGCCGCCTGCGCGGCAACGCGGCGGCCGGGCTGATCGGCTATGCCACGGCCTCCTACGGCGTCGGCCAGATCCTGGGGCCGCTCTTCGCCGCGCCTCTGGCGCAGCGCACCGGCTCCTTCGCCGTGCCGCTGCTGGCGGCGGCCGGTGCGCTGGCGCTCGGCGCACTGCTGTTCGCCTGGGTCTGGTGGCGCTCCAGGCGGCCGGCAGGCGCATTTGCCGCGTAGAACCCCGCGTTTCCTGACGTGTTTGGCATATAATTCGAGGCTCACGACCAAACGGGCGGGTACTTACCGCCCGTTTTTTATTGGTCGAAGCATTTTTCCGGAGCGCCGAGCGGGCGGCGCACCGGGCACACACAGACAGAAGCAGAAGGCGCACTCAAGCACGTGGCATTGCAGCAGACAGTGGAACGAACCGTGGCCGGCCTCGGCTACGACCTGGTCGAGATCGAACGCTCGGCGGGAGGATTGCTGCGTGTCACGATTGATTTGCCCTGGAGCGGCCCCACATCGGATGCGGTGGCGCCCGAAGTGCCCGAGGCTTTCGTCACCGTCGAGGACTGCGAGAAGGTCACCCGCCAGCTGCAGTTTGCGCTCGAGGTGGACAGCATCGACTACAAGCGGCTCGAGGTTTCTTCGCCGGGGATTGACCGGCCGCTGCGCAATGAGCAGGATTTCGAACGATTCATCGGCGAGGTGATCGACATCACGCTGAAGGCGCCCATGGGCGCCGCCGCGGCTGGCCAGGTGGCGGCCAACCGCAAGAAGTTTCGCGGCACGCTGGAGCGGGTCGCAGGGGCAGACGGCGCCCAGGGCTGGCAGATCGTCTGGAACCAGGAGCCCGAAGGAAAGACGGCGCCGAAGCCCGGCCAGAAAGTCAGCAGGAAGCGCGCGCCCGCGCCGATGCAGGCGCTCGGCTTCACGCTGGACGAGCTGCGCGAGGCGCGGCTCGCCCCGATCGTGGATTTCAAGGGGCGCAGGCCCAAACCCGACATGACGGCGTCGGAATGAACAAGGAGAGTGGTGGCATGAATCGCGAAATGTTGATGTTGGTGGATGCGATCTCGCGAGAGAAGAACGTCGAGCGTGACGTGGTCTTCGGCGCGGTCGAGTCCGCCCTGGCGCAAGCCACCAAGAAGCTCTACCAGGGCGATGTGGACATCCGCGTCGCGGTGGACCGCGACAGCGGCGACTACGAGACCTTCCGCCGCTGGCACGTGGTGCCCGACGAAGCCGGCCTGCAGCTGCCCGACCAGGAAATCCTGCTGTTCGAGGCCAAGGAAGAGATGCCCGACATCGAGGTCGACGAGTACATCGAGGAGTCGGTGGAATCGGTGCCGATCGGCCGTATCGGCGCGATGGCGGCCAAGCAGGTCATCCTCCAGAAGATCCGCGACGCCGAGCGCGAGATGCTGCTCAACGACTTCATGTCGCGCGGCGAGAAGATCTTCACCGGCACCGTCAAGCGCCTCGACAAGGGCGACATCATCGTCGAGGCCGGCCGCGTCGAGGGTCGCCTGCGCCGCAGCGAGATGATCTCCAAGGAAAACCTGCGCAACGGCGACCGCGTGCGGGCCATGATCATGGAGGTCGACCTCACGCTGCGCGGCGCGCCCATCATCCTGTCGCGCGCGGCGCCCGCGTTCATGATCGAGCTGTTCCGCCAGGAAGTGCCCGAGATCGAGCAGGGCCTGCTCGAGATCAAGAGCTGCGCCCGCGACCCCGGCTCGCGCGCCAAGATCGCCGTGCTCTCGCACGACAAGCGGGTCGACCCCATCGGCACCTGCGTCGGCGTGCGCGGCACGCGCGTCAACGCCGTCACCAACGAGCTCGCCGGCGAGCGCGTGGACATCGTGCTGTGGAGCGAGGACCCGGCCCAGTTCGTGATCGGTGCGCTGGCCCCGGCCAACGTGTCCTCGATCGTGGTCGACGAGGAAAAGCACGCCATGGACGTGGTGGTCGACGAGGAAAACCTCGCGATCGCGATCGGCCGCGGCGGCCAGAACGTGCGGCTCGCTTCCGAGCTGACCGGCTGGAAGATCAACATCATGGACGCCAACGAGTCGGCCCAGAAGCAGGCGAGCGAGACCGACGCCAGCCGCAAGCTCTTCATGGAGAAGCTCGATGTCGACGAGGAAATCGCCGACATCCTGATCTCCGAGGGCTTCACCAGCCTGGAAGAGGTGGCCTATGTGCCGATCTCCGAGCTGCTCGAGATCGAGAGCTTCGACGAAGACACGATCAACGAGCTGCGCTCGCGTGCCAAGGATGCGCTGCTCACCATGGAAATCGCCCGGGAAGAGAACGTCGAGAGCGTCTCGCAGGACCTGCGCGACCTCGAGGGCCTCGACCCCGCCCTGATCCCGAAGTTGGCCGATGCCGGCGTGCACACGCGCGACGACCTGGCCGACCTCGCGGTCGACGAACTCACCGAAATCACCGGCCAGAGCGCCGATGAAGCCAAGAACCTCATCTTGAAGGCCCGCGAACACTGGTTCGCCGGCCAAGAGTGACGGTCATGGAGGCACGAAAGCAATATGTCCAGTACCACTGTCGCCGAGTTCGCGAACGAGCTCAAGAAGACGCCCGAAATCCTGCTTGACCAGCTCAAGAGCGCGGGCGTGACCAAGGCTGCCGTCACCGACGCGCTCACCGAGGCCGACAAGCAGCGCCTGCTCGGCTTCCTGAAAGCCAGCCATGGCACGGTCGACCCCGAGCGCAAGAAGATCACGCTGACCAAGAAGTCGACCACCGAGATCAAGCAGGCCGACGCCACTGGCCGTGCGCGCACGATCCAGGTCGAGGTGCGCAAGAAGCGCACCTTCATCCAGCGTGACGAGGGACACCCGGCCACGCCTGAGCCGGTGAAGGCGGTCGCTGCCGCTCCGGAGTCCGTCGCTGCCGAGCCCGCCGCGCCGCGCATCGACGAGGCCGAGCTCGCGCGCCGCGAAGAAGAGGCGCGCCGCCAGGCCGAGCTGATCCGCCGCCAGGAGGAAGAGCTGGTCGAGAAGCGACGTCTGCGCGAGGAAGCCGAAGCGCGCGAGCGCGAGAAGGTCGAGCGCGCCGAGCAGGCCGAGCAGGCTGCCCGCGCCGCGCGTGCCAAGGCAGCGGCCGAGAAGGCTGCCGCCGCCGTGACCGAAGGCGCGCCCGAAGCGCCCGAGGAAGCCCCGGCCGTGGCCGACCGCAAGGCCGCTGCAGAAGCCGCTGCCGCCCAGGTCAAGGAAGACGCCAAGGCCAAGGCGGCCGCCGAATCGAAGGCCCGTGCAGACGAGGAAGCGGCGCGCGCCAAGGACCTCGACGAGCGCCGCCGCAAGGCGCTGGCCGAGGCCGAAGCCATTCGCGCCATGATGAATGCACCGGCCCGCGTGCTGGTCCCGCACAAGGCACCCGAGAAGCCGGCGCCGGAAGCCAAGGCCGCAGGCGTCAAGGGAACGCTGCACAAGCCGGCCGCACC
>DATFFA010000082.1:0-2853 GCA_035250605.1 Variovorax sp. | reverse complement strand
GCTTGCGCGCGGCGGCGGCCTCGGCCTTGTCCAGCACCTCGGCCGGCGCAGTCGCCACTGCCAACTCGCTGGATCGGCGCGGGGGCGTTGCGGCAGCCAGCAGCGCGCACGCAGCGGCCAGGCCGTTGGCGCGCGGCTCGCCTTCGGCCTGGGCATCGATCAACCCCGCCTGCTGCGCCTGTGCAGCGCCAATCATGCGGCCGCTGCTGATCAGCTCCAACGCCAGCTCGGCGCCCACCAGCCGCGGCAGGCGCTGCGTGCCCAGCGAACCCGGGATCAGGCCGATCTTCACTTCCGGCAGGCCGAAGCGAGCTCCCGGGTGTGCCACGCGGTGGTGGCAGGCCATGGCCAGTTCCAGCCCGCCGCCGAGCACAGTGCCGTGCAGCGAGGCGACCACGGGCCGCCGCTGCGCCTCCAGGCGGGCGAGCACGGCATTGAAAGGCCTGGCCGAGAAGCCTGCGGGGTCCTCGAAGCCCGAGATGTCGGCACCGGCCACGAAGGTGCGGCCGGCGCAGTACAGCACCAGGACGTCCAAGTCCTCGGCCGTCTCGAACTGCTCCAGCGCCAGGGCCAGGCCGGCGATGAACGGCCCGGAGATGGCGTTGACGGGCGGGTTGTCGATCAGGATCAGGCCGACGCGGCCCTCGCGCTCGAAAGTGATGGGAGAGGTCATGGCAATGAAGGATTCCATTCGGATGTGAGGGCGGCGCCGCAGGAGCAGTTCAAGCGGCGGCGGCATAAGGAGATCCCCGCGGCCCAACTGGGGATCGACAAAGGTGTCGGGCAGCAGAGCGCCGCAGGCGGTAGGGCTCGAAGTCGGTCATGCAGTTTTCGATCCGCACCGCACGACGTTGTCCGTGTGGCGCGCGCCGCCGCCGCAGGATTCCGTTCCCGCGCCTTCCTCGGCCAACGAACATCACCTTCTTGCCGGCTGCCGCTCATGCCACCACCTCGAAAAGACCGGCCGCGCCCATGCCGCCGCCCACGCACATCGTGACCACCACGTACTTGGCGCCACGCCGGCGCCCCTCGATCAGCGCATGGCCGACCAGCCGGGCGCCCGTCATGCCGTAGGGGTGCCCCACCGAGATGCCGCCGCCGTTGACGTTGTAGCGCTCCGGGTCGATACCCAGCTTGTCGCGGCAGTACAGCGCCTGGCAGGCGAAGGCCTCGTTCAGCTCCCACAGCCCGATGTCGTCCACGGTCAGGCCGTGCTGCCTGAGCAGCTTGGGCACCGCAAGGACCGGACCGATGCCCATCTCCTCCGGCGCCAGGCCGGCCACCGCGATGCCGCGGTAGATGCCCAGCGGCTTGAGTCCCCTTTGCGCCGCGAGCGCGTCATCCATCAGCACGCAGGCCGCCGCCCCGTCCGACAGCTGGCTCGCATTGCCCGCCGTCACGCTGCCACCGTCGATCACGGGCTTGAGCGCCGAGAGGCTCTCCAGCGTGGTCTCCGGCCGGTTGCCTTCGTCCTTGGCGAGCGTCACCTCGCGGTGGCTCACGGCCTGGGTCTCCTTGTCGACCACGGCCATGCGCGAGGCCAGCGGCACGATCTCGGCGTCGAAGCGCCCGGCCTGCTGGGCGGCCGCGGTGCGCTGCTGCGACTGCAACGCGTACAGGTCCTGCGCCTCGCGGCTGATGCCGTACTTGTCCGCCACGAATTCCGCCGTCTGCAGCATCGGCATGTAGGCGTGCGGCACCTTGGCCTTGACCGCCGGGTCGGCCTCGGTGGAAGCCCAGTCGAAGTAGCCCTTCTGCACTGCCGAGATGTTCTCCTGGCCGCCCGCGACCACTACGCGCATGCCGTCCACCATGATCTGCTTGGCCGCCGTGGCCACGGCCATCAGGCCCGAGGCGCACTGCCGGTCCATGGTCTGCGCGCTGACGCTGTTGCCCAGGCCCGCCGCCAGCGCCGCGTTGCGCGCCAGGTTCATGCCCGCCGTGCCCGCGGCCAGCACCGTGCCGACCACCACGTCGTCGATCTCGCCGGGCTCCACGCCGCTGCGCACCACCGCGTGCTCGATCGCGTGGCCCAGCAGCGTGGGCGACTTGATAGCATTGAATGCCCCTTTGTAGGCGCGGCCGATGGGCGTGCGCGCGACGGAAACGATGACAGCTTGGTTCATAAAGTTCAAAGGTCGAAGTGGGAAAAGGAGTCCATGGCAGGCCACTCAGGCAAACCACGCGTCGCGCATGTCGAATGCGCTGCGATCGACCCGCGACAGCACCGGCCATTGCGCCTCGGTCACGGGCAGCTCCCATCGGAAGAAGTAGCGCATGGCCTGCAGCTTGCCGCAGCAGTGGTCGGTAGCCTCCACGCTGGCGCCCGCCAACGCCAGCGTCGCCACGCGCCCTTGCTGGAGCCAGATCCAGGCCAGCGCCACGCGCCCAAAGGCGTCCAAGTACAGGGTTGCATTGGCCAGCGCCAGGTCCGGCTCATCGCGCTGAAGCGCCACTAGTTGCTCGCTTGTCCCCGCGAGCCGATCCAGCGCGGCCCCCAGCGCGGCCGCCTCGTCCTTCAGACCCGCCTCGGCCGCGCGCTGCGCATCGCGGCGCACTGCTTCGACAAACAGCCGCAGGCCGGCGCCCTGCTCCATCACGACCTTGCGGCCGAGCAGATCGACGCCGTGGATCGCCTCAGCGCCCTCGTGGATCATGTTCAGGCGCTGGTCGCGGTACAGCTGCTCCAGCGGGTAGTCCCGCGTGTACCCAGCGCCGCCCAGGACCTGGATCGCCATGTCGTTGGCCGCCGCGCCGTAGCGCGCCGGCCAGGACTTGACCACCGGTGTGAGGACATCGAGCAGCCGGCGCGCATCCTCGCGCGCCTGCGCCTCCGGATGCGTGTGCTGGTCC
>DATFFA010000081.1:0-16987 GCA_035250605.1 Variovorax sp. | reverse complement strand
AGGTGCGACTGGAGGGATGCGGGCACCGGCCGTCCCTCCGAGGCCAGGAAGCGCATCATCGGCCCGACCACGGCGCGCACCGCCGGGCGCGCGCCCACGCGCTCGCGCCAGGCCAGGAGGCGCGGCGTGGCATCCGTCATGCCGGCGCCCTTGCGGTCGGCGAAGACCTGCGCCATGTAGAAGGCGATGTCGGCGAAGGAGTAGGGGCCGGCCAGGTACTCGGCGTGCGCGAGCCGCTCTTCCATCTGCGCATAGAAGCGGGCGCAGGCGGCGCAGGCCGCGACGGCCGCCTCGCCTTGCATGTCGTGCTGCAGGCCCATGAGCCTGATCACATGGGGGAAGAACACCTCGTCCGACAGGTGCTCGAGCTGGCGGGCCCGGGCGCGGCCGGCAACCTCGCGGGGCCACAGCGGCGGCTCGGGCGCTGCGTCTTCGAGGTATTCGAAGATCTGCGTCGAATCGAAGATCTCGACCTCGCCGTCGATCAGCACCGGCACCTGCCGCTTGGGATTGATGCGCAGCACCTCCGGGTGCTTGGGCAGGTAGTTGTCGTCCTTGTCGAAAGGCACCATGACGGCGTCGATCGCGATGCCTTTTTCGAGCGCCGCGATCTGCGCCTTGGCGCCGAACATGCTGAGAGGGCCGGTGAAGAGCTTCATGAAGCGCGATCATGCCGCGACTTCACCGGGCGTGCACCTCAGGTCGAGCCCCAGACCTCCTGCGCGGTCTCCACCACCAGCCGCAGCTTCGCGCGCTGGGCCTCGACGGCGATGTTGTTGCCGTGCACCGTGCTCGAAAAGCCGCACTGCGGCGACAGCGCCAGCTGCTCCAGCGGCGCGTACTTGGCGGCCGCCTCGATGCGCTCCTTGAGCTCGTCCTTGTCCTCCATCTCGCCGAACTTGGTGGTCACCAGGCCCAGCACCACGGTCTTGCCCTTGGGCAGGAAGCGCAGCGGCCGGAAGTCGCCCGAGCGGGCGTCGTCGTACTCGAGGAAGTAGGCGTCCAGGTCCATCTCCTTGAGCAGGGCCTCGGCCACCGGCTCGTAGTTGCCGGCCGCCGCGTGCGTGCTCTTGAAGTTGCCGCGGCACAGGTGCATGGCCAGCGTCATGCCCGCGGGCTTCTGCGCCACCACCTTGTTGATGAAGGCGGCATAGCGGTGCGGCAGCTCGTTGGGGTCGTCGCCGCGCTGGCGGGCGGCCTCGCGCATCTTCTCGTCGCACAGGTAGGCGAGGTTGGTGTCGTCCATCTGCACGTAGGTGCAGCCGGCCGCGGCCAGCGAGCGCAGCTCGTCGCCGTAGGCCCTCGCCACGTCGTCGTAGAACGCCGGGTCGAGCTCCGGGTAGGCCTCCTTGCTGATGCCGGCGCGGCCGCCGCGGAAGTGCAGCATGGTGGGCGAGGGGATGGTGACCTTCGGCGTGTTGCCGGCCGACACCTGGCTCTTGAGGTACTCGAAGTCGGCCAGCTGGATGCATTTGGCGTGCGTGACCTTGTCGATGACGCGCATCACCGGCGGCGCGAGTTCCTCGGTGCCGTCTGGCTTGCGGATGGTGACCGGGATGTCGGTCTTCACGCCGCCCAACTGCTCGAGGAAGTCGATGTGGAAGTAGGTGCGGCGGAATTCGCCGTCGGTGATGCTCTTGAGGCCGATGTCCTCCTGGAACTTCACGATCTCGGTGATGGCCTTGTCTTCGACCCGGCGAAGCTGCTCGGGCGTGATCTCGCCCCTGGCCTTTTGCTCCCGGGCTTCGAGCAGGTACTTGGGGCGAAGGAAGCTGCCGACATGGTCGTAGCGGGCAGGGAGGCGGGCGTGTTCGGACATGGTGGGCTCCGTCGGATCTGGAAAAGAACGACCGATCGTAAACGCACGGCGATCGTCTCCAATGGATACATCGATACCCGTATTTACCCTCGAATTTAGCTGAAAGTATTGGATGATCGACGTTCAATGTATACATTGCGTATCCATGAGTCGCTCCACAAGCTCCTTTCCCCTCAACGCCTGGTATGCCGCGGCCTACGACGTCGAGCTCAAGCACAGCCTGCTGGCCCGCACCATCTGCAAGCAGAAGCTCGTGATGTACCGGCGCAGCGACGGCCAGGTCGCCGCGCTGGAAGACGCCTGCTGGCATCGCCTGATGCCGCTGTCGCTGGGCCGGCTGGAAGGCGACGAGCTGGTGTGCGGCTACCACGGCCTGGTCTACAACAGCCAGGGCCGCTGCACCCACATGCCCAGCCAGGAGACGCTCAACCCCTCGGCCTGCGTGCGTTCCTATCCGGTGGTGGAGAAGCACCGCTTCGTCTGGGTCTGGCCCGGCGACCCGGCCCTGGCCGACCCGGCGCTGGTGCCGGACATGCATTGGAACGACGACCCGGCCTGGGCCGGCGACGGCAAGATGATCCGCGTGGCCTGCGACTACCGGCTGGTGGTCGACAACCTGATGGACCTCACGCACGAGACCTTCGTGCACGGCACCTCCATCGGCAACCGCGCGGTGGCCGAGGCGCCTTTCGTCGCCACGCACGGCGACCGCTCGGCCACCGTCACGCGCTGGATGGAGAACATCGACGCGCCGCCCTTCTGGGCCGCGCAGATCCGCCACGCCCGCGGCTACGAGGGCAAGGTGGACCGCTGGCAGATCATCCGCTTCGAAGGGCCGTGCACGGTCAACATCGACGTGGGCGTGGCGCCGGCGGGCAGCGGCGCGGTGCCGCGCGAGGGCCAGCCGGGCGACCGCAGCCGCGGCGTGAACGGCTACGTGCTCAACACCATCACGCCCGAGACCGAGACCAGCTGCCTTTACTTCTGGGCCTTCGCGCGCAACTACTGCATCGGCGAGCAGCGCCTCACGCACGAGCTGCGCGAGGGCGTGGCCGGCATCTTCCGCGAAGACGAGCTGGTGCTGGAGGCGCAGCAGCGCGCCATCGACGATCGTCCCGGGCAGGAGTTCCACAACCTCAACATCGACGCCGGCGCCATGTGGGCGCGGCGGCTGATCGACCAGTTGATCGCGAAGGAGCAGCCGGCCGCGGCCGCCATCCCGATCCGGCCGGTGGCCGTGGCGGAGGCGCCGCGATGAACGCGGGTGGCGGCACCGGCGGCGAGCCTTCCGCGGAAGCCGGCAGCTCGCAAGCCGTCAAGGCCCAGCTGCGGCTGCGCGAGATGGTGCTGGCCGGCGAGCTGCCGGGCGGCACCCGCATTGCCGAAGTGGCGATCTCCGAGTCGCTGGGCGTCTCGCGCACGCCGGTGCGCAGCGCCCTCATGCGGCTCGAGCAGGAAGGCCTGCTTCAGGCACTGCCCAACGGCGGCTATGCGGTGCGCACCTTCTCCGAGCGCGATGTGGCCGATGCCATCGAGCTGCGCGGCACGCTCGAGGGGCTGGCGGCGCGGCTCGCCGCCGAGCGCGGAGCGGCGCCGGTGGTGCTGCGCGAAGCGCGCGCCTGCCTCAAGCGCATCGACGAGCTCCTGAAGGAGCCCGCGCTCGACGATGCCGCCTTCTCGCGCTATGTCGAATTCAACGGGCTGTTCCACCGGCTGCTGTCGGAAATGGCGGGCAGCCCGCTGATCGCCCAGCAGCTGGAGCGCGCGACCAATCTGCCCTTCGCCTCGCCCTCGGCCTTCGTGGTGGTGCAGGCCAACTCGCCGGCCGCGCGCGACATGCTCGTGATCGCGCAGGACCAGCACGGCCAGGTGCTCGACGCGATCGAGAACCGCGAGGGCTCGCGCGCCGAGGCGCTCATGCGCGAGCACAGCCGCCTTGCGCAGCGCAACCTGCGCGAGGCGCTGCATGGCGCGCACAACCATCCCCTGCCGGGCGTGCAACTGATTCGCCGCCGGGCCTGACAACCTTCTCGATCACGATGACAAGCGAAGTTCACTGGATGCCGGCGCGCATCGCCGCCTGCCGCGACCTCACGCCCACGGTGCGCGAGTTCGAGATCACGCCCGAGACCGGCTTCGCGGCCGCCTACGAGCCCGGTTCCCATCTCCAGGTGCAGCTGCTGGTCGGCGCGCCCGGCGCCGGCCGGATGCAGACGCGCCACTACTCGCTCGTCGGCGAGCCCGACGGTCGCGCGTGGCGCATCGCCGTCAAGCGCCTGGACGACGGGCGCGGCGGCTCGCTCGCGATGTGGCGCCTGGCGCCCGGCGATCGCCTGCTGGTGACCCAGCCGCAGAACCACTTCGGGCTCGATACGACGGCGCCGGGCTACCTGCTGGTGGCGGGCGGCATCGGGATCACGCCGATGGTCTTCATGGCGCAGCGCCTGGGCGCGCTGGGCGCACGCCGCGGCGTTTCCGTGCGCATGCTGTACGGCGCGCGCAGCGCGGAGGAGCTGGCCTACCTTCCGCTGTTGCAGAAAGCGCTCGGCGCCTCGGGGGCCGGCAGCGTGCAGGCCCACACCGGCAGCGCGCCCATCGATTTCGCCGCCGAGATCGCGGCCCTGCCGCGCGGCGGCCAGCTCTACACCTGCGGACCGGTGCCGATGCTGGAAGCGGTCAAGCGCGCGTGGGCGGCGGCGGGGCGGCCGCCGGCCGACCTGCGCTTCGAGACCTTCGGCAGCAGCGGCCGGCTGCCCGCGCAAGCCTTCGAGGTGCGCATCCCGCGCCACGCGCTGAGCATCCAGGTGCCCGCCGACAGCAGCCTGCTCGAAGCGCTCGAAGCCGCCGGGGTGCAGACGCTGTGGGACTGCCGTCGCGGCGAATGCGGCCTGTGCGCGATGGATGTGCTGAGCGTCGACGGGGAAATCGACCACCGCGACGTGTTCCTGAGCGAGCAGGAGAAGCGCGAGGGCCGCCGCATCTGCGCCTGCGTGTCGCGCGCGGTCGGCAGCATCACGCTCGATTCCGCGTGGCGGCCCGACGCGCCGTGAAGCCCGGGCTCCGGCCTCGGCCCTTTGCGCGATGATCGCGCAATCGATCGAAAGATCGCGCAGAAAGAGCGGCCGCGGGCCGGCGCCTTAGGTGTTTGCCGAGGCGCGCACGTCGTTTCAATTGATCACAATACGCCCCGTCCCGCTTTCATCCACAAGGAGACTTCCATGCAACGTCGCCATCTCATGCAGGCCGCGAGCCTCACTGCCCTCGCACTGGCCATGCCGCTGGCGCAGGCCCAGGGCAACACCTTCAAGATCGGCCTGGTGCTGCCGATGACGGGGCAGCAGGCCTCCACCGGCCGCCAGATCGAGGCGGCGGCCCGGCTCTACATGGCGCAGAACGGCGACACCGTGGCGGGCAAGAAGGTCGAGCTCATCGTCAAGGACGACACCAGCCTGCCCGACGTGACCAAGCGCCTGGCGCAGGAACTGGTGGTGAACGACAAGGTCAACGTGCTGGCCGGCTTCGGCATCACGCCCTCGGCCATGGCCACCGCGCCCATCGCCACGCAGTCGAAGACGCCGATGGTGGTGATGGCGGCGGCGACCTCCAGCATCACCGAGGCCTCGCCCTACATCGTGCGCACCAGCTTCACGCTGCCGCAGGTCTCGGTGGCGATGGGCGACTGGGCTCCGAAGAACGGCATCAAGTCGGTGGTCACGCTGGTCACCGACTACGGCCCGGGCAACGATGCCGAGAAGTACTTCGCCGAGCGCTTCCAGCTCAACGGCGGCAAGGTGCTCGACAAGCTGCGCGTACCGCTGCGCAATCCGGACTTCGCGCCGTTCCTGCAGAAGGTGCGCGACGCCAAGCCCGACGCGCTCTTCGTCTTCGTGCCCTCGGGCGCCGGCGCGGCGGTGATGAAGCAGTTCATCGAGCGCGGCATGGACAAGGCCGGCATCAAGCTGATCGCCACCGGCGACGTGACCGACGACGACCAGCTCAACGACATGGGCGACGGCGCGCTGGGCGTGGTCACCACGCACCACTACTCGGCCGCGCACCCGTCGGCGCTCAACAAGAAGTTCGTCGAGGCCTTCCAGAAGGCCAACAAGAACATGCGCCCCAACTTCATGGCCATGGGCGGCTACGACGGCATGCGCGTGATCTACGAGGCGCTCAAGACCACCAAGGGGCAGGGCGGCGGCGACGCGCTGCTTGCCGCCATGAAGGGCCAGCTCTTCGAGAGCCCGCGCGGCCAGGTGCTGATCGACGCCCAGACGCGCGACATCGTGCACGACGTGTACCTGCGCAAGGTCGAGAAGAAGGACGGACAGCTCTACAACGTGGAGTTCGACGTGATCAAGGCCGTCAAGGACCCGGGCAAGGCCAAGCAATAGGCTCACCCTCAGGCCGATGCTGACCATTCTCTTCGACGGCATCGCCTACGGCATGCTGCTCTTCGTGCTCGCCGTCGGGCTGGCGGTGACGCTGGGGCTGATGAACTTCATCAACCTCGCGCATGGCGCCTTCGCGATGGCCGGGGGTTATCTCACGGTGTTCGCGATGCAGAAGGCGGGCGTGCCCTTCCTGGCCTGCCTGGTGCTCGCCTTCGTGCTCGTGGGGCTGCTCGGCGCACTGCTGGAGCGCACGCTGTACCGGCCGATGTACGGCAAGTCGCACCTCGACCAGGTGCTGTTCTCCATCGGCCTGGCCTTCATGGCGGTGGCGGCCATCGACTTCTTCGTCGGCTCCTCGCAGCAGAACATCCACCTGCCCGAGTGGCTGCGCGGCCGCACCGAGATCGGCGACGGCGCGCTGCTGCTGGGCATGGGGCACTACCGCATCTTCATCATCGTGCTGTGCGCGCTGCTCACGGTGGTGCTGCAGCTCATCCTGTCGAAGACGCGCTTCGGCAGCCGGCTGCGCGCGGCGGTTGACGATCCGCGCGTGGCGGCCGGTCTGGGCATCAACGTCAACGTGGTGTTCCTGGCGACCTTCGCGGTGGGCTCGGGCCTGGCCGGGCTGGGCGGCGCGCTCGGCGCCGAGATCCTGGGCCTGGACCCGACCTTCCCGCTCAAGTACATGATCTATTTCCTGATCGTGGTCTCGGTCGGCGGCACCTCGTCGATCACCGGGCCCCTGCTGGCCGCGCTGCTGCTGGGCATCGCCGACGTGGCGGGCAAGTACTTCATTCCCAAGATGGGGGCCTTCACGGTCTACCTGCTGATGATCCTGATCCTCATGTGGCGCCCGCAGGGATTGTTCACGCGCCGGGGAGGGAAGGCATGACTCCACCAGCGCTGCTCGCCCGGACCCGCTGGCGGCCGTGGGAGTTCGTTTTCTGGGCGGTGGTCTTCGTGCTGCCGGCGCTGCTGCCGTCGAAGGCGCTGATGATCAACGAGATCGCGATCATCGCGCTGTTCGCGCTGTCGCTGGACCTGATCCTCGGCTACACCGGCATCGTCTCGCTCGGGCACGCGGCCTTCTTCGGCTTCGGCGCGTACACGTCCGCGCTCTTCGCCAAGCACGTGATGCCGGACCCGACCGTGGGCCTGGTGGTCGCCATCGCCGCCTCGGCCGCGCTCGGCGCGGTGGCCAGCATCACCATCCTGCGCGGCAGCGACCTCACGCGGCTGATGGTCACGCTGGGCACTGCGCTGCTGCTGCTGGAACTGGCCAACAAGCTGGACTGGCTCACCGGCGGCGCCGACGGGCTGCAGGGCGTGGTGATGGGGCCGGTGCTGGGCCTGTTCGAGTTCGATCTCTACGGGCGCACGGCGGCCTGGTATTCGATGGCCGTGCTGCTGGTGCTCTTCGTCGTGATGCGGCGCCTGGTGCAGTCCTCCTTCGGCGCCACGCTCAAGGCGATCCGGGACAACCGGCTGCGCGCGATGGCCATCGGCATTCCGGTGGTTTCGCGCATCGCGGTGATCTACACCGTGGCCGCTGCGGTGGCCGGCGCGGCGGGCGCGCTGCTGGCGCAAACCACCGGCTTCGCCTCGCTCGACGTGCTGGCCTTCGACCGCTCGGCCGACGTGCTGCTGATGCTGGTGATCGGCGGCGTCGGCTGGCTCTACGGCGGCATTGCCGGCGCCATCGTCTTCAAGCTGCTGCAGGACACGCTCTCGGCCGTGACGCCGCAGTACTGGATGTTCTGGGTCGGGCTCATCCTGGTGCTGCTGGTGCTGGTCGGGCGCGACCGGCTGCTGAAGCCCTGGACCTGGTTCGGCAGGCGGGCCGGAGCGGCGCGATGAGCACCGCTCGGCCGCTCGAAGGTGCTCGCACCGCCGCCGAAGGCGAAGCTCGCCTTGCGACGGACGTCGTGCTCTCCGCCACCGGGCTGGTGATGCGCTTCGGCGGCATCACCGCCACCGACAACGTCACGCTGAACCTGAAGCGCGGCGCGCGCCATGCGCTGATCGGCCCCAACGGCGCCGGCAAGACCACGCTGGTCAACCTGCTCACGGGCGTGCTCACGCCGACCGCAGGGCGCATCGTGCTGGAGGGCGAGGACATCACCCGCCTGGCGCCGCACGCACGCGTTGCGCGCGGCATGGTCCGCACCTTCCAGATCAACCAGCTCTTCGATTCGATGACGCCGCTGGAGACGCTGGCGCTGGTGGTGTCGCAGCGCTCGGGCCTGGGGGCGCAGTGGTGGCGCCCGCTGGGCGCGTCGGGCCGGGTCTCGGAGCGCGCGGTGCAGTTGCTGGAGCAGTTCCACCTCGGCGACGTGGCGCATCAGCCGACGCGCGAGCTGGCCTACGGCAAGCGCCGCCTGCTGGAGATCGCGATCGCCCTGGCTTGCGAGCCGCGCGTGCTGCTGCTCGACGAACCCGTGGCCGGCGTGCCGGCCGGCGAGCGCGAGGAGCTGCTGGAGACCGTGGCGGCGTTGCCGGCCGATGTCTCGGTGCTGCTGATCGAGCACGACATGGACCTGGTGTTCAGCTTCGCCGACCGCATGACGGTGCTGGTCAACGGAGCCTTGCTCACGGAGGGCGATCCCGACACGATTGCCAACGACCCGAAGGTCAAGGAGGTCTACCTGGGCCAGGGAGCCGTGGATGTCTGAACTGCTTCGCATCGAGAAGCTCAGCGCGGGCTACGGCGAAGCCGTGGTGCTGCACGATATCTCGCTCGCCCTCGGCGAAGGCCAGACGCTGGCGCTGCTGGGACGCAACGGCACCGGCAAGACCACGCTGATCAATACGCTCGCAGGCGCGACGCGCCAGCACGGCGGCAGCATCACGCTCGGGGGCGCGGCGTTGCACAAGCTGTCGCCGCACCAGCGCGCGGCGGCCGGCATCGGCTGGGTGCCGCAGGAGCGCAATATCTTCAAGTCGCTCACCGTGCACGAGAACCTGACGGCGGTGGAGCGGCCCGGCAAATGGAATCCGCAGCGGGTCTATGAAATGTTTCCCCGCCTGGCCGAGCGCAAGCGCAATCTGGGCACGCAGCTGTCGGGCGGCGAGCAGCAGATGCTGGCGGTGGGGCGGGCGCTGGTGGTGAACCCGCGGCTGCTGTTGCTGGACGAGCCGCTGGAAGGCTTGGCGCCCATCATCGTGGAGGAGCTGCTGCGCGCCATCCGCCGGATCACGCAGGACGAAGGGCTGGCGGCCATCATCGTGGAGCAGCATCCGCAGGCCGTCCTCGCGATTTCGGACGAGGCGGTGGTGCTGGACCACGGCACGGTGGTGCATGCCGATCGCGCGCTGAGCTTGCGCGCACAACCGGAGGTGCTGGAACGGCTGCTGGGCGTGGCGCGCTGAAGGTGCATCGGGCCTGCACGGGTTGGATCGATCACCAAGCCGCGCGCCACCGGGTTACCAGCGGTCTGAACTCATCAGCGCTTCCCAGCGGCCCGCGCGCGGTCGATAGACACCCACGCTGCCGTAGAGCTGCTCGCCCTCGGGTCCGAACTTCATCACGTTGGTGACGGGGGCCATGAAGTCGAGCTCGCGAAGCTTGGCAGTGAGCACCTTTCCGTCGACCGACCTGGCCCGCTGCACGGCGTTGGACAGCAGGTACATCGCGTCGTAGGCGTAGTGCGCGCCATAGACCGGCGGGTGGCCGTGGGCAGCGCTGAAGGCTTGGACGAACCTGGCGCCGCGGTAGAACTCCATCGGCTCCAGAACCGGCGAGGTGGCGAAGACTTCGAGCGGGAGCTTCTGCGCCAGCAGCTTGTTCGTCTTGAGGGTGTCGCCGCCGACGATCTTGATGTTGTTCAGGCCGGCGTCTGCCAGCTGCCCGACGAGCGCCACGACCTGGAAGTCGGCCAGGGTCGTGACGATGGTTTCGACCGAACGGGTCTTCAACTCCTTGACCAGGGAGCCGAACTCGGTGGTCTTGTCGTCGAAGGACCGACGCAGGGCGACGGTCCGGCCATGGGTCCTGAGCGATTTTTCCGCCAGGTCGGCCAATGCCTTGCCATAGGACGAGCTGTCGTCGACGACGGCACAGGCGCCGGCGCTCTCGCTGAGCGTCGTGGCCGCATAGGCGCCCATGGCGCGTCCCTGGATCGTGTCGCTGGCCACCAGCCGCAGCGTCGTGGGAAAGCCGAGCTGCGTGTACTTGGGCTGGGTGGAAATGGCGAGCTGCGGGATGTTCTTCGCAGCGTAGATCGGCGCAGCCTGGATGCTCACGCCGGAATTGAGGTGGCCGATGACCGCCACCACGCCCTGGTCGACGAGCTGGCGGGCAACCTGCTCGCCGACACCCGCACTCGATTGATCGTCGACGGCGACGATCTGGAAACGCACCGTCTTTCCGTCCACTTCGACGCCGCTGCTGTTGATCTCCTTCACCGCCAGCTCGACGCCCTGGAGCATGTCCTTGCCCAGGGCGGCCAGCGGGCCCGACAAAGGCTGGGCGACGCCGATCTTCACCGTGTCGGGTACCTTGGAACAGGCGATGAGCCCGACGAGTGCGAGTGCCGCAAAGCCAATGCCGACAAATCTCATGTAACCCCATTGAAAAGTTGTAGAAAAAAATTCTACGAAGGGCTACGGCGATTGCGGGCCGCTGAACAGATTTCGCGTCTTTCTCGCCGCAATGACGAGGGTCAAGGCGTCTGCGGCGGCCCGTTCAGTACCCGACGGTGAAGCGCTGGCGCGGATGCGCGGGCTTCTCGATTTCGTCGGCCATGGCGATCGCGTAGTCCTCCATCGAGATCCAGCTCTTGCCGTTGGCGTCGGCCAGCAGTTGATTGCCGCCGACACGGTAGCTGCCGGTGCGCTCGCCGGGCTCGAGCAGGGCGGAGGGCGAGAGGAAGGTCCAGTCGAGTTCCTTTTCGGCGCGCAGCGATTCCAGGAAGGTGCGGCCCGCCAGCGCTTCGGCCTTGTAGGCCTCGGGGAACTGGGGCGTGTCGACGAGCGCTTGGCCCGGCGCGATCTCGAGGCTGCCCGCGCCGCCGACCACCAGCAGGCGCTCCACGTCCGCCTGCTTGGCGGCGGCGATGGCGGTGGCCGCATCGGTGCCGCCCGCGAAGTGGGTCGCACTGACGACGACGTCATGGCCGCGAAGCAGCGGCACCAGCGCATCGAGCCGTGTGGCGTCGGCCTGCTTGAGCGCGAGACCGGGTTGGGGCTGGACCTTGTCGATGTTGCGTGCGATGCCGGTGACCGTGTGGCCGCGTGCAAGCAGCTCGTTGGCAATGCGGGAACCGACGCGGCCGGTGATGCCGAGGATGGCGATATGGCTCATGGAAGAACTCCTGGTTGAAGAAAAGAAGATGGAAGAAGGTGTCTCAGTCAGCCTGCCGCGCCGCCTGGGCCAGGTGCTGCTGCCAGGCCTCGGGCCGGCCGACCCAAGGGCTGGCGTCGATGCGTTCGAGGCGGCCGCCGCCGTGCGCCAGGGCGAAGCTCGGAAAGCCGCTGGCGCCCATGCGGGCCAAAAGCGCACGGCTCTCCGCGAAGTGTTCGCGCGTGGGCTCGCCGGCATGCGCCAGGGCCGCGGAAGCAAAGGCCGGGCCGTCGAGGCCGATGTCGGCGGCCAACTCGCGCAGGACCGAGGCATCGGCGATGCGCAGCCCCTCGACGTAGTGGGCGCGCTGCAGGCGCTGGAGCAGATCGAGTCCTCGGCCTCCGAGCGCCTCGGCCGCAAGAATGGCCGTGGTCGGTGGCTCGGAATCCATCACCGCCGTGGTGTCGCGCAACAGGCCTTCGAAGTAGGCTTCGCCGAAGGGCTGGCCGGTGAGCTGCGCGATCCGCCGGTCATGCGGCATCACGTAGTCGCGCCACTGGGGCGTGATGGTGCGCCGGTTCGGCCCGGTCATCATGCCACCGCCGTGCAGCGCGATCGCGAGGCCGGGCACCGCCCGTGCCGCCTGGACCAGCGGGGCCGCGGCATAACACCAGCCGCACAGCGGGTCGAAGACGTAGTGGAGGGTGGGGCCGTTCACTGGGCCGGCCATTTCAACTCGAAGTTCTTCGAATGGTCGGCGGTGAACTTCACTGTTCCCCACTCGAGCCGAAACGCGGCTTCGGCGGCCGATGCCGGGAGCAGGTGGACCGCGGCGAGCGAGGCCAGGCCGGTGGTGAGAAGGGTTCGGCGAAGCATGTGGTGAGCGTCCGGGAGTTGGGAACGGAGCGAATCTTATGTTGCTCGATCCGATCCAAAAACCGCCTAACATGCAATGGTTTGTTGCTCAAATCGATCAGATCATCATGGACCGAATCACCGCATCGCAGGTCTTCCTGAACGTGGCCGAGCGCGGCAGCATGACCGCGACCGCCGAGGCCCTGGGCATGTCCCGCGCCATGGTCACGCGCTACCTGGCGCACATGGAGGGTTGGGCCGGCGCCCGGCTGCTGCACCGGACCACCCGCCGCATCAGCCTGACGCCCGCGGGCGAGGAGACGCTGGCGCGCTCCCGCCAGATGCTCGAGATCGCTGGGCAGATGCCGGTCGCTGCCGATGCACGGGACGAGCTGCCGCGCGGCCTGCTGCGACTGAGCTGCGCGCAATCGCTGGCGCAGGACATCCTGGCGCCGGCGGTGGCGGCCTTCCTGCGCCTGCATCCCCAGACGGCCGTCGACCTGCAGATCAGCGACCGCATGGTGAACCTGGTGGAGGAGCGGATCGATCTCGCGATCCGCATCACCAACGACCTGGACCCGAACCTGATCGCCCGGCCGCTGGGAAGCTGCGGCTCGTTGGTGTGCGCCACGCCGGCCTACCTGGCCGAGCACGGCACGCCGCGCTTGCCTCAGGAGCTCGCGCTCCACAACTGCCTGACCCATTCCTACTTCGGCAAGAGTCTCTGGCAGTTCGAGCGGCAGGGGCAACAGCTGGCGGTGCCGGTGGGCGGCAATCTCAGCGCCAACGAATCACGCGTGCTGCTGGCCGCCGCGCTCGAGGGCGCCGGCATCGCCATGCAGCCGGTGTACTCGGCCGAGCCCCTGATGGCCAGCGGCAGGCTGGTCGCGCTCTTGCCGGAGTGGCGCCCGCAGGCGCTGGGGGTTTACGGCGTGTACAGCTCACGGCGCCAGATGCCCGCTGCGCTGCGCGCCATGCTGGACTTTCTTGCTGGCCGTTTCAGCGACCCGCGGCACTGGCCTCCTGCGGGACCTCCGGTCCCACGGCGCGGTACAGCGCGCGCACGAAGTCGGACTGCGTGATCATGCCGGTGAGCCGGCGCTCGCCATCGATGATCGGGATGTGGTGGTGGCCGCCCTCGGAGAACAGCGGCACCAGCTCGACCATCGGCCGCTCCTCGCTGGCCACGCGCACCTGGCGCGTCATGATCTGGCCGACCACCTCGGGCTTGCTGGACATCACGGTGCGCGTCGCGCGGATGAAGTCGCGCAGCCGACCGGCCAGGCCCTCGTGGTGATCCAGGTCGATGTGGCGGAAGAAGTCGGCCTGCGTGACGATGCCGACCACCCGGCGCGTGCGGTCGATCACGGGCAGGGCCTTGATGCGGCGCGCCTGCATCAAGGCCCAGGCCTCCTGCAGCGGCGTGCCGAACTCGGCGACCACCGGGTCGCGCGACATGATGTCGGCGCAGCGCACCGTGCCGAGGCGGCGGCGGTAGGACTCCAGCTCGGTTTCGCGGATCAGCGCTTCGAGGTCGTCGCGGCTGATGTCGAGCACCTGGTTGTAGCGCGCGAGCACCGCGTCGACGTCGGCCGAGCTGAAGCGCGCATCGGCACTGGGCTTGCGCGGCGCGAGCTGAACATGCGGGTAGCGCCGGCCCGTCAGGCTGTTGTAGAGCACGCCGGCCAGCACGAGCAGCGCCGAATTGAGCGCCACGGGATAGAGCGAAAACGGAAAGTGGGTGGTCTGGCTCAGCACCGCGAACAGCGCCACTGCGCCACCGGGCGGATGCAGGCAACGCAAGCCGAACATGAGCCCGATGGCGAGCGCGGGGGCGAGGGCACTGGCCCAGACCGGATCGGGCATCCATCGCGCACAGGCGACGCCGATCAGCGCCGAGAAGGTGTTCCCGGCAACCACCGACCAGGGCTGCGCGAGCGGACTGGCGGGCAGCGCGAACACCAGCACGGCGCTGGCGCCCAGCGGCGCGATCAGCCAGCGGCTGTCGATCGAAGCGCCCGTCAACTGGGACAGCAGTGCCGTGACCAGCAGGCCCAGCCCGGCACCCAGGATTGCCCGCAGGCGCTCCCTGGCATCGACGTTGGTGCGCGCCGGCAGCCAGGCGCGCGCGAAGGTACGCAGTTGCTCCCTCGGCATGTCTTCAGGCGAGTTCGCCGGCGACCCTTCGCCCGATCTCGGGCCAGCGCCCGTGCAGCCAGGCCCAGGCCACCAGGCCCACGCTCATCATTCCGATCGAGGTCAGCGCCAGGGCGAGGGTGGAGTGCATCACCAGCGGCGCGACCACGCCGGCAACGATGCCGTTGGCGGTCGAGCCGATCACGGCCTGCAGCGAGGAAGCCATGCCGCGGCGCTCGGGATGAAGGTCGAGCACCAGCAAGGTCACCACGGGCACCATCAGCGCCCAGCCGAACGCGAAGACCGCAAGCGGCAATATCGCCCAGACCGGGTGGGGGGCGAAGAGCGCATTGGCGATCACGTTGACGATGGAGGTCAGCAGCATGATGAGGAAGCCGTCGCGGATCTGCCGCTTGGGCGCCACCTTGCCCGCCATGCGCCCGCTGGCCCAGGCGCCGGTCATGATGCCGCCGATGGTCAGCAGGAAGAACCAGAAGAACTGGGTGGGCGCGAGGCCGAGGTGGTCGCCGAGGAAGGCCGGCGCCGCCAGCACGTAGAGGAACATGCCGTTGAAGGGCACGCCGCTGGCCAGCGCGAGCAGCAGGAAGCGCGCATCGGAACAGAGATTCCAGTAGCCGCGCATCAGGTGGCGCACTTCGAAGGGCTGGCGCTCGCTCTTGTGCAGGGTTTCCGGCAGAAGCTTCCAGTTGGCTGCGAACAGCACCACGCCCACGGCTACCAGGAACCAGAACACGCTATGCCAGCCCAGGTGCACGAAGAGGAAGCCGCCGATGATCGGCGCGATCGCGGGTGCGATGCCGAAGTAGATCGTCACCTGGCTCATGACCCGCTGCGCCTCGGCGGGCGGGAACATGTCGCGGATCACCGCGCGCGAAACCACGATGCCGGCGCCGGTCGACAGGCCCTGCAGCGCGCGAAAGAACACCAGCTGCGCGATGGTCTGCGACAGGGCGCAGCCCAGCGAGGCGATGGTGAACACCGCCAGTCCCCACAGCACCACGGGCCGCCGGCCGAAACTGTCGGACAGCGCGCCATGGAACAGGTTCATGAAGGCGAAGCCGAAGAGGTAGGCCGACAGGGTTTGCTGCATCTGCGCCGGCGTCGCGCCGATGCTCTGCGCAATGCCCGCGAAGGCCGGGATGTAGGTGTCGATGGAAAAGGGGCCGAGCATGCCCAGCACCGCCAGCAGCACGGCGAGCGCCCAGCGGGGCGCTTGCCAGAGTTTGTCGGCGTCGGGATTCATGCCTTCGGCTGTCGCCGAGCGGAGCCAGGGCCGCTCGGGAAACTCCGCGGAACCGGCCTTGGCCTGTCCTGAGCCCGGCGAAGGGCCGGGCCGCTGGTGTTGCCCCCTTGAGGGGGGAGGCGGCTACACGAAGTGAGCAAGCAACGGGCTTGGGTCAAAGTGTGTCGATAAAGCTGCGCAGCTTGTCGGAACGCGAAGGATGCTTGAGCTTGCGCAGTGCCTTTGCCTCGATCTGGCGGATGCGCTCGCGCGTCACGTCGAACTGCTTGCCCACCTCTTCCAGCGTGTGGTCGGTCGACATCTCGATCCCGAAGCGCATGCGCAGCACCTTGGCCTCGCGCGGCGTCAGGCTGTCGAGGATGTCCTTGACCACGTCGCGCAGGCCGGCCTGCATCGCGGCCTCGATCGGCGCCGTGTTGCTGCTGTCCTCGATGAAGTCGCCCAGGTGCGAATCGTCGTCGTCGCCGATGGGGGTTTCCATCGAGATCGGCTCCTTGGCGATCTTCATGATCTTGCGGATCTTGTCTTCCGGGATCTCCATCTTCGCGGCCAGGATGCCGGCATCGGGCTCGAATCCGAACTCCTGCAGATGCTGCCGGCTGATCCGGTTCATCTTGTTGATGGTCTCGATCATGTGCACCGGGATGCGGATGGTGCGCGCCTGGTCGGCGATCGAGCGGGTGATGGCCTGCCGGATCCACCACGTGGCATAGGTGGAGAACTTGTAGCCGCGGCGGTATTCGAACTTGTCCACCGCCTTCATCAACCCGATGTTCCCCTCCTGGATGAGGTCGAGGAACTGCAGGCCCCGGTTGGTGTACTTCTTCGCGATCGAGATCACGAGGCGCAGGTTGGCCTCGGTCATCTCGCGCTTCGCGCGGCGCGCCTTGGCCTCGCCGGTGGACATCTGCTTGTTTATCTCCTTGAGGTCCTTGACCGTGATGCCGATCTTCTGCTGCACGGCATGGATCTTGGACAGCAGCTCGAGCACCGAGGGCTCGACCCGGCGCAGCGACTCGCTCCACGGCTGCCCCGAGTTGATCTCGTTCGTCAGCCAGCGGCGCGAGCCTTCGGTGCCGGCGAACACCTTGATGAAGTGCTGCCGCGGCATCTGCGCCTTCTCGACCGAGATGTCGTGGATCTCGCGCTCGTGGCGGCGGATTTCGTCCACCAGGCTGCGCACGCTGTCCGAGAGCCGCTCTACGGTTCTCGCGGTGAACCGGATCGTCATCAGCTCG
>DATFFA010000080.1:0-2653 GCA_035250605.1 Variovorax sp. | reverse complement strand
TCGGGGGCGGGGAAAGACATCGGCAACAGGGCAGTTCGCAGGCAGCCCGTAGTGGAGCGCCGAATCGTAGCGCCCAGTTCTTACGGACCGTAAAGCCCCGGTAAAGCAGACGTTGACCTTTGCGTCCGGCGACAGCGGATTGCAACTCGCGCCGGCCGGCTGCAGCTCGTCGCAAGCGCGTGGCGGGGCCGCGGGCCGGCCGGCACAGTCCGCCCATCGACGCTTCGGACCACCCTTCAAGGAGAAACAACATGCAGATGCTGGCCCAGATCCTGACCCACACCCCGCGCTGGGTGTTCGCCCTCTTCGCGCTGCTCGTGTGGGTGGGCGCCAGGCAACTGCTCGCCGGCAGCGTGAGCCTGACCCGCGTGACGCTGCTGCCGATCGCCATGACCGGGCTGTCCTTCTACGGCATGCTTTCCGCCTTCGGCGACTCGCCGCTCGCCCTGTTCGGCTGGGCCGCCGCGGCCACGCTGCTGCTGCTGACGGTGCAGCGCTGGCCGCTGCCGGTCGCCGCGCGCTTCGACGCGGCGAGCCGCAGCTTCCACCTGCCGGGCAGCGCGGTGCCGCTGGCGCTGTTCATGGGCATCTTCTTCACCAAGTACGCGGTCGGCGTGCTGCTCGCGATGCATCCGGAGCTGGCGCGCCACGAAGGCTTCGCCCTGGGCATCGGCACGCTCTACGGCGCCTTCAGCGGCATCTTCGCGGCGCGGTCGCTGCGCCTGTGGAAGCTGGCCATCCGCGAGGACCGCGAAGCCCTGCCGGCGGCCGGTGTCTGAACAGCAAGCGCGACGCAGCCCCTTTCTTCCGCAAGAATCCATCATCGTTTCAAGAGGTCTCACCATGAACGACGCCCTTTCCTCCGACCACCGCACCGAACGCCTCGCCCGCCGCCGTGCCGGCGCCAAGATGGGCTGGTACATCCATGCCAGCGTCTACGTGCTGGTCAACCTGTTCCTCGTGATCCTGGCGAGCTCCCGCGGGCAGAACTGGGCCATGTACCCGCTGCTCGGCTGGGGCCTGGGGCTGCTGATCCATGGCGCGGTGGTGTTCTTCGTCGCGCCGGGCGGCAACTTCTACGACCGGCTGCTCGACCGCGAGCGCAAGGCACTGCGCGGCGGAGACCGCGGGTGAGCGACACCCTGTCGCGCAACTTCTCGCCGCACAACCTCCGGCACGTGCTGCGCCACGGCATCTCGACCGCCGGCTTCTGCTGCGTCATCGCGGTGGGGCTGTCGGTCTCGGGCCGTGGCGCCTGGGCGCCCCAGTTCGTCTATTCGCTCTCGATCGGGCTCATCTGCTGGCTGGTGATCGACCTCGGCCGGCTGGTGCTGGCGGGCCGCGCGGCCAAGCCCTGGCCGCAGGGCTGGCGCGGCGTGGCGCTGGTCATCGTCGGCATCGCGGCGGGCTTCCTCGGGGGCAACGTGATCGGCGACGCCTGGACCGGCAAGCCCCTGCTCGAATTCTTGAGCTTCTCGCGGGACAAGCTCGCCTCCACGGTGCTGATCACCGTGGTGGCCGGCGTCGTCATCTGCTACTTCTATTACAGCCTCGGCAAGAGCAAGTACCTCGAAGGCGAGATCGCGCTGGCCCAGCGCGACGCCGCCGATGCGCGCCTCAAGCTGCTGGAGACCCAGCTCGAGCCGCACATGCTGTTCAACACGCTGGCCAACCTGCGCGTGCTGATCGCCACCGACCCGCCGCGCGCCGTGGCCATGCTCGACCGTCTCAACAGCTACCTGCGCGTGACCCTGAGCGGCTCGCGCGCGCTCGCGCATCCGCTTGCGGCCGAGTTCCAGCGGCTGGGCGACTACCTGGAGCTGATGTCCGTGCGCATGGGGCCGCGGCTCGCTTACCGGCTCGTGCTGCCCGACGATCTGCGCGAGGTGCCGGTGCCGCCGCTGCTGCTGCAGCCGCTGGTGGAGAACGCGATCCGCCACGGACTGGAGCCGAAGGTCGACGGCGGCGAGATCGCGATCGGCGCGCGGCGCGAAGGCCGGCGCCTGGTGCTCGAGGTGTGCGACACCGGCGTCGGCCTCGCCATCGACCCGCCGGGCAGCACGCCGCGGCCCGACGGCGGCTTCGGCCTGTCGCAGGTGCGGGAACGCCTCGCCACCGCCTACGGCGAGCAGGACGGCCTGCGGCTCACGGCGGGCCCGGCCGGCGGCACCTGCGCCACCCTCCAACTCCCCTTGTCCGAATGAAGACCACCGCCCTCATCGCCGAAGACGAACCCCTGCTGGCCCAGGCCCTGCGCGCCGAGCTCGCCGCCGCCTGGCCCGAGCTCGAAGTGCTCGCCACCGTGGCCGACGGCCGCAGTGCGGTGCGCGCGGCGCTGCAGTTGCTGCCGCAGGTGCTGTTCTTCGACATCCGCATGCCGGGCCAGGACGGCCTGGCCGCTGCCGCCGAGCTGGCCGATGCCTGGCCGGCCGACGAGGCGCCGATGCCCCAGCTGGTCTTCGTGACGGCCTACGACGAATACGCAGCCCGGGCCTTCGATGCCCAGGCCATCGACTATGTGCTCAAGCCGGTGCAGCCGGAGCGGCTGCGGCGCACCATCGCGCGGCTGCAGCAGGCGTTGGAGCCGCAACGCAACGGCGCCGCGTTCAACGCCGAGGATGCGCTGGCGGGCACGCTCGCGCAGTGGCGCCAG
>DATFFA010000079.1:0-8875 GCA_035250605.1 Variovorax sp. | reverse complement strand
CCGATCATGCGCCCGCTCGCCTAATGTGACGACGCCGTCCGCACCGTCCGCATGTACAACAAACGGGTTACTCGATGCCCGCCATGTCTCCCGTCCTCATCCTTCTTTGCATCGCCGCCATTGTGGTGGCAGGGCTCGTTCTCGAATACTTCTCTCACCGCGAGACCTACCGTCCCGACCGGAAGGTGCGGCAACGCGACGCGCGACGCACGGACTCGTCCGGCGGACCGGAATGAGTCACCCCTGGTCAGCCGCCCCGGGGTGCTGAAGCGTCGTCGATTCGTCAGTCCGCATGGCTGTTCAGCCAGGCGGCAATTGCTGCAGCACTGCGGAAGTCATCGCAGGCGCGAGCGGGAACACCGGGATAGCGCTGGCTCCACATGCGCGCCAGTGCCTGGCCGGGGCCGATCTCCAGCACGCAACGGACCTGCCGTCCCATGACGTTTTCCATGCATTCGTCCCAGCGAACCGTCGTGGCGATCTGGGCGGCCAGCGCGACCCGGGCGGACGAGGCGTCCCGGATGCGATCCGCCGCATTGCTGAACAACACCACGCGAGGCGCTTCGAACCGAACGTGTTCGAGCGTCCGCGAAAAGCCGTCGGCGGCCTCGCGCATCCACGGCGTATGGGAGGCCACGTTCACGCGCAATCGCGTGCATTGCGCACCTGCGAGCTCGGCCGTTCGCTGCGCCTGGGCCAATGCAGCGATCGGCCCGCCGAGGATCACGCTCTCCTCGCCGTTGCGGATGGCGAGCGCGAGGCCCGTTTCTGCCCGCAGCCGCTCGAGCCCAGGCCGGGAAAGACCGGTGACGGCCAGCAATCCGCCGGGGGCCCGCGCCGCGCATTCGTCCATCGCCTCGGCCCGCCGCCGTGCAAGTCCGATGGTGGACGCGGGATCGAGCACGCCCGCCGCGCTGAAGGCCGGCAGTTCCCCGACGCTGTAGCCCGCGATGGCGGCCGGCGATGCAACGTGGGGCGCCAGCTGATGCCAGGCGGCCAAGGCCAGGCCGGTCAGCAGGGTCTGCGCGTTGTCGTTGCGTTCGGCCCAGCCGGCATCGGCCAGCGCACCGCGCCAGTCCTCGACGCCCAGGCGCGTGCGCATGTCGTTCACGATGGCGTCGTCGGCAAGCCATGGCAGCATCGCCGGGTGCTGGTTGCCTTGGCCGGAAAAGAGCAGCGCGAAACTCATGAAGCGCCACACACCCGCGTGATCCAGCAGGCTGCGGCCAGCGTGTCTGCCGCGCCTCCGGGCGACAGGCGTCGTGCCACGAACTCGCCTGCCATGGCGTGTGCCTCCAGAAGCCCGCCGGGCCGCGCCACACCGCCTCGATGCAGGAACGCCTGCGCCGTGCGCTGCGCGAAGCGCAGCCCGGCAAGGCCGCCGCGATGCGCGAGGTTGCTGTCCTCCAGGACCGCCATGATGTGGAACAGGGTGTCGAGACGCGCCTGCTGCGGCGTCAAACCGCGCGCCAGTGCGGCGCGCAGAGCGGGCAGCGCCACGTCGAAGAGCACCGGAAAGGCCAGCGCCGCTTCTTCGGATGCGCTGCGAAGTCCATGGCGTCGAGCGGCGATGCCGCCGGGGAGGGTCGACGTGCGCCGGCTTCGCCGGGCCAGCGCATCGCCCCACCGCAGGCGCAGCGCACGCTGCAGCTCGGCCGGGCGGGGTGCTTCATCGTGTTCTCGCAGCACGGCACCGGCCGCGGCGCACAACAGGCCGAGCATGAAGATCGCACCGCGATGCGTGTTGATGCCGCCGGTGGCGGCCAGCATGCGTGCCTCCGCCGCGATCCCGAGGCGCTCCAGCACGTCGAACTCCGCGCCCGCCAGGCCGGCCTCGGCGATCTGCGCAAAGTAGCGGCGCAGCGAAAACAGGCTGCGCATGAAGGTGTGCGCATCCATGTCGTCGTGGCTGCCGCGGTCGAACAGTGTCACCAGGCCCGGCTTGGGCGTCAGCGACAGCTCGTCATGCAGCGCGAGGGTGGCGGCCCGTCCGAGGGCCGATGGCGTGAGCGTCGGGCGGCGCTGCTCACGCAACGCAGAGGTCCTCATGGGACCAGCTCCGCCAGCCCGGCACGCTCGCACCATGCCGTATCGCGCTTCAGGGCCACGTCGTTCAGTCGCTTGACCATCACCGCCCGCGCGCGTCCGGCGCGCCACGCGGCCCATTCGCGCCACGCCACCGCCGCGCCACCGTCGAAAACGAGCTCGCCATCCAGCCTCGGCCGCGCTGCGCCGAAGGACCGAAGGGCATGCGTCACGGCATCCGCATGGGAGGCGTCATCGACGGAGATCCACAGATCGAGGTCGGAGCCCGGCCGCACGTGGTCCAGGCCGCTGATCGCCTGCCACCCGTAGCTGCCGAAGACGCGAGCTGACGCCCCGCACGCGTCGAGTCCGCCGAGAAGCTCGCGCACCGCGGTTCGCGCCGCCCGCGGCAGCAGTGCCTGCACCTGGGCCAGGCGCGGGAACTCGTCGAAGCAGAGCAGCGCGGTGCGCGGCACCTGCAGCGCCAGCCGGCGCCGGTCCCAGCGCGCAGGCGAGGGCAGGCCCAGGGAGATGCATCCGTCGGCAGGGGCTGCGACCGGTTGACGCGTCACCACCAGCGGCAGTCGATGCATGGCCCAATGCATCAGGCATTCGCGCGCCTGCGGGTCCCATGGCCGGAGCAGGACGGCGGACCAACCGGCCTCGGAGAGCCGGACGAGTTGATGGCGGCGCAGGGAGACCATGGCGCACCTCCGGCGGTCAGGCGGCGTCCAGCACGCGCTGCACGACGGCAGCGGCAAGCTGGCGCCCGCCGCGCTCGGCACCGTCCTGCGCGCGCCGGTCTTCCGTCGGCGTGTGGGCCAGCGCATCGCGAAGGCAAGCCTGCAGGTCGCCGCGCCACAGCGCGCGCACGCCGCCCATGGCCACGTAGTTCTGCACGCCCGGCGCGAACACCGGGTTGGATTGCGACAGCGCCGTGAGCTTGTCCTCCGACAGCTTGGTCACGCGCGCCATCGCGGGAATGCGCATCACGCGAATCTCGGCGTCCGGCAAGGCGTAGCAGGCATCGGCGATCAGGCCCGAGGTGATGAACCCTCCGGACAGCGCCTGGTCGTACACCAGGCCGATCACGCGGTGGCCGCGACGCCGCGCCAGATCGATGCTTGCGCCCAGGTGGGCCATTGCGCGGTTGATGCCGAGCAGTTCATCGCGCCGGCGCAACTGCTGGCCCTGGGTGTCGATCAGCAGCAGGATCGGCCGGCCGGGATGCTGCGCCACCGTGTCGAGCACCGCGCGGGCCTGCGCGAGCGCGAGCCGCACGCCGATCGGCGCATGGTGGGTGGTGCCGATCACCGTGAGCGGCTCGCCTTCGAACATCACTTCGCCGCGCAGGAAGTCGCCGTCGGCACGCATGCCGTGATAAGGGCCGAAGAGCTGCGTCACCAGGGAATTCCACTGCATCTGAACGCTCCTCAACGGATGGTGCGCAGCGCGCGCACGGCTTCGACCGGAAGGTCAGGGACCTGTTGTGCATCGGCGATGCCGAGCGCGCTCCAGAGCAGGGTGGCTTCGTCGCGGCCCGCGGTATCGGAAGGCAATGCGCGCAGGCGAGCACTCAGCAGCGCGTGTTCTTCCTCCAGCGCCGCCAGCGTCAGCGGCCTGGAGGCGTCGAGCGCCGCGACAGCCGCTGCGCGAAAGTCCGCGACGTCGTCTTCGACCAGCGCGTCGCAGTCGCCGGTCAGCCAGCGGTGCTTGCCGCCGGTGGTTCGCCACACCAGCGCGCGGTCGCGCGAATCGAATTCGTCCACCCCGTGGGAAGACTCGATCACCTCCGGCCCGGACATCGCAAGCCGCCCGACGTCGCTCATCACGATGTGATCGGCACAACGCGCAACGATGCCCATGCCGCCGAAGCAGCCGTTGGCGCCGCCGATCAGCACGATCACGGGGATGCCGGCCGCGCGCACATCGAGAAGCGCCCGCATCACTTCCGACACGGCGATCAGCCCCGCATTGGCCTCGTGCAGGCGCACGCCTCCCGATTCGGCCAGCAGCAGCACGGCCGCCGGGCGGTCGCGCAAGGCGCGCTGCATCAAGCCCACCAGCTTGGCGCCATGCACCTCGCCGACGCCGCCCCCCATGAAGCCGCCCTCCTGCGCGGCGACGAAGACGCTGCGGCCGTCGAGCGTCGCACGGCCGATCGCCACGCCGTCGTCGAAGGCGTAGGGAACGCCGAGCTGCGCCAGGTGCGGGCTGGTGACCCGCTCGGCAGGCGGAAGCCATTCGTGGAAACTGCCGGGATCGAGCAGCAGCGCCAGCCGCTCGCGCGCCGAGCATTCGGCAAAGCTGATCATGGCCGCCCTCCAGTGATCTCGGCCACTGCCTGGTCGAGCCGCAGGCTCACGACCGCGGGCGTGGCGCCCATGTCGTTGATCGAGACGCGCACGCCGGCCAGCGGATGGCGGGCGTGGAAGTCGTCCATCACGGCCTGCCAGATCGGCCCGAAGCCGCGCGCCGAAGTCTCGACACGCACCGCGCAGTCGCTGCCCTCGGCCGGCTCGAGCATGACTTCGAGATTGCCGGAGCCGACGACGCCGACCAGCACCGGCGCAAAGGCGCCGGCCGGCCGGCCGCCGGAGAATAAAAAGTCCAGGGTTTCGAGCCCTGCGGGAACGTCGCTCATGGTCGGATCTCCTGCTACCAGTTTCTGAAGCGCTTGGGCGGCTGGTACAGCCCGCCCGAGGCGCGCACCAGGTCGCGCATGCTGCGTGCGGCCAGCAGGTTGCGCGTGGCCTGGCGGGGGTCGATGCCGAGGTCCTGCGGACGGCGGATCACGCCGCGGTCGCGCAGGTTCTCCACCGCGCGCCGGTCGCGCGCCAGGCCCACCGCGGTGTAGCCGGCCACGCCGCGGATGGCCTGCTCGCGCTCGGCGTCGCTGCGGCACAGCAGCAGGTTGGCAATGCCTTCCTCGGTGAGGATGTGCGTGACGTCGTCGCCGTAGATCATGATCGGCGGCAGGTCCATGCCGGCCTGCTCCTGCAGCGTCCAGGCATCCAGCCTGTCGACGAAGGCCGGCTGCATGTGTTCGCGGAAGGTCTCGACCATCTGCACGACCAGCTTCTGCCCGCGCGGAGTGCCGGCCGCGCCGCTGCGCCCGGCACGCGCTTCGCGTCCGGCCTTGAGCCAGGCCGGGCTGGCATGGCGCCGGCCCCGTGCATCGGCGCCCATGTTGGGCGCACCGCCGAAACCGGCGATCCGGCCCAGCGTGGCGGTCGAGCTGTTGCCGTCGAGATCGATCTGCAAGGTCGAGCCGATGAACATGTCGCAGGCGTAGTGGCCGGCGGCCTGGCAGAAGGCGCGGTTGCTGCGCAGGCTGCCGTCGGGGCCGGTGAAGAACACGTCGGAGCGCGCGCGGATGTAGTCCTCCATGCCCAGCTCCGAGCCGAAGGAATGCACCGACTCGACCCAGCCCGCCTCGATCGCCGGGATCAACGCCGGGTGCGGGTTCAACGCCCAGTGCTTGCCGATCTTTCCCTTGAGGCCGAGCGACTCGGCATAGGTCGGCAGCAGCAGCTCGATCGCCGCGGTGTCGAAGCCGATGCCGTGGTTCAGCCGCTGCACGCCGTACTCGGCATAGATGCCCTTGATCGCCATCATCGCCATCAGCACCTGGACCTCGCTGATCTGCGCCGGGTCGCGCGTGAACAGCGGCTCGATGAAGTTGGGGCGCGGCGCCTTCACGACGAAGTTCACCCAGCCCGCCGGGATGTCGATGCGCGGCAGCGTGGTGCTTTGGCCGTCGACCCATTCGTTGACCTGCGCGATCACGATGCCGCCCGAGAACGCCGTGGCCTCGACGATGGCCGGCGTGTCTTCGGTGTTGGGGCCGGTGTAGAGATTGCCTTCGGCATCGGCCGCCTGCGCGGCGACCAGCGCGACCTTGGGCGTCAGGTCGACGAAGTAGCGCGCGAACAGTTCGAGGTAGGTGTGGATCGCGCCGATCTCGATGCGCCCGGCCGACACCAGCTTGGCCAGGCGCGCGCCCTGCGGCCCCGAGAAGCTGAAGTCCAGCCGGGCGGCCACGCCGTTCTCGAAAATGTCCAGGTGCTCGGGCAGCGCCAGCACCGACTGCACCATGTGCAGGCCATGCACGCGCTGAGGATCGACCTGCACCAGCGCCTGGGCCAGGAAGTCGGCCTGCTTCTGGTTGTTGCCTTCGAGGCAGACGCGGTCGCCGGGCAAGAGCACCGCTTCGAGCAGGGTGGCGACCGCTTGCGTTTCGACGCGCTTGCCGGCCAGCCGAGGCCCGAGGGCAGCCGCCGCGCGCGCCAGCCGGGCGGCGCGGTCGTCGGCCTTGGAGGTCCAGGATCTGGAGTTCATGTCGGTCCGAAGAGCTTGCATGGAATTCAGTCGAATGGGAGGCGCTGTCTCACAGCACCACGAAGAGCAGCCACACCACCACGGGGGCGACAAGGGTCACGATCGCGCCGTACACCATCAGCTGCCGGAAGAACACGTCGCGGTCCACGCCCTTGGCATTGGCAAGCACCAGTGCGCCGTTGGTGGAGAACGGACTGACGTCGACGATGGTCGAGGACACGGCCATCGCCGCGATGAAGCCGATCGCGCTCACGCCGCCGTCGCCCTGCAGGAACGGCACCGCGAGGGGGATCAGCGAGCCGAGCACCGCGGTCGACGAGGCGAAGGCCGAGACCACGGCACCGACGAAGCACAAGAGCAGCGCGGCCATCATGGGCGATGTGAGGCTCGCCACGCTGTGGCCGACGAAATCGATCGTGCCCATCTTGTCCATCACGCCCACATAGGTGCTGACGCCGACGATCAGCATGATCTCCGGCCACGACACCTGGCCCAGCGCGCGCTTCTGCAGATTGGGCGCCATCAGCGTCAGCACGAGGCCGATGGTGATCGAGACGAAGCCGATGTCCTGCTTGAAGAACAGCGTCAGCACGGCCAGCGCCAGCAGACCCAGCACGGTGGCGATCTGGTAGAAGCGCGAACCCTGGTCGGGCGCGACCGCCGGCGCCGCGTCCATGAGCGACTCGCCGGCCGCCGTCGCGACGCGCCGCTCTTCCGCGAGCGATTCGGCCTCGGCGCCGCCGAACACCTGCGCGCCGCCCTGTGCATGCGCCGTGCGGCGCGTCGGCGGCACCGCGCCGGTCACGTCGGCCTTCTGGCGCAGCAGCTTCATCCCGCCCATGAGAAAGAACAGCAGCAGCGACACGGACAGGTTGACGCCCAGGCTTGCCAGCATCGTCGCGATCTCGTTGAGCGGCAGGCCGGCCTTGGCGACGATCTTGTTGGTGATGCCGCCGTAGATGCTGATCGGCGAGAAGCCGCCGCCCTGCGCGCCGTGCACCACCATCAGCCCCATGAGCAGGGGGTTGATGCCGTACTTGGCGGCAAAGCCCAGCGCGATCGGCGCGATGATGGCCACCGCCGCCGGGCTGACCGCACCGACCGCCGTGAGCAGCGCGGCGATGAAGAACATGATCCAGGGGATGGCCGCGATGCGCCCGCGCACGGCGCGCACCGCCAGCCTGACCAGCCAGTCGATGGTGCCGTTGTTCTGCGCCAGCGCGAACAGGTAGGTGATGCCGACCAGGGTGAGAAACAGGTCGGCCGGAAAGCCGCCCATGATCGCCTTGGCGTTCATGCCGGCCACCAGCGTGCCGACCAGGAAGGCGCCGACGAAGGCGATCACGCCCATGTTGATCGGCAGCACGGTGGCCAGCACGAACATGCCGACCAGCGCATAGATCGAAATCCAGTGAGAACTCATCGAGGCGTCTCCGTTTTTTGGTGCGACGTGCAGTGCTTGCGCGTCTGGGTACGGACAGTACGCACCCCCTCCGGGACGATCAATGAAGCGCTGCGGTCGACCTTTACGCCTTCTGAAACGATCGAGGGTTAACCCCAATCGGTCGCCGTTGCGCACTCAGCCGAGTTCGGCCTTGGCCAGGCGGCACACCGACAGCAGCGCGAGCAGGTTGGGATCGCGCTCGCGCGTGCGCAGAAAATTGAGCGCGATGGTCTGGCGCATCAGGTACCTGGGCTGAAGCGGGATCAGCTGCACGTTCTGCGGCATGACGCCGCGCACCCGGCCCGGCAGCAGCGTGTAGCCCACGCCGCCGCTGACCAGGTTCATGAGCGAAAAGATGTCGTCGGTCTTCATCACCACGTCGGGGGTGAAGCCGGCGATGCGAAAGGTGTCGACGAAGCCGCTGTAGGTGACGAAGCCCTCGCTCAGGCTGACGAAACGCTCGCCGGCGCAGGTGGCGAGGTCGATCTCCTTCTGCGTGGAGTAAGGAGAGCCCACGGGTGCGGCGAACTGGATGTCGTCCTCGAACAATGGCTCCGATTCGACATCCGATGCCTCCTCGGGGATCGCCATGAGCGCGGCATCGACGGCGCCATCGCGCAGCTTCTGCAGCAGGTGGGCATTGGAGCCGAGCACGAGCTCGGTGTGCAGCTCCGGCTTGCGCAGCTTCATGCCCATGATCAGCTGCGGCACCGTGCGGCTCGTCAGGGAATAGAGCGAGCCGATGCGGATCCGATCGGCCGAGTAGCCGGCAACTTCTCGCGTGGTGTGGATGCCCTTGGACATCGTGCGCAGCACCTCGCGGGCCACCTCGGCCAGTGCCTGCGCGGCTTCGGTCGGATGCAGATTGCGGCCTTCGTGCCGGAACAAGGCACAGCGCAAACCCGTCTCCAGCGCATGCAAGGCGCGATGCACGCTGACGGCACTGATGTCGAGCTTCTCGGCCGTGCGAGCGAGGTTGCCGGTCTCCAGGAAGGCCAGCAGGATCTCGAGCCTGCGGAAAGTGATCTCTTCGTCGACGTGGAGGTGCATGAGACGGGCCGGGGT
>DATFFA010000078.1:0-9193 GCA_035250605.1 Variovorax sp. | reverse complement strand
TGGGCGCCAGCCAGCGCACCGTCCAGCGCGCGCTGGCCGAGCTCGAGTCGGCAGGGCGCGCGCGCTCCGTCGGCCGGGCCCGGGCCCAGCGCTGGCTGGCACCGCCGCTGGCCGGATTCACGACGATCTTGTTACTCCCTGCAGCGCTGCCGATTGAATAGAGTTGTCTCCAGGCGTCGATCCGTGGCGCACCACAAGGAGCAGCGATGAGCAGCAAGACAAGCAAGGGCAGACCCGAGGCCGCAGTGCAGGCGGCCGAGATCGTCCGCGAGTACGGCCCCTTTCCCGGCGTCGATCAGGTGGCCGGCGTGACCCATGACGGCCAGCGCGTCTGGGCCGCCACCGGCGCGAGGCTGATCGCCTTCGACCCCGAGAGCGGCGAGACCACGCGCACGCTGGCCTGCGCCGGCGACGCCGGCACCGCCTTCGACGGCAGGCACCTCTATCAGATTGCCGAGTCGCGCATCGACAAGATCGATCCGGCCACCGGCGAAGTGGTGGCGTCGATCCCGGCGCCGGGTAGCGGGAGCGATTCGGGCCTCACCTGGGCCGAGGGCAGCCTGTGGGTGGGGCAGTACCGCGACCGCAAGATCCACCAGGTCGACCCCGCGACCGGTGCCGTGATTCGCACGATCGAGTCCACCCGCTTCGTCACGGGCGTCACCTGGGTCGATGGCGAGCTGTGGCATGGAACATGGGAGGGCGACGAGAGCGACATCCGCCGCATCGATCCGGTCAGCGGCGCCGTCCTCGAGCGGCTGGAGATGCCGCGCGGCGCCGGCGTCAGCGGGCTCGAATCCGACGGGGCCGATCTCTTCTATGCCGGCGGCGGCGCGAGCGGAAAGGTGCGCGCCGTGCGGCGCCCCAGAGGTGCTTCGAACCACGACAGGAGCACGTCATGAACACGGTGAGCCATCTCTGCAAGGACGATGCAGGCGAACCGGCGGCGAAGCCGTCCGCCCATTCGTGCTGCGCGCACGATTGAGGCACGCCCACCCCGCGCCGGAGCACATGTCGTGGCAAGCCTTTGGCCATGGCTGGCGGTCGCAGGAGCCGGCGCCCTTCACGGGCTGAATCCTGCCACCGGCTGGATGTGGGCTGCCGCCTGGGGCCTGCGTTCGCGCGATCGGGCGCAGGCGCTGCGGGCGCTGGTGCCGATCGCGTTCGGGCATGCCGCGTCGGTCGCGCTGGTGGCCGCCGCGGTGGCCTTCGGCCTGTCGATGGATCGCGTGGTGCTGCAATGGGTGGCCGGCGGGCTGCTGATCGTCGCCGCGCTGCTTCACCTGTCGGGCCGCACGCCCCGGCAGGCGCGCACGCCGGCCGGGCATGTCGGACTGGCGCTCTGGTCCTTCATGATGTCCAGCGCGCACGGTGCCGGCTTGATGCTGGTGCCGGCGTTGATCCCGCTCTGCCTGGGCGACGTGTCGGCCGGGGAGGTCGGCGCATCGGGCTCGCTGGTCCTGGCGCTCGCGGCCGTCGGCGTCCACACCGCGGCGATGCTCGCCGTCACCGGCGTGATTGCAACCGGGATTTGCCGCGGCTTGCTCAGGCGCTCATCGCGGGCGTGCCCGGGTCCTGTCGCAACGGCTGCCTTCCCATGGCCCGAACCGCGTGCAGCACGGGAAGGGCCGCGAGCGCCGCAGTCAGATGCTTGAGGGTGTGACCCGACATCAGCTCGTTCGTCGCCTCGAAGATGGCTTGGTCCGAAAGCTCGAACAGCTTGGCCAGGCCGTACAAGAAGAGCACCCAACCGGGCTTTAACCCGATGCCGCCGCCCATCGGCTTGGCAAGCGCCAGCACCAGGAGCAGCGCCATGCCGCCGAACTGGACCAGTCCCCACGGCAGCACGTTGCCGGTCTCGTGAAAGACGCCCACCGCCAGCAAGCCGCCGGCCAAAGTGAACCAGGCCGCGGGCCAGCCGGCGCGCGCGCTCACCCGGTCGCAGACCGCGACGCCCACGATGCCTGCAAACGCGACGGCCATGCCGGCACGATCGGCCGCGAGCCGCGGGCTGTCGGGATGCAGGTGGTAGAAGGCCGACCCCACGGCGGTGAGGATCAGGCCCGCGAAGAAGAGCCATGCGCAATCGAGCGCGTTGTCGCTTGCCTGCCTTGTCGCCCCGGACGCCGGCAGGGCATCCTGGGCGGCCTCCCGTGTCCGGTCCAGCCGGCGCAGCTGAAGCAGGCCCCAGACGCCGATCGCCGCAAAGGCCAGGTTGCTCAGCACGTCCATCGCATTCGGCAGGCCGTACCAGGCACGGTCGTCGGCAAAAGGCGCGGCAGCCGATTCAGGGGTGGGCAATGCAGGTCCCACGAAGGCCGCCACCGACAGCGACGCGAACGCGACCAGCAGTGCGCGTTCGCGATGCGTGAGGGACGGACGACGCAGCATGGTGGAGCTCACGCCGCCTTCGGCTCTGGGAGGATGGCCGTCAGGGCGAAGTCGACGAGATGGAGCCAGGTCGCCTCGAGGCCCATGATGTTGTGGTGATCGGAGCCGGTGATCGTCTGCACGCTGATGGGCGTCGGCCAGGCCGCGATGAGCTTCTGCGAACGCTCGGGCAGCACGATGTCGTCCTGCTCGGCCAGCAAGACCTGGGTTTTCGCCGCGACCTCCTTGCAGTGCGTCAGGGAGTTGAACTGATGCCGCAGCAGCAGGGAAAGCGGAACCAGCGGAAAGCGCCGCTTCGCCACCGCCAGCATCGAGTCGTAAGGCGTGACCAGCTGCAGGCTCGCGAACTCCTGCCGGGCCACCAGCTGGATGGCCACGCCCGTCCCGAGGCTGCGGCCGACCACGTGCAGGCGGGCGTGCGGGAGGGCCCGGCGCAGGTGATCGGCGAACTGGCTCGCGTCCTGCACCGAGGCGAGCTCGGAGGGGTGCCCCTCGGAGTCGGCCACCCCGCGGTAATTGATCGCAGCGAATCCGAAGCCTTCCGGAAGCCAGTGCAGGGCCTGCGCCGTGGCGCGGACGTCCTCGCCGCGGCCGGCGAAATAGATGAACAGGTCCTGCAGCGCTGCCTCGCCATGGGGGTGGTAGATGTACCCGCGGACCATCCCGCCCGGCACCGTGTGCGAGTACGTGGAGAAGTCGTCGGACAGATGGACGACGGGGTGCTTGCGGGCGTTGAACAGGATGTGGCCCTGGCGCGCCGCCAGGAGCGCCCAATAGGCCGCAATGCTGCCGATGGCAGCTGCCGATGCCGATAGTGCGATGCGAGAGACTCTGGATGACAAGGTTCTGCTTCTCAATGACGGGTGTGGACTTTCAGGCGAAGGGTCACGTCGGGCCACCCTCGGGACTTCAATCGCGCCTGCAGCGCAGGCACCAGCTGTCGCAGCTTGGCCGCCGCTGCGCTGCCCCGCACCAGCAGGCACCAGCTGTCGCCCTCCACGGGCCCGGCCTGGACCGCAGCGCGCATCTCGGGCGGGATGAGTTCCTGGATCGCCTGGAGCCGTTCGGAGGCGTCGCGCGCGCGCGCGATCAGGCTCGCCAGCGTGGGCGAATCCTCGGCAGCCTGCTGCAAGGTGACGGGGTGCAAACGACGGTTCATGACAAGGTAGTGGAAACGGCAACGCGGCTAAAATGCCCGGTTTGCCGGCATTCGTGCCGGCGGGGCGCGTGCCCTTTGGCGTGTTGATTTTGCGCCAGGCGCGCCCACCTGCTTTCACTATCTTAGGAATTTCGGTCGCGGACCCGCATGCCATGGGGTCGCTGTCGACCCGCTCGCATGGCCACCAACTTCCTGACCCAGATCTTCGGCAGTCGCAACGACCGGCTCCTCAAGCAGTATCGCAAGACGGTCGATCGCATCAACGCGCTCGAGCCCAGCTTCGAAAAGCTCAGCGACGAGGCGTTGCAGGCCAAGACGCAGGAATTCAAGGACCGCGTGACGCGCGGCGAATCGCTGGACGACCTGCTGCCCGAAGCTTTCGCCACCGTGCGCGAGGGCTCCAAGCGCGTCATGAAGATGCGCCACTTCGATGTGCAGCTGCTCGGCGGCATGGCGCTGCACCACGGCAAGATCTCCGAAATGCGCACGGGTGAGGGCAAGACGCTCACCGCCACGCTTCCCGTGTACCTGAATGCGCTGACCGGCAAGGGCGTTCACGTGGTGACGGTGAACGATTACCTCGCCAACCGCGACGCGCGCTGGATGGGCCGGCTCTACAACTTCCTCGGGCTCACGGTCGGCATCAACCTGCCGCAGATGCCGCGCGAAGAGAAGCAGCAGGCCTATGGCAGCGACATCACCTACGGCACCAACAACGAGTACGGCTTCGACTACCTGCGCGACAACATGGTCTACGAGACGCAGGACCGGGTGCAGCGCGGGCTGAACTACGCCATCGTCGACGAGGTGGACTCGATCCTGATCGACGAAGCGCGCACGCCGCTGATCATCAGCGGCCAGGCCGAGGACCACACCGACCTGTACCTGGCGATCAACAAGGTCGTGCCGCTGCTCACCCGCCAGGAAGGCGAGGCCGACCCGCGCACCGGCGAGGGCGTCACCAAGCCGGGCGACTTCACCGTCGACGAGAAGACGCACCAGGTGTTCCTCACCGAAGACGGCCACGAGAAGGCAGAGCAGGTGCTCTCCGAGTTCAAGCTGCTGCCCGAGGGCGCCTCGCTCTACGATCCGGCCAACATCACGCTGATGCATCACCTCAATGCCGCGTTGCGCGCGCGGCATCTCTACCACCGCGACCAGCACTACGTGGTGCAGCAGGGCGAGGTGGTGATCGTCGACGAATTCACCGGCCGGCTGATGACGGGCCGGCGCTGGAGCGACGGCCTGCACCAGGCCGTGGAAGCCAAGGAAGGCGTGGAGATCCAGGCCGAGAACCAGACCCTCGCCTCGATCACCTTCCAGAACTACTTCCGCCTCTACGCGAAGCTCGCCGGCATGACCGGCACGGCCGACACCGAGGCCTACGAGTTCCAGGAGATCTACGGCCTGGAGACCGTGATCATCCCGCCCAACCGTCCGAGCCGGCGCGATGACCAGCTCGACCGCGTCTACAAGACCACGCGAGAGAAATACGAGGCCGCCATCCAGGACATCCGCGAGTGCTACGAGCGCGGCCAGCCGGTGCTGGTGGGCACCTCCTCGATCGAGAACTCCGAGATCATCGACGGCCTGCTCGCCAAGGCCGGCCTGCCGCACCAGGTGCTCAACGCCAAGCAGCACGCGCGCGAAGCCGAGATCGTGGCGCAGGCGGGGCGGACCAAGATGATCACCATCGCGACCAACATGGCGGGGCGCGGCACCGACATCGTGCTCGGCGGCAACGTCGAGAAGGCGATCGAAGCGGTCGAGGCGAACGAGGAACTCGACCCCTCGGCCAAGGCCGCCGAGATCGCGCGCCTGCGCGCCGAGTGGGAGAAGGACCACGAGTTCATCAAGTCGGTCGGCGGCCTGCGCATCATCGCCACCGAGCGCCACGAGTCGCGGCGCATCGACAACCAGTTGCGCGGCCGCTCGGGCCGCCAGGGCGACCCCGGCTCTTCGCGCTTCTACCTGAGCCTGGACGATCCGCTGATGCGCATCTTCGCGGGCGACCGCGTCAAGGCGATCATGGACCGCCTCAAGATGCCGGACGGCGAGGCCATCGAGGCCGGCATCGTCACCCGCAGCATCGAGAGCGCGCAGCGCAAGGTCGAGGCGCGCAACTTCGACATCCGCAAGCAGCTGCTCGAGTACGACGACGTGTCGAACGACCAGCGCAAGGTGATCTACCAGCAGCGCAACGACATCCTCGATGCCGGCGACCTGACGGCGCAGATCGAGGCCCTGCGCGAGGGCTGCTTCACCGACCTGGTCCGCCAGTACGTGCCGGCCGAATCGGTCGAGGAGCAGTGGGACCTGGCCGGGCTCGAGAAGACGCTGTCCGGCGAATGGACCATCGACCTCCCGCTGCAGAAGGAAGTGGAGGCCGCCACCGCCATGACCGACGAGGACGTCGTCGAGAAGGTGATCGCCGCGGCCAACGAGGCCTTCAACGCCAAGGTGACGCTGATCGGCCAGGAGAACTTCACGCAGTTCGAGCGCATGGTGCTGCTGCAGAGCATCGACACGCACTGGCGCGAGCACCTGGCTTCGCTGGACTACCTGCGCCAGGGCATCCACCTGCGCGGCTATGCGCAGAAGCAGCCCAAGCAGGAATACAAGCGCGAGGCCTTCGAGCTCTTCGGCCAGCTGCTCGACTCGGTGAAGAACGAAGTCACGCGCCAGCTGATGACGGTGCGCGTCCAGTCCACCGAGCAGCTCGAGCAGGCCGCCGAGGCGATGGAAAGCCGCGGCGAGAACCTCGCCAACATCACCTACAGCGCGCCGACCGAGACCGGCGAGGTCGAAGTCCGCGTCGACGAGGAAAGCCAGCGCCGCCTGGCAGCGATCGCCACCGGCCATGCGACCGGCGCCGCCGCCTTCGCGCGCGTGGGCCGCAACGACCCCTGCCCCTGCGGCAGCGGCAAGAAATTCAAGCATTGCCACGGCAAGCTGAGCTGACGCACCCGGGCTTACGACCTTGCAGAGAATGAAAGCGCCAACGCCATGCCCGTGAATCTCTCCGCTCCCGATCCCGCCGCGCTGCACGCGGTGCCCGGCGTCCGCATCGGCGTGGCCGAGGCGGGCGTGCGCAAGGCCAACCGCAAGGACCTGACGGTGGTGCTGATCGACGAGGGCGCCGCGGTCGGCGGCGTCTTCACGCAGAACCGCTTCTGCGCGGCGCCGGTGCAGGTCTGCCGCGAGCACCTGCAGAAGGACTTCGGCATCCGCGCGATGCTGATCAACACCGGCAACGCGAACGCCGGCACCGGCGAGGACGGGCTGGCACGCACGCGCGCCACCTGCATCGCGCTGGCCCGCAGGCTCAACGTGGCGCCGGAACAGATCCTGCCCTTCTCGACCGGCGTGATCATGGAGCCGCTGCCCATCGACCGTATCGAGGCCGGCCTGCCCGCCGCGCTGGCCGATGCACGGCCCGCGAACTGGGCGCGCGCGGCCGAAGGCATCATGACCACCGACACCGTGCCCAAGGCCTTCAGCCGGCAGCTGCAGATCGGCGGAGCGACCGTTACCGTCACCGGCATCAGCAAGGGCGCCGGCATGATCCGGCCCAACATGGCGACCATGCTGGGCTTCATGGCAACCGACGCGAAGATCGCGCCGGCCCTGATCCAGCCCTTGGCCAAGGTGCTGGCCGAGGCCTCCTTCAACCGCGTGACCATCGACGGCGACACCTCGACCAACGACTCCTTCGTGGTGATCGCGACGCAGCAGGCCGCGCATGCCACCATCGACTCGCTGGATTCGGCCGATGGCCGTGCGCTGGTCGATGCGATGCAGGCGGTCGCGCGCCAGCTGGCCCAGGCCATCGTGCGCGACGGCGAGGGCGCGACCAAGTTCATCACGGTGCGCGTGGAGGGTGGCCGCGACGCTGCCGAATGCCGGCAGGTGGCCTATGCGGTCGCGCATTCGCCGCTGGTCAAGACGGCCTTCTACGCGAGCGACCCGAATCTCGGCCGCATCCTGGCGGCAGTCGGTTATGCCGGGATCTCCGACCTGGACCAGACGGGCATCGATCTCTACCTCGACGACGTGCATGTGGCCGTCAAGGGCGGGCGCAATCCGTCCTACCGCGAGGAAGACGGCCAGCGCGTGATGAAGCAGAGCGAGATCACCGTGCGCATCGCGCTCGGCCGCGGCGAAGCCGCCGACACGGTCTGGACCTGCGACCTGAGCCACGACTACGTCTCGATCAACGCCGACTACAGGTCATGAACGAGAAGTTCGAAAAGCTGATCGAGCGTGCCGAGCAGTTGATCGGCCGCATCGAATCCATTCTTCCCCAGCCGCTGTCCGCCCCCGCCGACTGGAACGCCTCGATTGCCTGGCGCTACCGTCGCCGCAGCTCGGGCCACGGCACGCTGGAGCCGGTTCGCCACCTGGCGCCCATGCCGCTCGACGCGCTGAAGGAAATCGACGTTCAGAAGGAAAAGATCGAGCGCAACACCCGCCAGTTCGTCGAAGGCAAGCCTGCCAACAACGTGCTGCTGACCGGCGCCCGCGGCACCGGCAAGTCCTCCCTGATCCGCGCCTGCCTGCACGCCTATGCCCCGCAAGGGCTGCGCCTGATCGAGGTCGACAAGGCCGAGCTGACCGACCTGCCCGACATCGTCGAGGTGGTGTCGCAGCGGCCCGAGAAGTTCATCGTCTTCAGCGACGACCTGAGCTTCGACGAAGGCGAGCCGGGCTACAAGGCGCTCAAATCCATCCTCGACGGTTCGGTGGCGGCTGCCACGCCCAACGTGCTGATCTACGCGACCAGCAACCGGCGCCACCTGCTGCCGGAGTACATGAAAGACAACCTCAGCTACACCCACACGGAGGACGGCGAGGTGCATCCCGGCGAGGTGATCGAGGAGAAGATCTCGCTGTCCGAGCGCTTCGGCCTGTGGGTGAGCTTCTATCCCTTCAGCCAGAACGAGTACCTGGCGATCGTCGCGCAGTGGCTGTCGTCCTTCGGCGCCGATGCGAAGACCATCGAGGGGGCGCGCGCCGAGGCGCTGGTCTGGGCGCTGGAGCGCGGCTCGCGCAGCGGCCGCGTGGCCTACCAGTTCGCGCGCGACTACGCCGGCCGGCATTGAGCAACGCCATGGCCGAGGCGCGCAAGCACACCGAGGTGGCAGTCGGCATCCTGATCCGCGAGCAGGACGAGGCGCTGCTGCTGTCGACCCGCCCCGAAGGCAAGCCCTATGCCGGCTACTGGGAGTTCCCGGGCGGCAAGATCGAGAGCGGCGAATCCATCGAAGAGGCGCTGCGGCGCGAGTTGCACGAGGAGCTCGGCATCACCATCGGTGCCGCCGAGGTGTGGAAGACCACCGAGCACGACTACCCGCATGCGCTCGTGCGCCTGCACTGGTGCAAGGTGCGCGCGTGGCAGGGCGAGTTCGAGATGCGCGAGGGGCAGGCGATGCGCTGGCAGCAGCTGCCGCTGTCGGTGACGCCCGTGCTGCCCGGTGCGCTGCCGGTGCTCGACTGGCTGGCGCAGGAGCGCGGGCTGCCCCGGGCCGCCTACTGAAGCTTGGGGTCGCCGAAGGCCTCGTCGTCGGGCGGGGCATCCGCCGGCATGCGGAATTCCTCGGTGGCCCAGGCGCCGAGGTCGATGCCCTTGCAGCGCGCGCTGCA
>DATFFA010000077.1:0-15519 GCA_035250605.1 Variovorax sp. | reverse complement strand
CCGCGACCCCCAAACCCTGCAAGCCCTCCTCGACGCCGTCAACCGCTTCGTCCGCGAACGGCTGGTCCCCGCCGAACACATCGTCGCCGAGACCGACGAAATCCCGGACGACATCCAGCGTGACATGAAGGAGCTGGGCCTGTTCGGCCTGACCATCCCCGAGGAGTACGGCGGCTTCGGCGCCACCATGGAAGAAGAGGTGATGGTGATGCTGGCGATGGGCCAGACCTCGCCCTGCTTCCGGTCGCTGTTCGGCACCACGGTGGGCATCGGCTCCCAGGGCATCCTGTTCGACGGCAGCGAGGCGCAGAAGAAGAAGTACCTGCCGCGCCTGGCCACCGGCGAGCTGATCGCCTCCTTCGCGCTCACCGAGCCGGAGGCCGGCTCGGATGCGGCGTCGCTGCGCACCACCGCCATCCGCGATGGCGACCACTACATCGTCAACGGCACCAAGCGCTTCATCACCAACGCGCCGCACGCCGGCATCTTCACGCTGATGGCGCGCACCGACCCCGGGGACAAGGGCGCCGGCGGCGTCTCGGCCTTCATCGTGGAAGCGGACACGCCGGGCATCACCATCGGCAGGAAGGACCGCAAGATGGGCCAGCGCGGCGCCCACACGGCCGACGTGATCTTCGAGAACTGCAAGGTGCCCGCCGCGCAGCTGATCGGCGGCCGCGAGGGCCAGGGCTTCAAGACGGCGATGAAGGTGCTGGAGAAGGGCCGCATCCACATCGCCGCCATCTGCGTCGGCGTGGCCGAGCGCATGCTGCGCGACGCGTTGAACTACGCGGTGGAGCGCCGGCAATTCGGCCAGCCGATCGCCGAGTTCCAGCTGGTGCAGGCGATGCTGGCCGACAGCCAGGCGGAGATCTACGCCGCGCGCAGCATGGTGATCGATGCGGCGCGCCGGCGCGACGAGGGCCGCGAGGTGTCGACCGAAGCATCGTGCTGCAAGCTGTTCGCCTCCGAGATGTGCGGCCGCGTCGCCGACCGCGCGGTGCAGATCTTCGGCGGGGCGGGCTACATCGCCGACTACGGCATCGAGCGCTTCTATCGTGACGTGCGGCTGTTCCGGCTGTATGAGGGCACGACGCAGATCCAGCAGATCGTCATCGCGCGCAACCTGGTGCGCGAAGCGATGCGCTGAGTTTTTTCCCAACTTCAAGAGGAGACAAGCCCGTGAAGAAGACATCGACGATGCGCAGGCTCTGCGTGGCCGCCGGCCTGGCGGCGCTGCTGGCCGCTCCGGCAGCGGCGCAAGGCCCCTACCCCGGCCAGCCGCTGAAGCTGGTCGTGCCCTACCCCGCCGGCGGCGCCACCGACACCCTGGCGCGCACGATCGGGCAGAAGCTTCAGGAAGCCTGGGGGCAGCCCGCCCTGGTGGAGAACCGGCCCGGCGCCGGCGGCACCATCGGCAACGCCTTCGTTGCCAAGGCGCCGGCCGACGGCTACACCGTGCTGATCGGCATCACGGCGCTGATCCAGCAGCAGTCGCTGATGGACAAGTTGCCCTACGATCCGCTGAAGGACCTGGCGCCCGTCACCATGATCGCGCGCAGCCCGAGCATGCTGGCGGTGCCGCTCGATTCGCCCGCGAAGGACCTGAAGAGTTTCATCGCGATGGTGAAGGCCAGTCCCGGCAAGCACAACTTCGGCAGCTATGGCGCCGGCACCTCCTCGCATATCCAGGGTGCGCTCTTGAACATGCAGGCCGGCATCGACCTGGTGCATGTGCCCTTCCAGGGCGCCGCGCCGCTGGTCACCAACCTGGTCGGCGGGCAGCTGGCGTCGGCGTTCATCGACAGTGCCAGCGCGCGGCCGCATCTCAAGTCCATGCGTCCGCTGGCGGTGACCGGCACGCAGCGCATGCCCGGGCTGCCGGACGTTCCCACTTTCGCCGAGCTGGGCTACCAGTCCTTCGATCCCTACGGCTGGTTCGGCGTGTTCGTGCCGGCAGCGACGCCGGGGTCCGTCGTGCAGAAGCTGTCGGAGGAGATCGACCGCATCCTGCGCCTGCCGGAGGTCACGGCGAAGATCGAGGCGCTGGGGCTGCAGGTGGGGGGCGGGAAGCCGGAGGAGTTCCAGAAGGTGGTGCGCACGGACGCGGCGATTTATGCGCGGATCATCAAGGATGCGAACATTCGGCTGGCGCCCTGACAGGCCCTGATTGCTCAGGGTATCGCACGCCTGAATGCTGGAGCGGCGGCCTGCTTCGGCGTGATGGGATCTTGCCGCCGGGCATCCACGCCCGGTGGCCGTCGATGGATGGTTGGTGCGGTAATTCTTTCATCGTTCTCCGTTTTTTGCCGCATGTAGATGTTTTTGCTAACATAGCCCACATCTGCAACCTCTGCGAGAACCACCGATGCCGTTGACGCAAGAAGAGCTCGGGCGACGCATTCGCTCGGCCCGAGAGAGCTGCGGCCTGACCCAGGAGCAACTCGGCGAAGCCGTGGCGCTGTCGCGCGTCGCCGTCGGCCAGATCGAAACCGGCGCCCGTACCGTGTCCAGCCTCGAACTGGACCGCATCGCCTACGCGGTCGGTCGCGACATCAAGGCATTCTTCGAGGATCAGTTTTTTGCCCAGCAAGACGCGCTGGCGGCCTTGTTCCGCTCGGACCCGCAGCTGACGGAGCGGGCCGAATTGCTGCACACGCTGCAGGACTGCCTTGCTCTCGGACATGAAGTCACCGGGCTCGAGCGACTCCTCGGCATCGACCGGGCGCAACTGCTGGCGGCCGCCTACGAACTGCCGATACCGCGATCGCGATGGGATGCGATTCAGCAGGGCCGGAAGGTCGCCGGCGATGAAAGGCAACGGCTGGGTGTCGGCCTCGGTCCGATCGGCGATTTCGCGGAATTGCTCGAAGCGCAGGGGCTGCGAACCGCCGCAGTGAGCCTGCCCGACAACATCTCGGGACTGACGCTGTCCGATCCGAATATTGGCGTGTTCATCGTGATCAACGGCGACCACGCGCCCCTGCGCAAGCGCTTCTCGCTGGCGCACGAGTTCGCCCATGTGCTGATCGATCGTGATCGTTCCGGCGCCCTGAGCCGCGCAGAGAACCGGGCCGATCTTCTCGAAGTCCGCGCCAACGCCTTCGCGGCGGAGTTCCTGATGCCGAGCGAGGGGGTGACCCAGTTCGTTCACGCCTTCGGCAAAGGGGGTGCGAGCCGCTCGCAGGTCGCAGTCTTCGACGAGGCTGAGGTGGTACAGGTCGAGCAACGTTCGGCCCCAGGCAGCCAGGACATCCAGCTCTACGACGTGGCACGCCTGGCTCACCACTTTGGCGTCAGCCGGATCTCGATGACCTATCGGCTGAAGAACCTCAAGCTGATCAACGAAGCCGAGCTGCAGCGACTCGCAGAACAGGAGAACGCGGGCAATGGTCGGGCCATCGCCGACTTTCTGCGCGCCGCAGAGCCCACCGATCGGATGGATGTGCGCGAGGATTTCCGTCGCCGTTTCCTCGGACTGGCCCTGGAAGCCTATCGGCGCGAGGAGATCACGCGCGGCAAGCTGACGGAGCTGGCGGGTATGGTCGGCGTCGAGCGAGCGGGTGTGGGCAAGATGCTCGCCTCCGCAGGTCTGGACTGAAGCCGGCCAACGCATGGAGTCTGAACCTCCGGTACCTCCGGCGATCGTCATCACCGATGCCAACATCCTTATCAACTTCTACCACCTCGGGCAGTTGTCGTTGCTCGGGGAAATGACGCCTTGGCGCTTCAAGGTGCCGCAGGAAGTCATCGACGAGATCGCCGAGCCGGCCCAACGGACGGCAGTCGACGCCGCCATCCACAAGGGTTCTCGAGGTTTTCGTCCTCAGCGACATGAGCGCCCTGGCCTTGTTTGCCGAGTTGCGTTCTCTCATGGGCCGCGGCGAGGCCGCGTGCCTGGCATCAGCCGCAACGGCACATCACCTGATTGCCTCCGACGAGAAGAGGTGCTTTCGACGCAAAGCAATCGAACTCCTGGGCGAGGGCCGGATTCTTCGGACGGAAGATCTGCTCGTCCGGGCGATTCGCTTGGGGCGCGTTTCAGTCGCTGAAGCCGATGGGTTCAAAGCGGTCTTGGCGAGCCTTCGCTACGCGATGCCGTTCGAAAGCTTTGCCGAACGGCTGTGACCGGAGCGCTTCGGTGCGTGGGTGAACGGGTGTTCGGAATACCGGCACAACGCATCCCGCAAAGTGTCTGCGGGTGCGCTGCAAGCTCAGCTCCGTCAACCGCTCGCCCGCCCCAGCTGCAGCTCCCTCAACCGCTTCACATCGCGCGCCGGCGGCGAACCGAAGAAGCGGCTGTACTCCCGGTTGAACTGCGACTGGCTTTCGTAGCCGACGCGATGCCCCGCGGTGGCGGCGTCCACGTTCTCGCCGATCATGATGCGCCGCGCCTCCTGCAGCCGCAACTGCTTCTGGAACTGCAGCGGGCTCATCGCCGTGACCGCCTTGAAGTGGTGGTGCAGCGAGGACACGCTCATGTGCACCTCGTCCGCCAGCGCTTCGACACGCAGCGGTTCCTGGAAGCGCCGCGAGAGCACGCTGATGGCCTGGGTGATGCGCTGGCTGTGGCTGTCCACCATGGCCATCTGGGCCAGGCGCCAGCCATCGGGCGACTTCAGCAGCCGGTACAGGATCTCGCGAACGATCAGGGGCGCCAGCGCGGGCACGTCCTCGGGCGAGGCCAGCAGCTTGACCAGGCGCAGCACCGGGTCCAGCACCGCGGTGGAGAGCTCGCCGGTGTAGATCCCGCGCGACGAGGCGCGTGCGGGCGCGGCTTCGCCGAAGCGGAACTCCAGCGCCGCGGCGGCAATGTCCTTGACGTCGAAGCTCAGCTTCAGGCCCAGGTAGGGGGCGTCCGCCGAGGCGTCGATCACCTGGCCGGACACCGGCAGGTTCTGCGCCACCACCAGGTACTGGCTGGTGTCGTAGACATACACCTCGTCGGCCAGCAGCACCCGCTTGCTGCCCTGCGCCAGCACGCAGAAGGCCGGATCGTAGACCGCATGCACCGGATGCTGCGCCTGCGAGACCCGCGCGAGCGCCAGGCGCGGGACCGCCGTCGGATGCACGCCATCGGCACCGCCGGTGAGCCGGTCGATCAGCGCGGCGAGCTCGGCCCGCATGACGGTGACCTGCAACTGATCGGACGATCGGTCGTCCTGCGGCGCTTTCTGGAGGGATGTCAGCATGCGCCGAAGCTTAAAGCTTTGGCGCCGTTTGTCCGGGCTTCGGCGCCCGCGTTGCAGGATCGTGCAAACATGCGCCAGGATCCTGCAAGCCGGCGAGCGCCGGGCCGGGGCTACCCGCGCATCAGCGGGTCACCTGGGCAGCGGGCGTACTTCGCGCAGCAGCGCATACACCGCATCGTCCGGTGCCGCACGGCCCACGGGCTGGCGCATGCCGAACAGCGCCTCGTCGCCGAGCGCCAGCTCCGGCCGCTGCCGCTCCTCGATCCAGTCGTACACCACCGTCCTTGCGGCGATGCGCCACTCGCCATCCCGGCGCTCGAAGCGATCGACGTAGCGGCCGCACAGCAGGGTCTGCACCGTCGCGCCGGCCGGCGCCTGCAGCGCCAGAAAACAGCTCTCCACCGCGGCGAGCCCGCCATGCAGCTCGATGCAGATGTTCGACACCTGGTGCACGCGCCGGCCGCCGCCGCGCAGGCGTTGCAGGGCCTGCTCGATGAAGCCGGCGGCGCTGCCGTTCCAGGCGCCGTGGCAGTCCGTGGCGTCCTCCCAGTAGGCGGAACGCAGGGCAGCCTCGTCGGCGCGGTCGATGCCGCGGCAGTAGCGGTACAGGCACTCGCGGATGGCCTCGCGATCGAGCAAGGCCTGCAGCGGCTCTTGCGCTGCCGAGCTCATGGCGCCGGCGTCGCCGCGCGCTTGAACAGCTGCACGACGTTGCCTTCCGGGTCGCGCAGCGAGAGGACCGCGCCGTGCGCGCCCATGTCGCGGATGCCGAGCACCTGTCCGCCCGCACCGGCGATGCGTTCCTGCGCCGCGGCGAAGTCCTCCACCTCGAACACCATCACGAGCCCGGAAGTCGCAGGCGTCGCTTCTTCCCGGCAGGCCAGCGCCACGCTGGTGTTGCCCACGCCGTACTGGAACCAGCGCTCCTGGTCGCGGAACTTCAGCTGCAGCCCCAGTGCGGATTCGTAGAAGGCGTGCAGCTCGGCCGGACGCTCGGCCACCACGTACACGTTCTGCAGGCGCTTGGGAGGAGTGGCGCTCACAGCGAGGTCTCCGAGGCGCCGCCGTCGAGGCGCAGCACATCCGCACTGATGAAGCGCGCGCCGTCGCCGGCCAGGAAGCAGATCGCGTCGGCGATGTCCTCCACGGTCCCGAGCCGGCCGAGCGGCGTGCGCGCGATGCGCCTGGCATCGAGCTCGGCGTTGCGGTGCTTGGCCGTGCCCTCGGTGGGCACCGCGCCCGGCGCCACCGCGTTGACGCGGATGCGGCGCGCGCCCAGGTCGGCCGCCGCGGCGCGGGTGATCCCGAGCACGCCGGCCTTCAACCCGCTGTACACCACCGAGCGCGCCGGCGACTTGAAGGCGGCGATGGACGCCACGTTGACGATCGAGCCGCCGCGCTCCGGGTCCATGGCCTCGGCGGCCGCCTGGATGCCCCAGATCACCGACTTGAAGCCGATCTCCACCATCCGGTCCATCACCTCCGGCGTGATCTCCGCCAGCGGCTGGTAGCGCACCCAGGCCGCGTTGTTGACCATCACGTCCAGGCGCCCCGCCTCGCGCGCGAAGCGCAGCACGGCCTCGCGCATGCCGTCGCGGGTCGAGACATCGCCCGGCACCGCGACCACCTTGCCGCCGATCCGGCGGATTTCGGCGGCGGTGTCCTCCACGAACTCCGGCTTGAGGTCGTTCACGCCGACGGTGGCGCCCAGCCGGGCCATCTCGAGCGCGGTGGCACGGCCGATGCCGTGGCCGGCGCCGCTGATGAAGGCCGCGCGGCCTTCCAGGGATGCATTCATGGTTTGTCTTTCGTTTCCGGCACCAGCAGCGCATCGAGCGCGAAGGCGCCCTGCCCTTCGTCCAGCACCACCAGGGGATTGATGTCGATCTCCGCGACGGCATCCGCATGCCGCGCGGCAAAGCGCGAGAGGCTCGCCACCGCATGCGCGGCGGCTTGCACGTCCGCACGCGGCCGGCCGCGCGCGCCGTCGAGCAGGGCGAAGGCCTTGAGCGAGCGCAGCATCGCGGCCGCCTGCGTCTCGCTCACCGGCGCCAGCTGCAGGGCCACGTCCTTGAACACCTCGGCGAAGATGCCGCCCAGGCCCACCATCACCACCGGGCCGAAGACCGGGTCCTTCTTGGTCCCGAGGATCAGCTCCGTGCCGCCGCGCGCCATCTGCGCCACCAGCACACCGTCGATGCGGGCCCGCGGCGCCTTCTGCGCGACGCGCGCCAGCAGCTCGTCGTAGTCGTGCAGCAGCTGCGCCTCCGATCCGACGCCGACGACGACGCCGCCGACCTCGGTCTTGTGCGCAATGTCGGGCGAGACGATCTTGAGCACGACCGGGAAGCCGATCTCGCGCGCTGCCGCCAGCGCCGCGTCACGGTTCGATGCCGTGATCTCCCGGAGCACGGGAAGCCCGGCCTGCGCGAGTGCGGCCTTGGCGCCGGCCTCGTTCGCAAAGGCCTCGGCGGACAGCGCGTCCTTCGGTGCCGGCACCGCCTCCGATCGAAGCGCTTCGCCCCGCGTGCCGAGCCGCACCAGCGCCGCCAGCGTGGCGCAGGCCGCATCGATGGTCTCCACGGTCGGGAAGCCCATCCCGTGCAGCTGGGCCGCCACCTCGCGCGGCGGCTTGCAGCACAGCAGGACGAGGCGCGAGGGATGGTCCCGGCGCAGCTGCTCCAGCGCGGCGATGTAGACGTCGCGCAGCCGCGGCAGCTGGAAGGCATAGGCGGACTGCAGGATCAGCGCATCGCAGGACTCGTCGTCCGCCACGGCGGACAGCGCCTGCACCAGCAGCTCCGGACGGCTCGACACCTGGGCCGTCATGTCGACCGGATTCGCGGCCGATGCGAAGGGCAGCGCGGCGACGATGCGCTCCTGCGTGCGCGCCGAGAGCTTCGGCAAGGCCAGGCCGTGCATGCTGGCGGCATCGGCCATCAGCACGCCGAAGCCGCCCGAGGCGGTCATCAGCGCCGTGCGGTTGCCCTTCGGCGCGCGGTCCGCGCCCACCACCGAGATCGCGTGGCCCACTTCCAGCAGCTGCTCGATGCTGGGCACCCGCAGGGCGCCGCCGTTGCGCAGCACCACGTCGAACACGGCGTCGGAACCCGCCAGCGCGCCCGTGTGCGATGCGGCCGCTTCGCTGCCCGCGGCGGAGACGCCGACCTTCAGCACCACCAGCGGCTTGCCGGCCTCGCGCGCCATCGCCATGGCGCGCAGCAGCTTGGCACCATTGCGGCAGGTTTCCATGCAGCACAGGATCACCGAGGTGCCGGGGTCGCGCGCCAGCGAGGCGATGGCATCGGCGATGTCGACGTCGCATTCGTTGCCGGTGGTGAGCAAGCGGCTGATGCCGATGCCGCGCTCGGCCGCGAGCCGCATGGTGTAGCTGCCGAGGTTGCCGCTCTGCGACACGATGCCCACCGGGCCCGCGGCGGGCAAGGCCGACTCCAACGCCACGGAGAAGGTGGCGATGCTCTTCTCGGGCACGCCGATCGAGCCCAGGCAGTTGGGGCCGACCACGCGCATGCCCGAGCGCCGGGCCACCTCGCCGATGGCGCGCTGGAGCCGGGCGCCCTCCTCGCCCATCTCGGAGAAGCCGGCGGTCAGGATGACCGCCGCGCGCACGCCGCGGGCGGCGCACGCCTGCACGACCTCCAGCACGCCGTCGGGCGGCACCGCCACCACGGCCAGCTCGGGCACTTCCGGCAGCTCGCCCACGCCGGCGTAGGCGCGCAGCGATTGCACCGTGCCGCCCTTGCGGTTGATGGGGTAGATCGCGCCGGCGTAGCCGTACTTCTGCAGGAACTGCAGTGGCCGGCCGCCGATCTTGGTCACGTCGTCCGAGGCGCCGAAGATGGCGATCGAGCGCGGCTTGAACAGCGCGTCGAGGCCTCTGCCTGCTTCGGCGACATCAGCCACTTCAGACACCGGCGCCACCTTGTCGAGTTCAGCTGCGCCCATGTTCAGCGACCTTTGTACACCGGCTTGCGCTTCTCGAGGAAAGCCTGGCGGGCCTCCTTCGCGTCGTCGGTCTTCGACAGCGCCATGGTGAAGTTCTGCTCGAAGCGATAGCCGTCGCGCTGCGGCATCAGGTCCATCATGTTCGCGGCCTGCTTGGCATAGGCAATGGCGACCGGGCTCTTCGACGCGATCTCCTGCGCGATCTGCATCGCCAGCGGCATCAGCTGCTCGGCGGGGACCACTTCGTCCAGCACGCCGCGGCGGTACATCTCGGCAGCCGGAACGCGCATGCCCGTGAAGAACATGCGGCGGGTGAAGGAGCGCCCGACCATGGTCCTGAGCATCGACACGCCGCCGGCCAGGCCGACGTTGATCTCGGGCATCGCGAAGCTCGCGTCCTCGGAGGCGAGGAAGATGTCGCAGGCCGCCATCAGGCCCATGCCTGCGCCCAGCGCCGGACCGTTGACGGCCGCGATCACCGGCTTGGCGCACTCGCGGATCGCGTTGCCGGTCTCGCGCGTCAGGCGGTTGTGGCCGAGGAAGTCGCCGGCCTTGTCCGGATCGGGACGGTCCTTGAGATCGGCGCCGGAGCAGAAGTACTTGCCGGTGCCGGTGAGGATGGCGACGCGGATGTCGCTGCGCTCGGAGATCTCGTCGAAGACCTCGATCAGGCGCTGCCGCGTTTCGCGGGCCAGTGCGTTCACCGGCGGCTTGTCCAGCCGTACGACGGCGATGAATTCGGAAACTTCGAGATTGACGCTCATCGTGAACTCCTGGAAACGTGGGAAGCGGCGAGGTCGCGCTGCGCGCCCTCGGGGTCCTGGGGTGCGAGCAGGCGCGCGGCATGCGCGAGGCGGTCGCCGTAGCGGAACTCGGAAGCGAGCAGGCGCTGGGCCAGGCGGGTGGCCAGCACCTCCTCGCTCACGCCCATGCCGCCGTGCATCTGGATCGCGGCCTCGGCGCAGGCCCGGGCGGTCTCGGCCAGCGACACCTTCATCAGGCCCAATGTGCGGCGCAGGCCGGCGGCGCCGGCTTCGTGTTCCTGGAAGGCGTGCATCAGCAGGCCCCTCGCGCCGAGATAGCGCACATACATGTCGGCCGTGCGGTGGCGCAGCACCTGGAAGGACGAGAGCGCCACGCCGAACTGGCGCCGCTCCTTCAGGTGGTTGACGGTCTGCTCGATGAGCGTGGCGAGCGCCGCCACGGTGTCGGCTGCCGTCAGCAGGAGGGCGGCGTCCTGGGCGCGCAGCACGGCGTCCTGCGCCGCGGCGCCACGCGCGAGGCAGGCACCGGCGGGCACGGCGAGCTGCCCCAGGCCGAAGTCGGCGGTGCGCCGGCCTTCCATCGTGCGGTAGGTGGCGGCGGGCGCGAGGCGCTCGGCGTCGACGAGGAAGATCGCCGTCTCCTGCGTTCCCTGCAGCACCGCGGGCACCAGGTAGTGGGTGGCGGCCCGCGAGACATCGACGCCCCGCGCGTCGCCCGAGAGCGCAAAGCCGATGTCGAGCTGCTGCGCCTGCAGGGCGATGTCGTCCAGGGGCGCGGCCAGCGCGGTCAGCGGCGCGATCGTGGCGCTGCCTTCGCACACGGCCTGCAGCCAGCGCGCGGCGGCTTCGGGCTGCGCTGCCTGCAGCAGCAACGGGGCGACGGCGCAGGCCTCCACCACCGGCAGGTGCAGGCCGTGCGTGGCCAGGCCCTCGACGATGGAGGCGAGATCGGCCAGCGTGCCGCCGGCACCGTCGAGTTCCTCGGGCACCAGCGTGCAGGCCCAGCCCATCTCGGCGATCGGGTCGGCCTCCGCGAAGTCCTGCGCCGTGGCGTGGTCCTGGGCAAAACGGCCGGCCGCGTCGAGCAGCATGCCGGGGAACAGGGGATTGAAGGAGGTAGGCACAGGTCAGGCTCCGAGCAGTTCGTGGGCGACGACGTTGCGCTGCACTTCGGAGGTGCCGCCGGCGATCGTTCTTGCCCGGGTGAACAGGTAGTTCTGCACCCAGGTCGCCCCGGGCTCGCCCTCGCCCGCGTCGGCGAGGAAGCGATGCGCCGCGTCCGGCCCGACCGCATCGAGCGCGATGGTGGTCAGCCGCTGCGCGACATCGCTGCACAAGAGCTTGAGCGTCGACGGCTGCGCGCCGAGCGGGCGCTGGTGCATCAGGTCGTCCGTGGCATCGGCCAGCACGGCGCGGGCGCCCTTCAGGTCGGCCTCGGCCAGCAGCAGCCGGTAGCGCAGGCTGCCGAAATCCCGGCGCCCGGCGCTGTCCCTGGCGGCCTCGTCCACCACGCGGGCGACCTGCCTTCTCACCAGCTCCAGCCGCGAGACGCTCGCAGGCGGCAGGCGCTCGCGCTCCAGCAGGTACTTGGCGCAGGTCCAGCCCTTGCCTTCCTCGCCGATCAGATTGGCGGCGGGCACGCGCACCTCGTCGAAGAACACTTCGTTGAGGTGGTGCCAGCCGTCGATGGTGCGGATCGGGCGCACCGTGATGCCCGGGGTGTCCATCGGCACCAGCAGGAGCGAGATGCCCTCCTGCTTCTTCGCCTCTTTCGAGGTGCGCACCAGCATGTAGATCATGCTGGCCTCGTGCGCGTGGGAGGTCCAGATCTTCTGGCCGTTGATCACGTAGTCGTCGCCGTCGCGCCGGGCGGCGGTGCTGAGCGAGGCCAGGTCCGAGCCCGAGCCCGGCTCCGAGTAGCCCTGGCACCACCAGTCGGAGCCATCCAGGATGCGCGGCAGGAAGCGCGCCTTCTGCTCGGGCGTGCCGAAGCGGATGATGACCGGGCCGATGTGGCCGAGGCCATGGTGGTACAGCGGCGGGCACTCCGCCTCGGCCATCACCTCCTCGAAGATCAGCCGCTGCTTCAGGTCCCAGCCGGTGCCGCCGTATTCCTCGGGCCAGCTGGGCGCGCCCCAGCCCCTGGCGTTCAGGACCTGGTGCCAGCCCAGGTACTCGCGCTTGGTGACCTTCTGGCCCGCGGCCACCACCGCGCGGATTTCCGGCGGACAGGCACTGCGGGCGAAGTCTTCCAGCTCGCGGCGAAAGGCGGCGTAGGCATCCGCCTCGGCGCCGGCGGCGTCGGTGTTCGGCATGGGGTCTCCTGTGAGTGTGGTTGTCTATCGGGCTTCGGCGGGGGCGGCGTCCGTGCCGGCCTGCGCCTCGCTGCCCTTGCGCAGCTTGTCGATCAGCTCGTCGAGCGCGGCGGCGGCACCGTCCGCGTCGCGTGCCCGCAGGCAGCGCACGACCTTGCGCCGCAGCGGAAACAGGTCCGGCCGCGGCCGCACCGGAACATGCGTCATGCGTTCGCGCAGGACGGTGGTCATGGTCTGCGCCATCAGCGTGAGGGCCTCGTTGTGCCCGGCGGCGGCGATCGCGGAGAAGAAGCGGCTGGCCGAGTCGATGCGCTGCGCGAGCGTGTCGGTGGCCTGGTGCGCTTCTATGTCGTCGACGGCGGCCTCGATCGCATCGATCTCGCCGTCGCTGGCGCGCTCGCAGGCCAGTCGCAGCAGCGTGCCGTACAGCGTGCGGTAGGCCTCGTCGATGTCGGGCGAGCCGAGCCGCCCCTGGACCACCAGGTTGCGCAGCGACTCCGCCAGCATCATGTAGGCGCCCTTGTAGAACACCAGGGCCTGGTCGGCCGGGCCGCTGCTCATGTGCCTGACCTCGCCGATGAAGACATGATGGTCGCCGGCCTCGTGACGGGCATGGAGGCTGCATTCGAAGCTGGCCAGGCAGTCTTCGACGATGGGCATGCCGAGCGGGCCCGCGTGCCAGGCCACGCCTTCGAACTTGTCCGCGATCTTGCTGGAGGCGAAGCGGCCCGACAGCGCATCCTGCCGCTGCGACAGGATGTTGATGGCGAAGCCCTCGGCCTCGGCGAAGGTCGCCATCAGGCGGCTTTCCTTGCGCAGGCTGAACAGCACCAGCGGCGGTTCCAGCGAGACGGAGCTGAAGGAGTTGCAGGTCAGGCCCACGGGCGTTCCGTCGGCAGCGCGCGTGGTGATGACGGCGACACCGGTCGGAAAGCAGCCGAGCAGCTGCCGGAACAGCGCCGGCTCGATGCCATCGCGGTGCAAGGTCGTGCGGGTCATGGCGCAGGCCCTGGCGCCTCAGGCGGCGGCGGCTTCGATGGCCGGCTCGGCCACGTGCGGCGGATCGTTGGCGATCTCGCGCTGCACGGCGGGCATGATGACCTTGGCCCAGAGTTCCAGGTGCTTCAGCATGGTGGGATGGTCGAAGTCGCCCATCTGCGTCTGGAAGCAATAGTGCACGGGCTTGATGGCGCGGATCTCGCGCACCACCCGCTCGATCACCGTGTCCACCGGGCCCACGGGCAGGAGGGCACGCATCTCGTCGAGGGTCGGCTCGCCGTCCACCATCGTCTCGGCCACCTGGTAGTCCTCGCCGATCTGCGCCGTGCGGCGCTTCAGGCTGAGTGCCACGCGCCGCTGGTAGCGGGCGCAATCGAGGTAGCGGTCGACCTCGGCCTTGTTGTCGCTGGCGTAGGCCGCGCGCAGCACGCCGACCGGCACCTGGGCCGGGTCCTTGCCTTCGCCCTGGGCCACCTTGTCGATCAGTGCGCGGGTCGCCTGCAGCTTCTCCACCCCGCCGTCGCCGCCGGAGACGAACACGTGATGGCCGCCACGCACGGCGCGGGCCAGGAAGGTCGGGTCCACGCTGGTCACCCACAGCGGCGGCATCGGCTGCTGCACCGCGCGCTGGCTGATCGCGCTTTCGGGCTGCTGGTAGAACTGGCCGTCGTAGGCGAACTTCGGCTCCTTCAGGCCCAGCTCCAGCATGTCCAGCATCTCCAGCGTGCGCTGCTTGGAGGTCTCCAGCGAAACGCCGAAGCGCTCGAACTCGAAGTGCTGGTAGCCGGAGCCGATGCCCAGGTTCAGGCGGCCGTCCGACAGCTGGTCCACCATCGCGACGTCGGCGATCAGGCGGGCCGGGGTGTACAGCGGTGCGACGACAATGCCGGTGCCCAGGCGGATGTTGCGGGTGACGGCGGCGCAGTGCGCGATCATCGTGAGCGGCGACGAGCACATGCCGTAGTTGCTGAAGTGATGCTCCGCGAACCACGCGCCGCCGAAGCCCAGTTCGTCCGCCAGCCGCGTCTGCTCCACGGCATCGCGCAGGATCTGGTGGGAGGTCTTATGTTTGTTTCGCTGCTGCATCAGAATGAAGATTCCGAAATCCATCGCCGGGCTCCTTGTTGGTTGCGTGCGGTCGATGGTAGGAGTGGGGTGCCTCTCATGTTCACCACGCCGCGTACACCTTCTTTGCGATTTCTGAAATGAAGGCCCTCGACTCGCTGCGGATCTTCGTGACGACGCTGCGCAAGGGCAGCCTCTCGGCCGCGGCGCGCAGTCTCAGCCTTTCGCCCGCGACCATTTCGCGCCGCATCAGCGCGCTGGAGGAAGAGCTGGGCGTTCAGCTGGTGGACCGCACCAGCCGCAATCTCAAGGTCACCGAGTCGGGCAAGGCCTTCCTGGCGCGTGCGGAAGTGGTGCTGGAGGCGATGGCGGAGGCAGAGGAGGCGGCGCGCAGCTCCAAGCTGCTGCCCGAGGGCCGGCTGCGCATCCACTCGCGCACGCAGATCGGCCTGCGCGTGATCGCGCCGCTGCTGCCGCGCTTCGCCCAGCGCCATCCGGACATCCAGCTGGAGTTCGAACTCTCCGAACACCCGGTGAACCTGGTGGAGCAGGATTTCGACATCGACATCCGCACCGGGGAGTCGAACGATTCGAGCTTCGTGATCAAGCGGCTGCTCAGCAGCGACGAGGTGCTGGTGGCCAGCCCGTCCTTCATGAAGGTGCACAAGCGCATCCGCCACCCGCGCGACCTGACGCAGGTTCGCTGCCTCACCTACCGCCGCGAGCACGAGGCCACCACCTGGAAGTACATCGACGAACAGGGGCAGCAGCAGGTGCTGGCGATCCAGGGCGTGCTGAGCTCGAACAACGGCGAACTGCTGCGGCTGGCCGCGATCGGCGGGATGGGGATTGCGCTGCTGTCGGAACCCACCGTGCGCAGCTGCATCCAGGACGGATCGCTGGTGCGGCTCCTGCCCGAGCACCGGTTTGCGGTGCGGGCCTTTTCCAACGGGATCTACGCGGTGTTTCGGCAGAGCCGCACGCTGCCCTTGAAGGTGCGTGCCTTTGTGGACTTCATGGCCGATGCGCTGCGCGAGGGCGACGCGCCAGCTTGAAAGATCCAAGAAATCGGTCGGCCACGCCGTAGGGCCGCACCGGCGACCGCTCAAATCTGGTGTTTTCTGACGCCGCTGCCGCTATTGCGGAGGTGGCGCACCAGAATCCGGCCCTTCAAAAACAAGAAGGGCCGGTGTGATGAATGCCAGGGAGGCTTTCTTC
>DATFFA010000076.1:0-8349 GCA_035250605.1 Variovorax sp. | reverse complement strand
GTCTCGAAGGCGTAGCGGTCCAGCGCCTCTTTCGGAATGCCGTAGTTCTTCGCGATCATCTCGGCGCCGGTGAACTGGCTGAACTCCACGCCCGGGTAGCGGCGCTGCATGGCCGGGCTGGTGTAGCTGCCCAGGCCGGCCTTGGCCGGCAGCGCGTTGGGCGTGAACATGGGCACACGCGTCATGCTCTCGACGCCGCCCGCGATCACCGCGTCCATGCTGCCCGACATCACGGCCTGCGCCGCGAAATGCAGCGCCTGCTGCGAAGAGCCGCACTGCCGGTCGACCGAGGTCCCGGGCACCGATTCGGGCAGCTTCGACGCCAGCACCGCGTTGCGCGCCACGTTGCTGGCCTGCTGGCCGACCTGGCTCACGCAGCCCAGGATGACGTCCTCCACCGCCGCCGGGTCGATGCCGCTTTTCGCGACCAGCGCGTCGATCACCTGCGCCGCCAGGTCGGCCGGATGCCAGCCCGCCAGCCTGCCGCCCCGGCGGCCGCCGGCGGTGCGCGTGGCGGCCACGATGTATGCCTCTGCCATGTGATGTCCTCGTCAGGAGAAGAGAAAGCCATGGCCGGCGCAACCCAAAGCAAAAACGCCGTCACCTGGGGTGACGGCGTCGCTGCGTCCACTGCGGCCACGAGAGTCGATGGTTCAACCCCGGGGCTGCAAGGTCAAGCCGGGGACATCCCGTGGGGCCGGAGTCGCCAAGGCGACTGCGCGGGCTCTTGGCGCACCGGCATCGCCGCCGGCCGCGAGCCCGAGACGGTGATGCACGAGGGCTCGAGCGCCGACACCAGCATGCGCCGGTGCTGGTCGCCTTCGAAGCGCTCGCCGGGTGCCAGCACGATGTCGCGCGGATCGTGGTCCAGCGTGACCCACACGCTGCCGCTGCGGCATTCGATGCCCACGCCGGCGGCGTCGGGCAGGGTGAAGATGGTGCGCTTGGCCAGGCTCAGGTGGAAACGGCTGGGAGCGGTGTTCATGGCGGAATCCTTTTGCATTCGACTGTGGAATGAATATAGTGAGCCGGAGAGCCATAGTCACACGGTCAAATGGAACTCGTTGCATGCGCATAGAGAATGCGAAACCCTTGCCCGCGAGCGCCGAGCTGCCGCCGCTCGAACTGCTGCGCAGCTTCGAGGCCGCGGCCCGCACGCTGAGCTTCACGCAGGCAGCGGGCGAGCTCTTCCTCACGCAATCGGCCGTCAGCCGTCAGATCCAGCAGCTCGAGGTCAGCCTGGGCGTGCTGCTGTTCGAGCGCCGTCATCGCGCCCTGGCACTGACCGAGGGCGGCGCCGTGCTGCAGCGCGCGGTGGTCGAAAGCCTGGAGCGCCTGCGCGATGCCACGGCCCGGCTGCGGGCGGCACCGATGCTGCGCCAGGTCGCGATCACCTGCACGCCGGGCTTCGCCTCCTTCTGGCTGATCCCGCGGCTCTCCCGCTTCACCGCGGACCATCCGCGGGTCGACGTGCGGCTGTCGGCCACGCTGGAGGTGCTGGACCTGGAGCGCAGCCGCATCGACGTGGCGGTGCGCTTCGTGCCCATCGAGCGGGGCACCGGACCCGCGCTCTTCGAGGAGTCGGTGATCCCCCTGTGCGCGCCGAGGATTGCCGGGCAGCTGCGATCGCCCGACGACTTGGTCGAGCAGACCCTGCTGACCATCGATGCGCCCAAGTACGAGGCCCCCACCGTCGACTGGGAGCCCTGGCTCGAGGTGATGGGGCTCACCGAACTGCGGATGAAGAATTCCGTGCGCTTCACGCAATACACCGACGCGGTCGCGGCTGCGGTGGCCGGACAGGGCGTGGTGATCGGCCGGCTGCCGCTGCTGCGCGAGCTGGTCGAGAACGGGAGCCTGGTCGCGCCCTTCGGTACGGATGTGGCTTCGCGCCGGGCCTATTTCATCGAGAGCTCGCGGCGCGCGGCCGGCAATGCGGATGCGCAGGATTTCGTTCGCTGGCTGCGCGCCGAGGCCGAAGCCGCGCAGCGCGCCTGATCTGCCTCAGCGTGGCGCAGCCGGCGTCGCGGCGACGCGCGTGCCCAGGCCGAACACAGCGGCCAGGGGCCTCGTTTCCGGCAGCACGTAGACGACCCCGCGCCCCGTGCCGAGCGTCGGCTTCACATGGGTGTCGTAGAAGGCCGCAGGCACGTTGATGCAGCCGTAGGAGATGCGGTTGTCCTCGACGCCGGGCGTCGCGAGCCGCTCCAGGCGGCGTTCGGCCGGGTTGGTGGCACGCACGCGGTGCATCGAGACCGCTGCGTCGTAGTCGACCCACACGATGTCTTCGCCTTGCAGGTTGCGCCCCGGCTCGCTGGCAAAGCGGCCGGCCGGCGTGGTGCGTTCTTCGGGCCGGATCTGCGCCATGGGGCGCTCGCCGATGCCGGGCACCGAATCGTCGCCCCGCGCCATGCCGAGGAGGATCGGCGCAGACGCCCGCTCCTTGCCGCCGGCGTCGAAAACATGGACGCGAGCGCCCTTCTTGTCGACCACGGCGAAGGCCGTTCCCCCGTTGTCGCCGGTGGCTCGCACCCATTGGACCAGGCTCTCGAGCTCACCCTGGGCCCGCGCCGGCAAAGGGAGCGCCAGCGAAGCAGCGATCAGGGCCAGTGCGAGCACGCCGGGCGCCGCGCCCGGCAAGGTCGGCGACATTCGGCGCACGGTCAGTTGCGGTCGGCGCGCGCCATGCGCGTGGTGTCGGAAGCCCTGGGCGCCGTGTCGGTCGAAGACATCGTTCCGCTGCCCGAGGTGCCGCCCTGTGCGGCCGGTGTGCCCGTCGTGCCCATGGGCGTGCTGCCCTGTGAACCCTGAGTGCCCTGCGCCTGCTGGCCTGCCCCCGTTGCAGGGTTCGGCGAGCCGGTGGTCGGCGGGTTGCCCTGGGCGACGGCGAAGCTTGCACCGGCAATGGCCAGCGCGGCAGCGGAGGCTTTCAGTGCGGTGCGAATCGAGATGGATGACATGAGGATCTCCTTGAAGGGGTGGATGGTTGTGACTGGGCCTCAGTGTTTGCAAACGTAGACACATGGGTCCAGGCCCGGGTCGGTGCGGCGCGCGCATGGGTGTAGGACGGGGGGGCAGCACGAGGCAGGCCGTTGCGGCGGCAAGTCGCAGCATCTCGCCGCGGCATTACAGTTCGGGTCCGCGCCGCTTCTTGCGGCTATGGCCTGGGAGGGCCCGACATCCATGACCTCGAACACAGCAGACACCGACACCGCCCCTTCGCCGCAGCCCGCGCCGGCGCAGGAGGAACAGAACGCACGGCGCGGCCGCAAGCACCGGCGCGCCGGCGCGGCCCAATCGAAACCCCAGGCGCAGCAGCCGGCGCCGGGCAAGCAGCCCGCGCGGCCGCGCCGCACCCACCCCGTGCTCGAACGCCTCTTCGAGCTCTACCCCGGGCTGTTCGGCGCGCGCTTCCTGCCGCTGAAGCTCGGCGTGTTCGAGGATCTGCTCGCGGCGCATGCCGACGAGTTCAAGCGCGAGGACCTGAAGGTCGCGCTCGGGCTGCATGCGCGTTCCACGCGCTACCTGGAAGCCGTGGCAGCGGGCAAGCCGCGCCACGACCTGAACGGCGTTCCCGTGGAGCCCGTCGCCCCCGAGCATGTGCACCACGCGATCCTGGAGGTGTTCCGCAGGCGCCAGGCGCGCAGCAGCGAGGACCTGCGACCGCAACTGCGCGCGCGCCTGATGACGGCCGTCGAGGCCTCGGGCCTCTCGCGCGAAGACTACATGCTCGTCGTGCGCAGCAACGACGAGACCGCCAACGCAGTGCTCGACGAGGCCTTCGCCGAACTGGGCGCGCGCAACGCCAAGCGCGAGGCGCTGCGCCGGGCCTTCGAGGCCAGCGGTCGCTCGGTGGCGGAGTTCGCGGAGATGTACGGCATGGATCCGGCAGAAGTGAAGCGAACGCTGGCCCCGGCCCCTGCGCGAGCGCGTCCAGAGGCGCCGGACCCCGCTTGACTGCCGCTGCCTCGGGAAGAGGGCGCGGGTGAGGGCGCCCCAGAGCGCTTGAATCGCCTGCCCTCGCCACGAAAGAGGAGCGCCCTATGACGGCCCTCGAACCAGGTCCAGGCCACGCAGCCGGCCCTCGAGTTCGGCGGTCGAGCCCCAGGGCAGGATGGGCGAGTTCTGCCGCTCGTCCGGAGGATTCGACGGCAGTGCATCCGACCAGCCGCCGCAGCCCACCAGCGGCAGCAAGGGACGCTTGTGAAGCCAGGCCAGGCAGACCTCGGAGATCGTTCCCGCGCGGCCCCCGATGACGATGCAGGCATCCCCCGAAAGCGCCATGAGCAGGTTGCGTGCATCGCCCATGCCGCAGGGGATGACCACGGTGGCAGGCCAGTCCGGCGGCGGCATCTCGTCGGGCGGGACGATGCTGAGCACCAGGCCACCGGCTTCGATCGCGCGCTCGGCGGCCACCCGGGTTGCCGGGCTTCCGCAGCCACTGACCACGGTGATACCAAGGCGCGCCAGCAGCGCCCCGGCTTCACCTGCCAGCTCATGGGCAGCAGAGCCGGGCTCGGCGCTGCCGAGAACGCAGACCTGGGGCCGGCGGTGCGAGGGAGTCATGTGCGGAGTTCCGTTGCAATTCGAGACCCGAATTGTCCGTCGCCTTTGCGCCACGATTGCGCGACCCGGGGCTTGCAGGTCACGGCCTGCCTCGACACAATCCGCGCTCCGTTTCAGCAAGCATTTGCCCCGCGCCGGGCGACGATTGACCTCCCTGGCGCCACCTCATTCATGAACTGTTTTCTGAACCCCTGATCCGCACTCCGACCGTCCCGGCTGGATGTGCCACGTCCAGCCGAGGCCTTTCGACAAAGCCCCGGCGCAGCCATAGCCGGGGCTTTTTGTTTTTGGAGTGTGCGGCCATGAGTTCGCAACGCAGAGCCCGTAACGACGACAAGCGTCTGGGCCGTTTTTATTTTCCGCTGCCGGCTGCGCCGGCGCCGCGCAATCCCGTGGTGGCGGCCATGGCGCATCGCGCCTCGAACCAGGGCGCAGGCCGCCACCTGCGCACCCGAGGCGCCGAACGGCGCGCGCAACGGGTCGCCTTGCTCAAGGCCATTCGGCAGATCGAGGAGCCTTGAGATGCGGGAGGACATGTACAAGGTGATCGTCGAGCGCCCGCGCCGCGGCGGCGGCGTGCAGGGCGACGGGCGCAACTGGCGCAACAGCAGGGATCGCGGCGCGCACCTGGGCATGCAGCGCGGGTATGCCTCTCGGAAGTGGCTCAACGAGAACCTCGCGCCGCTCAAGCGCTGGCTGCACAAGCAGGTACACCGGCCCTGGGATGCGGCGTATTCGGAACTCAGCCAGGGCATCGATCGCGATGTATGGACAGGACTTCGTTTACGCGGCCACCAAGCGGCAGCTCAGCCGCCGGGAGGTGCAGGCGCGCCTCGGCGATGGGCGTTGAAAGGCATCACTGCGCGCGAGCATGAGGTCGCTTCAACCCGATGATGATGCTTGTAGTGGCACCCCTACATGACGCTGAGACCTTGCAAGGCGGGTCAGATTCTGCTCGTTGGCTTTGGCCACGATGCCCGCAATACGCTCCTTGTGAGCCGCCGTGTCGAACACCTTGATTCATTGCGCATACGTGGAGACCTCGTGTCAGGGCTCACCTTGCCTTTGGCGGAATGGAGTACGTTCCAACCGCATGTGCCACGACTTCAGTCCGACCTTCCGAGTACAGGCTGACCTCGCCAACCGCCAGCGAGCGACCCAGCTTGATGAGCTTGCACACGCCGATGACGCGTGCCGATGCCACCGGCTTGCGAAGGAAGTTGATGTTCAGACTGGTGGTCACCGTCAAGGGAACGATGCCGATCTCAGCGAGGATAGCGACGTAGAGCGCCACGTCGGCCGTGGCCATGAGAACAGGCCCGGAGACCGTGCCTCCCGGCCTCAACTCGGCTGGGCCGATTTCGTGAGCGACGGTCGCGCCACCATTGCCTGCATCGAGAACGGCGCACTTGGTTTGCGGGAACTCGCTGGCTATGAATGCTGCGATTTCGTCCTTGGTAGTTGCCATGTCGAGCGCCCTTTTTCAAAGTACATGCGTGCTCATACGACCGGCTGATGACCGCGGCTTGCGTGCCAAAAGGCCAGCACATGGAGACTGTCGCCCTCGACCTTGTAGTAGATGAAGTAGCCGACTCTGCTCACAAAAAGACGCCTCACCCCCGGAGTTCGAGCGCCTTCGTACTTCGCGCCCACACCGGGTTGTTCCGCTAGAAGCGACACGGCCGCTCCAATGTCGGTGGCGATGGCGCCAGGCGCCGCAGGGCGGTTCAACCGCCACCACTCGGCGGCTCCTTCCACTTGAGCTGCCGCTCGACGGGAAATCTTGACCCGAAGGGTCATTTCAAACGCGCGGAGGCAGAGACTTCAGGAGGTCTTCGAGCGACACGTACTCCCCGCGCTCGATTTCTGCCATGGCGGCAATCAATTCGTCTTCCTGCGATGTCGCCAGCGAAAAGCTTTCGTCAGCACCACGCGAGACAATTGTGACAACGGCCCCCTCGGCAAGAGCGACCCCTTCGGGGACGATCTTGCCGTTGACAACAGTTCCAGTGGCGATTTGCATAGGCCGAATACTACCGCTCGTTGCGCTGTGGCGTCTGTCCGCAAACGGTCTGTCAGCCCCGCCCGGCCTTCACCTTCAAGCGCCACGCATGCAGCAGCGGTTCGGTATACCCGCTCGGCTGCTCCACGCCCTTGAACACCAGCTCCTGCGCCGCCTTGTACGCCGCCGAGGTGCCGAAGTTGCCGGCCATGTTCTGGTAGAGCGGATCGCCCGCGTTCTGCTGGTCCACCACCGCCGCCATGCGCTGGAAGGTGGCGTCGACCTCTTCCTTCGTGACCACGCCGTGCAGCAGCCAGTTGGCGATGTGCTGGCTGGAGATGCGCAGCGTCGCGCGGTCTTCCATCAGGCCGATGTTGTGGATGTCGGGCACCTTGGAGCAGCCCACGCCCTGGTCGATCCAGCGCACCACGTAGCCGAGGATGCCCTGCACGTTGTTGTCCAGCTCCTGCTGGCGCTCCTGCGCCGTCCACTTCGCCTCGGCCGCGACGGGCACCTTCAGCAGGTCGGCGAGGATGTCGTCGCGCTGCGCATCGGCGTCGATCTTCTCCAGCTCCTTCTGCACCTCGGCCACGTTCACGCGGTGGTAGTGCAGCGCATGCAGCGTGGCCGCCGTGGGCGAGGGCACCCAGGCGGTGTTGGCGCCGGCCTTCGGGTGGCCGATCTTCTGCTCCAGCATCGCGGCCATCAGGTCCGGCATGGCCCACATGCCCTTGCCGATCTGCGCCTTGCCGCGCAGGCCGCACGAGAGGCCCACCAGCACGTTGTTCTTCTCGTAGGCCTGGATCCAGGGCGTGGTCTTCATGTCGCCCTTGCGCAGCATCGGGCCGGCGCGCATCGCGGTGTGCATCTCGTCGCCGGTGCGGTCCAGGAAGCCGGTGTTGATGAAGGCCACCCGCGCAGCCGCCTCGGCAATGCAGGCCTTGAGGTTGACGCTCGTGCGGCGCTCCTCGTCCATGATGCCCAGCTTCACCGTGTTGGCCGGCAGGCCCAGCATCTGCTCGACACGGCCGAAGAGCTCGCTGGCGAAGGCCACCTCGGCCGGGCCGTGCATCTTGGGCTTCACGATGTAAACGCTGCCGGTGCGCGAGTTGCCCTTGCGCTTCAGGTCGATCGTGGCGATGGTGGTGGTGATCACCGCGTCCATGATCCCCTCGGGGATCTCCTTGCCCTCGCCGTAGAGGATGGCCGGGTTGGTCATCAGGTGGCCGACGTTGCGCACGAACATCAGCGAGCGGCCGTGCAGCGTCACTTCGCCGCCGGTGGGGCCCGTGTATTTGCGGTCCGCGTTCAGTCCGCGCGTGAATGTCTTGCCGCCTTTTTCCACCTGCTCGGTCAGCGTGCCCTGCAGGATGCCCAGCCAGTTGCGGTAGGCGAGCAGCTTGTCCTGCGCGTCGACGGCGGCGATCGAGTCTTCCAGGTCCAGGATGGTGGAGAGCGCGGACTCCGCCACCACGTCGCTCACGCCGGCGGCATCCGTGCGGCCGATGGCGTGCTGGCGGTCGATCCGGATGTCGAGGTGCAGGCCGTTGTTCTTCAACAGAACGGAAGAGGGCGCCGCCGCGTCGCCCTGGTAGCCGACGAACTTCGCCGGGTCCTTCAGGCCGGTGGACTGGCCGCCCTGCAGCTGCACCACCAGCTGGCCGGCCTCCACGCGGTAGGCCGTGGCATCGGCGTGCGAGCCGGTGGCCAGCGGAGCCGCCTGGTCCAGCACCTGGCGCGCGCGCGCGATCACCTTGGCGCCGCGCACTTCGTTGTAGCCG
>DATFFA010000075.1:0-4612 GCA_035250605.1 Variovorax sp. | reverse complement strand
GTGAAAGGCAAGCAGATCTACGGCACGCCGCAAGTGGTCAGCATCAACAACGACTCGAAGCTCGCCGGCTACGACGGGCACGTGGGGCAGGGGCGGCTGATTCCTTCCACCTCGGTCGATCAGTACGGCGCCACGCTCGCGAGCTGGTTCGGCGTGCCGGCGGGCGACCTGGAGAGCATCCTGCCGAACCTCAGGAACTTCGGTGGGAACGTCAATGGGATCAACTATCCGAAGAACATTGGGTTTCTCGTCTGACCCGGGCATTCCACCTGGGCTGTGTGCGCTGCCATACTGATGGCCCGTTTTTCATCAATGGAGACCCCGATGAAATACACCGGCAGCTGCCACTGCGGCCGGATCGCCTTCGAGGTCGAAGGCGAAATCCAGGGCGCCATGGCTTGCAACTGCTCGATCTGCCAGCGCAAGGGCTCGCTGCTGTGGTTCGTGCCGCACGACAAGCTCGAGCTCAAGACCCCGCCTGAAGACATGAGCACCTATCTGTTCAACAAGCACGTGATCTCGCACCGCTTCTGCCCGGTCTGCGGCATCCACCCCTTCGGCGAGGGCACCGACCCCAAGGGCAACAAGATGGCGGCCATCAACATCCGGTGCCTCGAGGGCATCGATCTCGAATCGGTGCCGGTGCAGCATTTCGACGGGCGCTCCAAATAAGCCTCGCCTGGCTCGGATCGATTCGCGCGACTCCGGGCGCAGCGGCGGCCTGAAGCCGCCGCCATTTGCCTTTCGTCCGCGGCCGCGCCACAGTACGGCGGACCATGACGACCGATCCCTTCCCGCTCGAAGGCGGCTGCACCTGCCGTGCCGTGCGCTACCGCATGAGCACCCGCCCGCTGTTCGTCCACTGCTGCCATTGCCGCTGGTGCCAGCGCGAAACCGGCAGCGCCTTCGCCCTCAACGCGATGATCGAGGCGGACCGCTTGCAGCTGCTGCAAGGCGAAGTCGAGCTGGTGCTCACGCCTTCGATGAGCGGCAAGGGCCAGAAGATCGCACGCTGTCCGCACTGCCGCGTCGCGCTGTGGAGCCACTACGCAGGCGCCGGCGAGGCCGTGTGCTTCGTGCGCGTGGGCACGCTCGACATGCCGGACCACCTGCCGCCGGACATCCATATCTACACGATGTCGAAACAGCCCTGGGTGCAGTTGCCGCCCGGCACGCCCGCAGTGCCCGAGTACTACCGCAGCGCCGAGCACTGGCCGGCCGAGAGCCTGGAACGCGCCCGCGCCCTGAAGGCCGCACGCGCCGCCGAGCGCGGTTGAGAGCCGGCCTCAGCGCCGCGCCGCCCCCAGCCGCTGCGAGACCTCGCCGGCGCAGCGCTTCAGCGCCTGCGCGACCGGCCCCTCCCAGCTCGCATCGAAGATCGCCGTGGTGCCGATCGCCGTGATCGCCAGCGCGATGGCGCCCGTGTGGTCGAAGACCGGCGCCGACATCGCGCTCACGCCCGGCACGATCTCGCCCTCGGAGCGGCTCATGCCGTGCTCGCGCACCGCATGCAGCTGCGCCTCGAAACTCTTCCAGTCCGGCAGCGGCGGCGCCGGCGGCATGCCCACGTGGCGCACGGGCTCGGCGCTGCTGCTCTTTTCGCGCCGCCGCTCTTTCTCCAGCATGCGCTTGACCTCCTCGGGCGGCAGATAGGCGCCGAACAGCCGGCCCGAGGCGGTGCTGGTCAGCGAGAACACCGTGCCGTGCCGCATGCTCATGTGCAGCGCGGCCGGCGACTCGGCCACCCGCACGATGGTGGCGCCGCGGTCGCCCCACACGGCAATGGCGGTGGTGTGGCCGATCTCCTCGACCAGTGCCGCCACCAGCGGCGTGGCGACGTGCACCGGGTCGGCCTGCTGCAGGCTGATCAGCCCCAGTTGCAAGGCGAGCGGACCGAGCAGATAGTGGCCGCTGGAACGGTCCTGCTCGATCAAGCCCAGCCGGCTGAAGCTGACCAGGTAGGGATGCGCCTTGGCGGGCGACATCTCGGCCTCGCGCGCGAGGTCCTTCAACGCCATCGGCCGGCCGTGGTGCACCAGGGCGCGCAGCAGCTGGCCGCCCACCTCGATGCTCTGGATGCCGCGCTGCGCGCGGTCGCTGCTGCTGTCGTCCGTCACCATGACCCTGTTCCCGCGTTCGTTAATGCAGAAAGCATTAGACATGATCGGAATCGCCGACTACACTCCGCGCCATTCGTTCAGTACAAATTGATTCGGTTTAGACGAATTTTCAAGGAGACCCCCGATGAGCCAGACGAAGGTATTCGCGAGCCAAGCCGACCTCGAGGAAAAGAAGGTCACCTTCAGCCAGATTTCCGAGCACGCCTGGGCCTACACGGCCGAGGGCGACCCCAATACCGGCATCGTCATCGGCGACGATGCCGTGCTCGTGGCCGACACGCAGGCCACGCCCGCGATGGCGCAGGACGTGATCCGCCGCATCCGCGAGGTGACCGACAAGCCCATCCGGTACGTGGTGCTCACGCACTACCACGCCGTGCGCGTGCTCGGCGCCAGCGCCTACGGGGCCGAGCACATCCTCGCGAGCCAGGACACCTATGACCTCATCGTCGAGCGCGGCGAGCAGGACAAGGCCAGCGAGATCGGCCGCTTCCCGCGCCTGTTCGCGGGCGTCGAAACGGTGCCGCCCGGCATGACCTGGCCGACCATGACCTTCACCGGCAAGATGACGCTGTGGCTGGGCAAGCTCGAAGTGCAGCTGCTGCAGCTCGGGCGCGGCCATACCAAGGGCGACACGGTGGTCTGGCTCCCGCAGGAGCGCGCGCTGCTGTCGGGCGACCTGGTCGAGTTCGGCGCCACGCCCTATGCCGGCGATGCCTACTTCAAGGACTGGCCGAAGACGCTGGACAACCTCGCCGCGCTGCAGCCCAAGGCCCTGGTGCCCGGCCGCGGCGCCGCGCTGACCACGCCGGAGGACGTGGCCAAGGGCCTGACAGAAACGCGCGACTTCATCGCCGACGTGTACGCGAGCGTGCAGAAGGGCGTCGCGGCCGGCAAGGACCTCAACGCGGTCTACAAGGACACCTTCGCCGCGCTCAAGCCCAAGTACGGGCACTGGGTGATCTTCGACCACTGCATGCCTTTCGACGTGACGCGCTGCTACGACGAGGTCACGCAGCATGCCGATCCGCGCATCTGGACCGCCGAGCGCGACGTCGAGATGTGGAAGACGCTGGAAGGCTGATGCATGGGCTCCCTTCCCCCGGGAGGGGAAGGAGCAAACACCCAAGACCGGAGACCAGGAACGTGAACGACATCTCGAGTCCGCAGATCGACTACCAGTCCCTGCGCTACGACTACCGCCGCCATGCCGACCAGTCCGCCGCCGCACCGGTGCGCCACCCGGTGGTGGTGGTCGGCGCCGGCCCCGTCGGCCTCGCACTGGCCATCGACCTCGCCCAGCAGCAGATTCCCGTGGTCCTGCTCGACAACGACAACCGCCTCTCGACCGGCTCGCGCGCCATCTGCTTCGCCAAGCGTTCGCTCGAAATCTTCGACCGGCTCGGCTGCGGCGACCGCATGGTCGACAAGGGCGTGTCATGGAACGTCGGCCGCGTCTTCTTCCGCGACGAGCAGATCTACGAATTCGACCTCCTGCCGGAGCCCGGCCACGAGCGGCCGGCCTTCATCAACCTGCAGCAGTACTACGTCGAGGGCTACCTGGCCGAGCGCGCCGCCGCCCTGCCGCTGATCGACATCCGCTGGAACAACAAGGTGGTGGGCGTCGAGCAGCAGGACGACCACGCGCTTCTGAGCATCGAGACGCCGGACGGCAGCTACCGCCTCGCGGCCGGCTACCTGGCGGCCTGCGACGGCTCCCGCTCCAGCGTGCGCCAGCTCATCGGCCAGGAGAGCAAGGGCCGCATCTTCAAGGACCGCTTCCTGATCGCCGACGTCAAGATGAAGCTGGCCCGCCCGGCGGAACGCTGGTTCTGGTTCGACCCCGAGTTCCACCGCAACCAGAGCGTGCTGCTGCACATGCAGCCCGACAACGTCTGGCGCATCGACTTCCAGCTCGGCTGGGACGCCGACCCGGAGGAAGAGAAGAAGCCCGAGAACATCATTCCCCGCGTCAGGGCGCTGCTCGGCGAAGACGTGCAGTTCGAGCTCGAATGGGCCAGCGTCTACACCTTCGCCTGCCTGCGCATGGACCGCTTCCGGCATGGCCGGGTGCTGTTCGCCGGCGACTCGGCGCACGGCGTCTCGCCCTTCGGCGCGCGTGGCGCCAACTCTGGCGTGCAGGACGCCGAAAACCTGGCGTGGAAGCTGGCCGCCGTGCTGCGCGGCGACGCACCCGACGCGCTGCTCGACACCTACGCCGCCGAGCGCGAATACGCGGCCGACGAGAACATCCGCAATTCGACGCGCGCCACCGACTTCATCACGCCCAAGAGCGAGGTCAGCCGGCTGTTCCGCGACGCGGTGCTGGCGCTCGCCAAGCGCCATGACTTTGCACGCACGCTGGTGAACAGCGGGCGGCTCTCGGTGCCGGCCACGCTGCATGGCTCGCCGCTCAACACGCCCGATGCGGATGCCTTCGGCGGCCGCATGGTGCCCGGGGCCGTGGCCGCGGACGCGCCGCTCGCGCTGGC
>DATFFA010000074.1:0-17595 GCA_035250605.1 Variovorax sp. | reverse complement strand
GCTCGCCCTGTTGCACGGGCGGGGGCGCGGGCTTGCCGGCCGAAGCGACGACGGACGGGCGCGCCGGTGCCGGTGCCGGTGCCGGTGCTGGTGCCGGTGCTAGGGCTGGTGCTGGTGCCAGCGACGGCGCCGGTGCAGGCGCCAGCGTCGGCCCGTCCGTCTGCGTGCCGGGCACCTCCACGTTGCCAGCCCCTTCCACCTCGATGCGAATCAGCTCCGCACCCACCGCGATCAGCTGCCCGACCGTGGCGCCCAGCGAGAGCACCTTGCCGGCCACCGGCGAGGGAAGCTCGACCGTGGCCTTGTCGGTCATCACGTCGGCCAGGACCTGGTCTTCCGCCACCTTCTCGCCGGGCTGCACCCACCAGGCGACCAGCTCCACCTCGGCGATGCCCTCGCCGATGTCCGGGACCTTGATCGCAAGCTCGCCCATTCGCTCAGTCCTCCATCAGGCGCCGGAAGGCGGCGCCGACGCGTGCCGGGCCGGGGAAGTAGGCCCACTCCTGCGCATGCGGGTAGGGCGTGTCCCAGCCCGTCACGCGCTCGATCGGCGCCTCGAGGTGGTAGAAGCAGTGCTCCTGCACCAGCGCCGTGAGCTCGGCGCCGAAGCCGCTGCTGCGCGTGGCCTCGTGCACGATCGCGCAGCGGCCGGTCTTCTTTACCGAAGCGACCAGCGTGGGCAGGTCCAGCGGCCACAGGCTGCGCAAGTCGATGATCTCGACATCGATGCCGGTCTCGCGCGCCGCCGCCTCGCAGACGAACACCATCGTGCCGTAGGTGATGGCGGTGAGCGCCCCGCCGGGCCGGAACACCGTGGCCGACTCCAGCGGCACCGTGTAGTAGCCCTCGGGCACCTCGCCCAGCGGATGCTGGGACCAGGGCACCAGCGGCTGGTCGTGGTGGCCGTCGAAGGGGCCGTTGTAGAGGCGCTTGGGCTCCAGGAAGATGACCGGGTCGTCGTTCTCGATCGAGGCGATCAGCAGGCCCTTGGCATCCCGCGGGTTGGAGGGCATCACCGTGCGCAGCCCGCAGACGTGGGTGAACAGCACCTCGGGGCTCTGGCTGTGCGTCTGCCCGCCGTAGATGCCGCCGCCGCAGGGCATGCGGATGGTGATGGGGGCGAAGAAGTCGCCGGCCGAGCGGTACCGCAGGCGCGCCGCTTCCGACACGATCTGGTCGTAGGCCGGGTAGAAGTAGTCGGCGAACTGCACCTCCACCACCGGGCGCAGGCCGTAGGCACCCATGCCGATGGCCGAGCCGACGATGCCGCCCTCGGAGATCGGCGCATCGAACACGCGCGAGCGGCCGTACTTGGCCTGCAGGCCCTCGGTGACGCGGAACACGCCGCCGAAGTAGCCCACGTCCTGGCCGTAGATCACGACGTTGTCGTCGCGCGCCAGCATCAGGTCCATGGCCGAGCGCAGGGCCTGGATCATGGTCATGGCGGGCATGGGCGGGCCTCCGGCTGGAACTGCGAGAGCTGCCGGCGCTGCTCCTGCAGGTGCGGCGGCATCGTCTGGTAGACATCCTCGAACATCGCCGCCGGGCCGAACAGATGGCCGTCGGCCAGCGAGCCGTAACGCTCGGCCTCCTTCATCGCCGCGCTCACCTGGGCTTCGAGCTCCGACTGCGTCTTCCGGTGCTCTTCCTCCGACCAGGCGCCGATGCCGCGCAGGTGCTGCGCGAGCCGCGCGACCGGGTCGCCCAGCGGGAAGTGCTGCCAGTCGTCGGCGGGCCGGTAGCGCGAGGGATCGTCCGAGGTGGAATGGGCACCCGCCCGGTAGGTGACCCACTCGATCAGCGTCGGCCCCAGGTTGCCGCGGGCGCGCTCGGCCGCCCAGCGCGAGGCCGCCAGCACAGCCAGGAAATCGTTGCCGTCCACGCGCAGCGAGGCGATGCCGCAGCCGACCCCGCGCGCGGCGAAGGTGGTGGCCTCGCCGCCGGCGATGGCCTGGAAGGTGGAGATCGCCCACTGGTTGTTGACCACGTTGAGGATCACCGGCGCGCGGTACACGTGCGCGAAGGTCAGCGCGGTGTGGAAGTCGGATTCGGCGGTGGCACCGTCGCCGATCCAGGCCGAGGCGATGCGCGTGTCGCCCTTGATGGCCGAGGCCATGCCCCAGCCCACTGCCTGGATGAACTGCGTGGCCAGGTTGCCCGAGATCGAGAAGAAGCCGGCGCGCTTCATCGAATAGCACACCGGCAACTGCCGCCCCTTGAGCGGGTCGCGCTCGTTGGACATCAGCTCGCAGATCAGGTCCACCATCGACACGTCGTCGCGCGCGAGCAGCAGGCCCTGCTGGCGGTAGGTGGGAAAGCACATGTCGCCCTGCACGAGCGCCAGCGCATGGCCGGTGGCGATGGCTTCCTCGCCCAGGCACTGCATGTAGAAGGAGATCTTCTTCTGCCGCTGCGCGATCAGCATGCGGGCGTCGAAGATGCGCGTCTTCATCATCGCGATCAGCCCGCGGCGCAGCAGCGCGGCATCGGCCTCGGGCACCCAGGGGCCGACGGCCCTGCCCTCGTCGTCGAGCACGCGCACCAGCGTGTAGGCCAGGTCGCTGGTGTCGGCCGGCGCAACCTCGACCGGCGGCCGCCGCACCTCGCCGGCACGCGAGAGATGCAGGTAGGAAAAGTCGGTCTCGCGGCCCGGCCGCCCGGTGGGCTCCGGCACATGCAGACGAAGCGGGGATGCGCCCTGGCTCATCGTGTTTGTCTCCGAGCTCGTTGTTGTCGCTTGCAAGGCAAAGCCTAGCGAAATTCGCGCGTCTGCGCAGCCGGGCAATTGCGCGAAGTCTCCATTGACACCCGGCGGCCGCAGGCATCGAATTCCTGGTTGGAGGCGGGCGCGGGAGCACTCAGCAGGAGGCACTCATCATGCGCAAGAAAATCTTCCTGGCGACGCTGGCCTGTCTCGCCGGCTTCAGCCTGCCGGCATGGCCGGCGGGCGGCGGGGGCGGTGGGAGTGGTGGGGGCGGCTCCTCGGTCCAGGAAGTGGACCCCGACCTGCTGGCCGGCCAGACCGCCGTCAAGGCCGAGCAATGGTCGCAGGCCGTGGGGCACCTCGACAGGGCGATCCGCACCGACCCCAGGAACGCCGATGCCTGGAACCTGCTGGGCTTCGCCTATCGCCACATGGGCCAGATGGACAAGTCCTTCCAGCACTACGAAAAAGCGCTGGAGCTCAACCCCCGCCACCGCGACGCGCACGAGTACGTGGGCGAGGCCTATCTGCAGGTCGGCCAGCTGGACGGCGCGGAGAAGCACCTGAAGGCGCTGGACAAGCTCTGCTGGTTCCCGTGCGAGCAGTACACGGAACTGAAGGAGAAGATCGAGAAGTTCAAGCGGGCGCGCGCCGGCGGATAGCTTGCTCCTGCGCCCTCTCCCGCCGGGAGCGGGTGGCGGTGAGGGGCACCGGGCCTTCGCAGATCGAGGCGGGCGCTCAATCGATGCTGATCTTCGCCGCCTTCGCCACCTCCGCCCACTTCACGCGGTTGGCGTGCACCGTCTGCTTGAATTGCGCCGGCGTCTCGATGCGCACCGTGTTGCCCTGCCCCTCGAACTTCTCGCGGATCTCGGGCTGCTCCAGCACCGCGCGGATGGCGCTGTTGAGCTTCTCGACGATGCGCGCATCGGTGCCCTTCGGGGCGAACACGCCGAACCAGATCGAACTGTCGAAGCCCTGCGTGCCCGCGATGCCGCTGGAGGCGATGGTTGGCACCTCCCGAACGGCCGCCACCGGCTTGGCGGTGGTCACGCCCAGCAGCCGCACCTTGCCAGCCCTGTAATGCGGCAGCACGGTCTGCACCTGGTTCATGATGCAGCAGGTCTCGCCGCGCACCACCGAGGTGATGGCCTCCGGCCCGCCCTTGTAGGGCACGTGGATCATGTCCAGGCCCAGGCGCGAATTGAACTCGGCAAAGGCCATGTGGGTGCCGGCGCCGTTGCCGGTGGAAGCGTAGTTGTACTTGCCGGGGTTCGCCTTGACCCGATCGACGAACTCCTTGAGCGTCTTCGCGTCGATCACGTCCGGATTGATGGTGAGCACGTTCGAGACGTCCAGCACCGGCGCCACGGGCACGAAGTCGGCCTCGACGTCGAAGCTCAGCTTCTTGTAGAGCGCTGCGTTGCTGCCGTGGGTGGCGGCGGTGCCGAAGGCCAGGGTGTAGCCGTCCGGCTTCGCGCGCGCCACGAACTCGCTGGCGATGTTGCCGGCAGCGCCCGACTTGTAGTCGATCACCACCGGCTGGCCGAGCTTCTGCGAGAGCGGCTCCTGGATGGTGCGGGCCACCACGTCCACGCCGGAGCCGGCCGGGAAGCCCATGATCAGCGTGACCGGCTGCTGCGGCCAATCGGCCTGTGCCCAGGCCAGCGGCGCCGCGAGCGCGAGGCCGGCGAAGGCGAGGAACGGGCGGCGAAAAGGTGAAGCGGGCATGGCGGTCCTTGAAATGAGAGAGGAGAGCGAGAGCGCATTTTGGCGCGCGCCTCATTCGCAATGGCATCGAAGCTTATTCAGCAGCAACCATGCCATCGTGCAGCCCGTCGCCCGCCTCCCGATAATGACGGCCCATGGTCCGCCCCACGCAACAACTCCATCCGCCGCGCGAGCCCGCCGCCGTGCTGCCTGCCGCCACCGTGCTGCTCCTGCGCGACACGCCCGAGGGCATCGAGGTGCTGATGACGCGGCGCTCCGCCGGCGCCAGCTTCGCGCCCGGCGCCTATGTTTTCCCGGGCGGGCGCATCGAGGAGGCGGACGCCGTCGCACAGGCGGTGGCAAGGCGCCGGCCCACGCAGAGCGATCTGCAGCTCACCCAATCGGTCGCCGCGGTGCGCGAATGCTTCGAGGAGCTCGGCGTGCTGCTCGCCCGGCATCCGGACGGCCGCGCGGTGGACCCGGCGGTGGTCGCGGCCATGGACCGCAGCACCACTTCGGCGATCGCGCTGGTGGACCAGTGCGCGGCGCACGGCCTGCTTCTTGCCACCGACCAGGTCTACACCCTCGCCCACTGGATCACCGACCGCGACCTGCCCAAGCGCTTCGACGTGCCTTTCCTGGTCGCGCGCATGCCCGAGGGCCAGACGCCCGCGGCCGACGAGGCCGAGCAGTTCGAGCCCTGCTGGGTGCGGCCGGCCGACGCGCTGGCGCGGCACCAGTCAGGCGGCTTCTTCATGATCTTCCCGACGCTGCGAACGCTGGAGCGGCTGGCCGCCTACGCGACGGCCGAGGCGGTGCTCGAGGCCTGCGCCAACCGGCCCGACGGCGAAGGGCCGCTGTGGACCAGCTGCCCGCGCGCCGGCCTGCTGCGCGGCAAGGAAGCGCGCTACATGGAGCACGAATCGCCCTTCGGCGAGCTGGCCCTGGTCTGCCCCGACGGCCAGATCGTGCACGAGCTCGGCTGGCAGACCGAGGCGCCGGTGGCGCTGCTGAAGAACCTGCGGCGCCTCACGGCGCCCAACCCCGGCGCCATGACCGGCCCCGGCACCAACAGCTACATCGTGGGCGATGCGGCCACGGGCTACATCGTGATCGACCCGGGCCCCGGCGATGGCGCGCACCTGGAGCGGCTGTACCAGGCCACCGGCGGCGACATCCGCCTGATCGTCTGCACCCATTCGCACCCCGACCATTCGCCGGGCGCGGCGCCGCTGCAGGCAATGTGCAGCACGGCATCCCCGAAGCCGCCCATTCTCGGCCTGGCCTCGGCACCGACCGCGCGGCCGCACTCCCACTTCGTGCCCGAGCGCGTGCTGGAGGATGGCGAGCGCCTGCTGCTGCAGGACGGCCGGGGCACGACGCACACGCTGCGCGCGGTGCACACGCCCGGCCATGCGGCCAACCACCTGTGCCTGGTGCTGGAGGAAGACGGCCTGCTCTTCTCCGGCGACCATGTGCTCAACGGCAGCACCACGGTGGTCGATCCGCCCGACGGCAACATGAACGCCTACCTCGATTCGCTCGACCGCCTCGACGCCGTCTGCGCCGAGGGCGACATCCGCTTCATCCTGCCGGCGCATGGCTACGTGCTGGGCGAGGCGCGCGCCGCCATCGCCCACCTGAAGGCGCACCGCCTGAAGCGCGAGGCCAGGATCGCCGCCGCGATGCAGCGCCTGCCGCAGGGCACGCCCGAGGACTGGCTGCCGCTCGCCTACGACGACGTGCCGCAGCGCCTGTGGCCGGTGGCCGCACGCTCGCTGGCGGCACACATCGAGCGCATTCGACAGCGCCCGTCCCAATGAACGAATCGGACGAAGGCATCCGCCTGGCCAAGCGCGTCGCCGCGCTGGCCGGCTGCTCGCGGCGCGAGGCCGAGCTGCTGATCGAGAACGGCGCGGTCCGCGTCGACGGTCAGCCGGCACTGCTGCCGCAGTCGCGCGTGCAGCCGCACCAGCAGGTCGAGATCGAGGCCGGCGCGCGGCCCGAGCCCGTGGTGCCCGTTACGCTGCTGCTGCACAAGCCGGCCGGCACCGCGATCGAGCAGGCGCATCGCCTGCTGGTCCCCGCGAATCATCACGCGCCGGAGCGCGCGGGGCTGCGCTTCCTGCCGCGCCACGTCGCGGCCCAGCGCTGCATGACGCCGCTGGAGACGGCCGCCAGCGGCCTGGTCGTCTTCACGCAGGAATGGCGCATCGAGCGCAAGCTGCACGAGGACGCGGCGCTGCTGGAGCACGAGCTGATCGTCGACGTGGCCGGCCCGGTCGGGCCGGAGGCGCTGGCGCGGCTGGACCGGGCGCCTGCGCGCGTGAGCGTGAGCCAGCAGAACGAGGGGCACACCGGCCTGCGCTTCGCCGTCAAGGGCTTGCAGCCGGGGCAGATCGCGCAGCAATGCCAGGCCGCCGGCCTGCGGCTGCTGGGGATTCGGCGCCTGCGCATCGGGCGCGTGGCGCTCGCGGGCCTGCTGGCCGGCCAATGGCGTTATCTGTTGCCGCACGAGCGCTTCTGAACTTCTGGCTTCATTGCGCCGCACGCATGCGCCATGCGGAAGGCGGCAGGCCGACGCACTTCTTGAACGCGCGGCTGAAGGCCGCCTCCGATTCGTAGCCGACAGCCTCCGCAACCGCAGCGACCTTCCCCGCGCCGGGCTCGGTCAGCAGGCGGCTTGCCAGCTGCATGCGCCATTGCGTGAGGTACTGCATCGGCGCCAGGCCCACGAAATGCGCAAAGCGCTCGGCGAGCACCGAACGCGAGCTGCCGGCCTGCGCGGCGAGCGCCTCCAGCGTCCAGTGCCTGGCCGGCGACGCGTGCAGCAGCGCCAGCGTGCGCGCGACCAGCGGATCGTGCAGCCCGGCCAGCCAGCCGGCCGGCGCGCCACCCACCGTTTCGAGGTAGCGCCGCACCACCTCGACGAACATCAGCTCGGCCAGGCGCAGCCGCACGCCCCGGCCGCCGGACGAGGGCTCGCGCAACTCGCACAGCGCGAACTCGATCAGGTGGCCCATGCGATCGTCCGGCCGCATGGCGCTGCGCAGATGGATCATCGGCGGCAGCGCATCGAGCACCGGGTTGAGCGGCCTGCGATCGCAGCCGAGGAAGCCGCAGATGAACTGCGCCTGCTCGGCGCCCGCTCCGCCCTCGCTCACGACCGAGGGCATTTCGCCGGCCGCCATGCTGCGGAAAAAATCCACTGCTTCCTCGGGGCCGTAGGCCGCGGGCGTGTCGGGCGAATCGGCGAGGAAGTAAGCATCGCCGTGGGGCACGACCAGCACGTCCCCGGTTTCGAAGCGCTCGGGTTCCGCATCGCGCAGCCCCGCCCAGCAGCTGCCGTGCGTGACCACGTGGTAGGAGACCAGGTGCTGAGCGTCGGGCAGCGCGACACGGCGGAACGCATCGGCCCTGGGCGCCCATGACATCCAGGGCGAACGCGCATCGACGAGAAACAGCATGGAGCCGGTGAGACGCACGCAGCGCAGCACGTCGGACAGGACGTCGAAGCCGGACGCCGCAGCAAGCGATCCGGACGCCGGGTCATGGTTCGCGCTCATGGCCTGGACGATGCTACACGCAGCGATTGCACCGAAGAGGAACGCCATGAGCAAGATCTTCACGCCGCCCATCGAAGACGCCCCGCGCTCGCCGGCCGAGGTGTACGAAACGCAATTCGTCCCGGCGCTCTTCAGACACTGGGGACCGGTGCTGTGCGAGGCCGCGCACATCGGTCCGGGCCAGCGCGTGCTCGACGTGGCCTGCGGCACCGGTGCGCTGACCGTGGCGGTGGCCGGGCGCGTCTCGCCCGGCGGGTCGGTGCTCGGGCTGGACATCCATCCCGAGATGCTGGCGGTCGCCCGGCGCAAGCATCCGGAGATCGAATGGCACGAGGGCCGCGCCGAATCGCTGCCCTTCGCCGGCGCGAGCTTCGATGCGGTCGTGAGCCAGTTCGGCCTGATGTTCTTCGACGACCGCGTGGCGGCGCTGCGCGAGATGCAGCGCGTGCTGCGGCCCGGTGGCCGTCTTGCCGTAGCGGTTTGCGATGCGCTCGAAAGCTCACCGGGCTATGCGGCGCTGGCCGCGCTGCTCGATCGGCTGTTCGGCCGGATCGTCGGCGACGCCTTCCGTGCGCCCTTCGTGCTGGGGGACGCGGCCAGGCTGCGAGCGCTGTGCGCCGAGGCGGGCATCGAGGCGAGCGTCGCGCAACACGAAGGCACGGTGCGCTTCGATTCGGTCGATGCCCTGGTGTCGACGGAGCGCGCCTGCGTGTGGACGCTCGGCGGCCTGCTCGACCACGACCAGTTCGAAAGCCTGCGGCGCGAGGCGCAGGATGCATTCAGGCCTTTCGTCGATGCCGCCGGTCAGGTCGCCTTCGCGATGCCGGCGCTGCTGATCACCGCGCAGAAGCGATGAAGCAAGAAAAAGTGTGAAGCGCGCCTGTAAGCCGGATTCTGTGCGTTGGAGTTTCCCCCCACGTGACCGCCATTACTCTGGGCCGTCTGTCGCCAGACGGCTCGGTGCCACCTACCCGCCAGCTCTACGGAACCATATCGACGCTGGCCTACTTGGTGTTGCTGCGCGCAGAGATTGCCCGTTTCACCCGGCCGGGTTGCCCCGGCCGACTCGTCTCTGTTGCTCTGATCCTCACCTCGCGGTGGAGAGCCGTTAGCTCCTGCGCTGTCCTGTGCAGTCCGGACTTTCCTCCAGTGCGCCCTTTCGGGACTTGCACCAGCGGCGGTCCGGCGCGCTTCACGGGCATGATTATCCCAGCCCCGGCGGCAGGATGCCTCGGCTCCTGTTCTGCGGAATTTACAATCGCAACCCCCAAGCGCCACCTGCCCGATCACCACGGGCCGCCCGCCATGATCCGCGTCTCCGAACTCAAGCTCCCCCTCGACCATGCGCCCGAGGCGCTGCCCGCGCTGGTCGCGTCCACGCTGGGCATCGCGCCCGGCGACATCGCTTCGCACACGGTCTTCAAGCGCAGCTTCGATGCGCGCAAGGCCGAGCTGCTCACGGTGTACATCGTCGACGTGGCGCTGGCCGATGCGCAAGCCGAGGCCTCGGTGCTGGCCCGGCATGCCGGCCGCCCGCATGTGCAGCCCGCACCCGACATGGCCTACCGCCCGCCGGTGCGCGCCGGCGAGAGCTCGCAGCGCCCGGTGGTCGTGGGCTTCGGCCCTTGCGGCATCTTCTGCGCGCTGATGCTGGCGCAAATGGGATTCAAGCCCATCGTCCTGGAGCGCGGCAAGACCGTGCGCCAGCGCACCAAGGACACCTGGGGCCTGTGGCGCAAGAGCGTGCTCGACCCCGAATCGAACGTGCAGTTCGGCGAAGGCGGCGCCGGCACCTTCTCCGACGGCAAGCTCTACAGCCAGATCAAGGACCCGCGCTTCCTCGGCCGCAAGGTGATGGAAGAGTTCGTCAAGGCCGGCGCGCCACCCGAGATCCTCTACGTTGCCCACCCGCACATCGGCACCTTCAAGCTGGTGAAGGTGGTGGAGAACATCCGCGAGCAGATCGTCGCCCTCGGCGGCGAAATCCGCTTCGAGCAGCGCGTGACCGACGTGCACATCGAGAACGGCCGTCTGCGCGGCCTCACCGTGCTCGACCAGCGCAGCGGCACCCGCCACGAATTGCGCACCGACCACGTGGTGATGGCGCTGGGCCACAGCGCGCGCGACAGCTTCGAGATGCTGCATGCGCGCGGGGTGCACATCGAGGCCAAGCCCTTCTCCATCGGCTTTCGCGTCGAGCATCCGCAAGGCCTGATCGACCGCGCGCGCTGGGGCCGGCATGCCGGCCACCCGCTGCTGGGCGCGGCCGACTACAAGCTGGTGCATCACGCGAGCAACGGCCGCTCGGTCTACAGCTTCTGCATGTGCCCGGGCGGCACGGTGGTCGCGGCGACGAGCGAGCCCGGCCGCGTCGTCACCAACGGCATGAGCCAGTACTCGCGCAACGAGCGCAATGCCAACGCGGGCATCGTGGTGGGCATCGATCCGCGCGACTATCCCGGCTGGGAAGATGGCCGCACCGGATCGCCGCTCGCAGGCATCGCCCTGCAGCGGGCGCTGGAGTCCAACGCCTTCGTGCTCGGTGGTGGCGACTACCGCGCGCCGGGCCAACTGGTCGGCGACTTCGTGGCCGGCAAGCCCTCGCTTGCGCTGGGCAGCGTCGAGCCCTCGTACAAGCCGGGCGTGACGCCGGGCGACCTGCATGCCGCCCTGCCCGGCTATGCCATCGAGGCCATGCGCGAAGCCTTTCCGGCCTTCGGACGCAAGATCAAGGGCTTCGACCTGCACGACGCGGTGCTCACCGGCGTCGAGACGCGCACCTCGTCGCCGATCAGGATCACGCGCGGCGACGATTTCCAAAGCCTGAATGTGCGCGGGCTCTATCCCGCAGGCGAAGGTGCGAGCTATGCGGGCGGCATCCTGTCGGCGGGCGTGGACGGCATCAAGGTGGCGGAGGCGGTGGCACGCGGAATCGAACAATCTTGACAACTATTGATAGTGACACCAAGATTTCCCCATGAGCACCAACACCATGAGTTTTGCGCTTCCCGAGGCCTTGCGCAGCTACGTTGATCAACGGGTGCGCTCTGGCGCCTATGGAAACACGAGCGAGTACCTTCGGGAGCTGATTCGCAAGGATCAGGAGGAACAGGCGAGAAAGCAATTGCGTGAACTGATCAAGGAAGGGCTTGAATCGGGCAAAGGGCGCCTGATCACTCCAAAGGTCGCCGCTGAGCTGAAAGAACGAGCGCTGGGACGCTCGCGTTGAAGCGGGCGAAGCTCAGGCCGCTGGCGGAGCAAGATCTCGTCGAAACCGCCCAGTACTACGTACAGGCGGCCGATCGGGCCCTTGGCGCGCGCTTCTTCGATGCGGCTTTGGATGCACTCGAGGCGATCCAACGCATGCCGGCCGTGGGATCTCCGCGGCTTGGGAAGCTGTGCGACATACCACGCCTTCGCGCGTGGCGCGTCACAGGCTTTCCCGTGGAGTGGTTCTACTTCGAAGCGGATGATCATCTCGACGTCGTTCGCCTGCTCGGCGAGCGTCAAGACACTGCTGCCATCCTTGGCGGCGAGTTGAACGAGCAGTAAGTCGAGCGCCCATCAGGCCAGCGATGCCGCCGGCGCGACGTTGACGAGGGTGGCATGCGCGGCCACCATAGGGCATCGCCACCCATGTCCACCCGGTGCTGCGCACTCGTCGAAGAGGCTTGGCCCGCGCAGGAATGGACGGTCACGTGCGCCGTTCGGCGCTTTCAAGGAGGTCTCATGGCTGAGAGCGACAAGGTCTTCGCGGGCTCGATCCCGAAGTTCTACGACACGCTGATGGTCCCGCTGATCTTCGAAGCCTATGCGAGCGACCTGGCGGCGCTCGTCGCTGCCTCCTCGCCCGGCTCGGTGCTTGAAACGGCGGCCGGCAGCGGCGTGGTCGCGCGGGCGCTGGCGCCAAGACTCGGCGCCGGCGCCCGCTACGTGGTGACCGACCTCAACCAACCCATGCTCGACTACGCCGCCATCCGGCAGGGGCCCGACCCCCGTATCGAATGGCGGCAAGCGGATGCGCTCGACCTGCCATTCGAAGATGCCTCGTTCGACGTCGTCTGCTGCCAGTTCGGCGCGATGTTCTTCCCCAACCGGATCGCCGGCTACGCCGAGGCGCGTCGCGTGCTGAGGCCGGGCGGGCGATTTGTCTTCAATGTCTGGGACCGCATCGAAGAGAACGCCTTTGCGGACGAGGTCACCAACGCCGTTGCCGCGGTGTTTCCGCACGAGCCGCCGCGCTTCCTCGCCCGCACGCCGCATGGCTATCACGACGTCGCACTGATCCGGGAGGAACTGAGCCGCGCAGGGTTCGCCGACATCGAGATCGAGACGAGGGAGAAGGTGAGCCGCGCGCCCTCGGCACGCGACGCCGCCGCCGCCTATTGCCAGGGGACGCCGCTGCGCAATGAAATCGAGGCGCGCGACGCCAGCCTGCTTCAACTCGCCACGGACCGCGCGACGGAGGCGATCGCCAGCCGCCATGGCAAAGGCCCGGTGGCCGGCAAGATTCAGGCGCATGTGATCGTGGCGGCGGGATAGCGAAGGCCCGGCGCAAGATCGCCATCCGCTCGCCGACGGCACCTCTCCGGCGGGCCTCGGCCCCACGAAAAAAGGGCCGGTCGCCCGGCCCCTTTTTCCATGCGCGTCGGCAATCAGATCTGGGCGTTCTGCAGTGCCGCGATGCGCTCCTCGATCGGCGGGTGCGTGGCAAACAGTTTGCCGATGCTGCCCGTGATGCCCATGGCTTCCACCGCCTTCGGCAGCTCGCCGGGCGTCAGGCCGCCCAGGCGGGCGAGCGCGTTCACCATCGGCTGCTTGCGGCCCATCAACTGCGCGGCGCCTGCGTCGGCGCGGAATTCGCGGTGGCGCGAGAACCAGGCCACCACGATCGCGGCCGCGAAACCCAGCACGATGTCGAGCACCACGGTGGTGATCATGTAGCCGATGCCCGGGCCGGTGTTGTTGTCGCTGCCGCGGCGCAGGAAGCCGTCTACCGCGTAGCCGATCACGCGCGAGAGGAAAACCACGAAGGTGTTCATCACGCCCTGGATCAGCGTCATCGTCACCATGTCGCCGTTGGCCACGTGCGCCACCTCGTGCCCGATCACCGCCTCGACCTCCTCGCGCGTCATGTTGGCGAGCAGGCCGGTTGAAACGGCCACCAGCGACGAGTTCTTGAAGGCGCCGGTGGCGAAGGCATTGGGGTCGCCCTCGAAGATGCCGACCTCGGGCATGCCGATGCCGGACTTGTCGGCGAACTTGCGCACGGTCTGCACGATCCAGGCTTCGTCGGGCGACTGCGGCTCGTTGATGATGCGCACGCCGGCCGTCCACTTGGCCATCGGCTTGCTGATGAGCAGCGAGATGATCGCGCCGCCGAAGCCCATCACCAGCGCGAAGCCCAGCAGGGCCGTCAGGTTGAGCCCGTTGGCGGTGAGGTAGCGGTTGACGCCGAGCAGGCTGGCGACGACGCCCAGCACCGCGACCACCATCACGTTGGTCAGGACAAACAGAAGGATGCGTTTCAAGCTGATTTCTCCGTGGGGTTCAGGCGAAGTGCCCGCCGTGGCGAGCAAATGAGGCCCGGCGAGGAGGTTTTCAAGCGCGGCACGGCGGATCGTTGTGGTGGTTCTGCCCTGCGGCGCCAGGCCTCGGATCGATCATAGGAGCAAAAGTTCGCACGTCCGGAACACGCCACTACGCTCACTCGGGATAAAGCCGGCCCGCCAGCGTGGCGCTGGCCTTGCGCAGCGCGGGGAGGAAGGCGTCGCGGAATTCGACGAAGCTCATGCGCTCGGCGCGCACCGCGATGCTCATCGCGGCCACCATCGCGCCGCTGCGGTCGTGCACCGGCACGGCCATGGAGCGCACGCCCAGCTCGAGCTCGCCGTCGTTGCCGGCGTAGCCTTCCTCGCGGCAGCGTGCGAGCAAGGCCAGCACCGGCTTCAGCTCGTACACGGTGCGCGCGGTGAGCGGCTGCCGCGGCATCGCGCGCACCCGGCGCTCGGCTTCCGCCGGCGGCAGGCTGGCGAGCAGCACGCGCCCCAGCGCCGAGCAATACGCCGGCAGGCGCGAGCCGATGCCCAGCCCCGTGCTGAGGCTGCGCCGCGCGGTGGAGCGGGCGATGATGATCGCGTCGTCGCCCAGGAGCTTGCCCAAAGACGCCGACTCGCGCGTGCGCTCCGACAGCGCGTCGAGCAGCGGCTGCGCCAGCGAGGGCGTGGCGCGCGAGGCCAGGTAGGCATGCGCCACCAGGAGCGCCTTGGGCAGCATCCAGAAGCGCTTGCCGTCGCTGTCGAGATAGCCCAGCACCTGCAGGGTCAGCAGCGAGCGTCGCGCCGAGGCCGGCGAGCAGCCGGTGAGCCGCGCCACCTCCGACACGGTGAGCCGGCCGTGCTGGCGGCCGAAGCAGGTCAGCACCTCCAGGCCCTTCTGCAGCGAGGCGACGAAATTCTTGTCGGTCAGCTCCACGCTTCCCTGGGCAGCGGCTTGGTTTTTGCGCATGGCGCAAATCTAGCTTGTTCGCCGTGGCCCTGCGGCGGACACTCCTCCTACCCCGATGAACGTCTGCCACGGAGACAAAACCCCCATGCTGATTTCCTTTGCGCGGCGCCTCTGCGCCGCCTGCCTGGCCGCCGCCTGCCTGCTCGGCCTCGCCTCGGCGCAGAGCCCCCAGGCGCTGAAGCTCGTCGTGCCCTTCCCGGCCGGCGGCACTGCCGACATCCTGCCGCGCGTGGTGGCCGAGAAGCTGCGCGCCCAGTACCCCGGCGGCGTGCTGATCGACAACCGCACCGGCGCGGGCGGCAACATCGGCGCCGAGCTGGTGTTCCGTTCGGAGCCGGACGGCAACACGCTGCTGGTGTCGCCGCCGGCACCGATCGCGATCAACCAGCACCTCTACAAGAAGCTCTCCTTCGACCCCACCCAATGGGTGCCCGTCACGGTGCTCGCGACGGTGCCGAACGTGCTGGTGGTCAGCCCCAGGCTGCCGGTGAAGAACGTGCAGGAATTCATCGCCTATGCCAAGGCCAACCCCGGCAAGCTCAGCTACGGCTCGCAGGGCAACGGCACCACCTCGCACCTGACGGCCAGCCTGTTCATGCAGCTGACGGGCGTCGAGATGGTCCACATTCCCTACAAGGGCACGGCGCCCGCGCTGGTGGACCTGGTGGGCGGCCAGATCGACGTGTTCTTCGACAACCTGAGCTCCTCGCTGCCCTTCCACCAGGCCGGCAAGCTGCGCATCCTGGGCGTGGCCGACGAGCAGCGCTCGCACGCCCTGCCGGAGGTCCCGACCTTCGCCGAGCAGAAGCTGCCCGCCATGAACGCCGTGACCTGGTTCGCGGTGGTGGCGCCGCCCGGCACGCCCGCGGACAAGGTCGCCTCTGCGCAGAAGGCGATCGCCGATGCGCTGGCATTGCCCGACGTGAAGCAGAAGTTCGCCGAACAGGGCGCCGAGCCGCGCGGGTGGGACGCTGCCCGCACCGGCAGGTTCCTCCAGGCCGAATCCGCGAAATGGAACAAGGTCATCAAGAGCGCCAAGGTCAGCCTCGATTGACATCACGAACATGAACGACATCGCATCCCAACCGATCCACTGGGCCGGCCCCGGCCTCACGCGCATTCCCTTCGCGCTCTACTGCGACGCGCAGACCGCAGCCGAGGAGCAGGCCCGCATCTTCCGGGGCGAGGTCTGGAACTACCTGTGCCTCGAGGCCGAGCTGCCCGATGCCGGCAGCTACCGCACCACCTTCGCCGGCGAGACGCCGGTGGTGGTGGTGCGCGACGCAGACGGCGAGATCTACGCCTTCGAGAACCGCTGCGCCCACCGCGGCGCGCTGATCGCGCTGGAGAAATCGGGCCACGCCGAGAACTTCCAGTGCGTCTACCACGCCTGGAGCTACAACCGCCGGGGCGACCTGACCGGCGTCGCCTTCGAGAAGGGCGTCAAGGGCCAGGGCGGCATGCCGCCGGATTTCTGCAAGGAGGCCCACGGCCCGCGCAAGCTGCGCATCGCCACCTTCTGCGGCCTGGTCTTCGGCAGCTTCAGCGAGGACGTGCCCGGCATCGAGGACTACCTGGGCGAGGAGATCTGCGCGCGCATCGAGCGCGTGCTGCACAAGCCGGTGGAGGTGATCGGCCGCTTCACGCAGGCGCTGCCCAACAACTGGAAGCTCTACGTGGAGAACGTGAAGGACAGCTACCACGCGAGCCTGCTGCACATGTTCTTCACCACCTTCGAGCTCAACCGCCTGTCGCAGAAGGGCGGCGTGATCGTCGACGAGAGCGGGGGCCATCACGTGAGCTACTCGATGATCGATCCGGCCGCGGAGAAGGACGCCTCGTACAAGGAACAGGCGCTGCGCTCCGACAACGACCGCTTGCGCCTGAAGGACCCGAGCCTGCTCGCCGGCTTCAAGGAATACGAGGACGGCGTGACGCTGCAGATCCTCTCCGTCTTCCCCGGCTTCGTGCTGCAGCAGATCCAGAACTGCCTGGCGGTGCGGCAGGTGCTGCCCAAGGGCGTGGCGCGCACCGAGCTCAACTGGACCTACCTGGGCTATGCCGACGACACGCCCGAAGCGCGCCGCGTGCGCCTGAAGCAGTCGAACCTGATCGGGCCGGCCGGCTTCATCTCGATGGAGGACGGCGCGGTGGGCGGCTTCGTGCAGCGCGGCATCGCCGGCGCGCACGACCAGGAGGCGGTGGTCGAGATGGGCGGCGACGGCGCAGCGTCGAGCGAAGGCCGCGCCACCGAAGCCTCGGTGCGCGGCTTCTGGAAGGCCTACCGCCATCACATGGGCGCCTGAGCACGCGCGACGACGAGAGAGAAACACAATGATCGACCTGCTGGCGCTGTGCGCCTTCAACGCGGCCTATGCCCACGCCATCGACAGCGATGCGCTGGAGCAGTGGCCGGACTACTTCACCGAGGACTGCCACTACCGCATCACGCATGTGGAGAACGAGCGCGAAGGCCTGGCCGCCGGCATCGTCTATGCCGACTCGCGCGCGATGCTGCAAGACCGCGTCGCCGCACTGCGCGAGGCCAACATCTACGAGCGGCAGCGCTACCGGCACCTGCTGGGCATTCCCCTGCTCGAACGAGCCAGCGCCGACGGCGCCGAGGCGCGCACGCCCTTCATCGTGGCGCGCATCATGGCCACGGGCCAGACGGAAGTCTTCGCCACCGGCGTGTACCAGGACCGCTTCGTCCAGCAGGACGGGCAGCTGAGGCTGCAGTCGCGCGTGGCGGTGTGCGACAGCACGGTGACCGACACGCTGTTGGCCCTGCCGTTGTGAGCGCCGCGTGGCCGTCCGAAGGCGCGAAAGCCCCACGGTGGGCAGCGCAGCACACGCAATGACAAGCGCGGGGGCACGATGAGCATTGCGACGACACCACCCCGCCGCATCGCGCTCGCCGCCGGCGATCCCAACGGCATCGGGCCCGAGATCGCGCTGAAGGCGCTGGCGGCGCTGGCGGCCGATGCGCGCCGGCGCATCACGCTCTTCGGGCCGCGCCGCGTGCTCGAGCGCACGGCGGTGCAGCTGGGCCTCGAAGCGATGCTGCCGGCGCTGCGGCTGGTCGATGCAGGCGCGCTGCCGGCCCAC
>DATFFA010000073.1:0-5949 GCA_035250605.1 Variovorax sp. | reverse complement strand
GGCCGGCGGCGTGGACGTGCCCGAGGTGCTGGGCTCGCGCAGCACGCAGCTGCGCGGCGCCTTCGGCGGCCACGAGGGCCGCGCGCTGCGCCGCGGCGATGTGCTTCGCGCAGTGGGCGAGGGGCAGTCATGCCGGACCGGCTTCGGCCTGGTGCCACCGGCCTTGAGCCTGCCGCTGCAGGTCGACGGCCTGCCCGCGGTGCGGGTGCTGCCCGCCGCCGAGTACCTGGGCTTCGAGGAAGCTTCGCGCGCCGCCTTCTGGGGCGGCGAATGGAAGATCACGGCGCAGAGCGACCGCTACGGCTATCGCCTCGACGGCGAGGCGCTGCGACCGATCGCGCCGATGGAGATTCGCTCGCACGGCATCGTGCCCGGCGTGATCCAGGTGCCGCACAGCGGGCAGCCGATCATCCAGATGCGCGATGCCCAGCCCTCGGGCGGCTACCCCAAGTTCGGCACCGTGATCGAGGCCGACCTCTGGCGCCTGGGCCAGGCGCCGATCGGCAGCCGCATCCGCTTCATCGAATGCAGCTGGGACGAGGCCGTGGCCGCGCAGGACGAGGTCCAGGCCTGGCTCGACAGGGTGCGGCGCATGGTGGACCTCCACCGCAGCGCGCCGCGGATGAACTGAAATGAAAAGCCCCGCACAAGTCCAGGAGCTCGCCGCATGGCTGGCTGCCACCGACATCGGCCTGCTGGAGCTGCGCACGCCCGATGGCGTATTGCGCCTGGGGCGCGGGCCGGCAGGCGGGATCGAGACGCTCGATGCGCAGGACGAGGGCGCGCCGCAGGCACCTGCGGCTTTCGTCGCCGTTGCGCCCGGCGTGGGCGTCTTCCTGCACGCGCATCCGCTGCGTGGTGCGCCGCTGGCGTGCCTGGGCGAGCGCGTGTCCGCGGGGCAGCCCGTGGGCCTGATGCAGGTCGGCCCGCTGCTGCTGCCGGTGCAGGCACCGCGGGCCGGCGTGCCGATCGCCTTCCTGGCGCCCGAAGGCCGGGCGGTGGGCTGGGGCACGCCGCTGGTCGAACTGCAAGCCGACGAATGAGGAGCACATCGCGATGGACATCGATCTGAACGCCGACCTGGGCGAGGGCTTCGGCCCCTGGCGCATGGGCGAGGACGAGGCGCTCCTGGACATCGTGTCCTCCGCCAACGTGGCCTGCGGCTTCCATGCCGGCGATCCGGTCATCATGGACCGCACGGTGCGCAGGGCCCGCGAGCGCGGCGTGGACGTGGGGGCGCATGTGGGTTTTCCCGACCTGCTGGGCTTCGGGCGCCGCCCGATGCAGATCGACGTCGCGGAGCTCGCCACCTACGTGACCTACCAGCTCGGCGCGCTGGCGGGCATGGCGCGCTCGGCCGGCCACCGCATGACGCACATGAGCTTCCATGGCGCGCTGGGCAACATGGCGGCCGCCGATGCGGCGCTCGCAGGCCCGCTGGTGCGCGCGGTGGCTGACTTCGACCCCGGCCTCATCATCAGCTCCTCCGCCAGCCGCGCCATCGAAGGCGCAGCCGAGCGCTGCGGGCTGCGCGTGGCGCGCACCTTCCTGGCCGACCGCGCCTGCGACGACGAGGGCCTGCTGGTGCCACGCAAGCTGCCCGGCGCCGTCATCCACGAGCCCGAGGCCGTGCTGGCGCGCGTGCGCCAGCTGCTGGAAGAGGGCACGGTCACCAGCCACGGCGGCCGCCCGGTCCCGATGAGCGTCCGCTCCATCCTCGTGCACGGCGACACGCCGGGAGCCGTGGAGCTGGCACGGGCCGTCCGCGGCGTGGTCGAGTCCGCAGGGCGCGTGCTGCCGATCTCGCGGCAGATGGCGCCCTGAAGCCGCGCGGCCGGGCGACATAAGGACGGCTTATCTCTACACAGCCATTCCGTCTTGGCGCCGCACGGCCCCGCTCTATACAGTGAATTCGTCCCAACGAAAGAAGCCAAAGATGCCTTTCTCCGACTACAAGACCGCGCTGGTGACGGGAGCCTCCTCGGGCATCGGCGCCGCGGTCGTCGAGCGCCTCTGCAAGGAGGGCCTGCAGGTCCACGCGCTAGCACGCAGCGCCGACAAGCTGGCCGAGCTGTCCGCGCGCACGGGCTGCGTCCCGCACGCGATCGACGTGAGCGATCTCGAAGCCGTCACCCGCCTCGCGCGGGAGATCCCCTTCGACGTGCTGGTCAACAACGCCGGCGTCGACCGGCCCGGCTCGATCCTGAAGGCCGACGCCGAAGGCATCGACCTGCTGGTCGACGTGAACCTGCGCGCCGTGCTGCACCTGTGCCGGCTGGTCGTGCCGGGCATGGCCGAGCGCGACCGCGGCCACGTGGTCAACATCAGCTCGATCGCCGCGGCCTACAACTTCGGCGGCAACAGCACCTACCACGCGACCAAGGCGGCGGTGAGCATGCTGTCGCGCCAGCTGCGCATCGATGTCTTCGGCCGGCGCGTGCGCGTCACCGAGATCTGCCCGGGGCGGGTGGCCACCGACATCTTCGCGCACGTGCACGGCAACGCGGAGGAAATGCACAAGCGCTTCATCGAGGGCTTCGAGCTGCCCCGGGCCGAGGACATCGCCGACGCCATCGCCTTCGCCATCGCCGCGCCGATCGCGGTGAACGTGGGGCACATGGAGATCACGCCGACGCTGCAGGTGCCCGGCGGTCTCTCCACCACCCGGCCGGAAACGCCCCGCGGCTGAGCGGCCTCCGCCACGCGACGCGCAAAGGAACTGGCATGAAGGACTTCGACCTGCTGGCCGTCCTGCTGAAGCCGGAATTCGCAGCCATGCTGCTGCACGGCGTGGAGATGACGCTGAAGATCGCGGCCGGCTCCTGGTTGCTCGCGATGAGCCTGGCCCTCGTGCTGCTCACCGTGCGCCTCACGCCCAGCCGCATCGCCGAGCGCGCGGTCGCGGCCTACGTCTCCTACCACCGCAACGTGCCGACGCTGGTGCAGCTGATGCTTTGGTACTTCGGCATCTTCAGCCTGCTGCCGCAGTTCCTGCAGGGCTGGCTGTCCGAGCACAACGCGGAGGCCATCCTCTCGATCGTCGCGCTCGGCCTGTGCCAGGCCGCCTACTTCAGCGAGGACATGCGCTCGGGCCTGCGCTCCATCCCGGCCGGCCAGGCCGAGGCCGCGCGGGCGCTGGGCCACAGCTACATCGGCTCGATGCGGCATGTCATGCTGCCGCAGGCCATCCGCAACGCCATCCCCGCGCTGGTCAACCACAGCGTGTCGCTCTTCAAGAACAGCAGCCTGGCCATGGCCATCGGCGTGGCCGAGCTGACGCACGCCGTCAAGGAAGTGGAGAGCCAGAGCTTCCGCGCCTTCGAGGCCTACAGCGTCGCGACGGTGCTCTACCTCGGCTTCTCGCTGTTCATCATGGCCGCGGGCGGCTGGGTGGCGCGGCACTACCGCATCGCCGGGGCGAGGTGAGCGCGATGTTCGGCGTCTTCGAGATCCTCCGCGACAACTGGCTGCTGCTGCTCATCGGCCAGTACCCCAACGGGCCCATGGGCGGCATCGTCGCCACGCTCATCCTGTCGGTGCTGGGCATCGTGCTGGCCTTCCCGCTGTCGGTGCTGATGGCGCTGGCCAGGCTGTCGCCGTGGAAGGTGCTGCGCTGGCCGGCGACGGTGCTGGTCTACGTGGTGCGCGGCGTGCCGCTGCTGATGGTCATCTTGTGGGTGTACTTCCTGGTGCCGCTCCTGATCGGCCGCGAGATCTCGGGCTTCACGACCATGCTGTGCACGCTGGTGATCTACGAGGGTGCCTACCTGTCGGAGGTGGTGCGCGCCGGCATCCTCGCGTTGCCCAAGGGGCAGACCGAGGCGGCGCGTGCGCTCGGCCACAGCCACCTCGGGACCATGTGGTACGTGATCCTGCCGCAGGCGCTCTACAACATGCTGCCGAGCATGCTGAGCCAGTTCATCTCCACGATCAAGGAGACGACGCTGGGCTACGTGATCAACGTCAACGAGCTCACCTTCGCGGCCAACCAGATCAACAACCAGCTGCTGACCAAGCCCTTCCAGGTGTTCTTCATCCTGGCGATGACCTACTACGTGGTGTGCTTCAGCCTCACGCAGCTGGCGCAATGGCTGGAGCGGCGCATTGCCTGCAAGCGGCTCGGCGTCGCGCCGGCCGCGGTCGCCGAAGGCGGTGGATCGCTGCCGCCGCCGGTGGCGGCCAATCCCTGAAGAAGCCGCGCACGACGGCCGACGACATCACAAGGAGACAAGACCATGCCCACCCCGACGACGAACGCCGAGGACGTTCCCATGATCCTGTTTGCCAACATCAACAAGTGGTACGGCGACTACCAGGCGCTGGCCGACGTCAACGCCGAAGTGCGCAAGGGCGAGGTGGTCGTGGTCTGCGGGCCTTCGGGCTCGGGCAAGTCGACGCTGATCCGCACCGTCAACCGCCTCGAGGAAGTCAAGTCGGGCCAGCTGCTCTTCGACGGCCACGACATCCACGCGCCGATGAGCAGCGCGGCGCTCAACAAGCTGCGCAGCCGCATCGGCTTCGTGTTCCAGAGCTTCAACCTGTTCCCGCATCTGTCGGTGCTGGAGAACATCATGCTCTCGCCGATGCGGGTGCTGGGCGTGAAGCGCGCCGCCGCGAAGACGAAGGCGATGCAGTTGCTGGAGCGCGTGGGCCTGGCCGCCAAGGCCGGCGCGTATCCGGCGCAGCTCTCGGGCGGGCAGCAGCAGCGGGTGGCGATCGCACGGGCCCTGGCCATGGAGCCGCCGGCCATGTTGTTCGACGAGCCGACCAGCGCGCTCGACCCCGAGATGGTGGGCGAGGTCCTGCAGGTGATGCGGGGCCTGGCCAACGACGGCATGACCATGATGTGCGTCACGCACGAGATGAATTTCGCCCGCGAGGTCGCAGACCGCGTCTGGTTCATGGACGCGGGCCGCATCCTCGAGAAGGCCGAGCCGGCCGCCTTCTTCAGCAGCCCGCAGCATCCCCGGGCGCAGCGCTTCCTGTCCGACCTGCGCGCGCATTGAAGCCGGCCACCCCTTTTCCAACAGCACCTCATCAGGAGTTCATCATGTCGAAGAAGACCGTGTTCCGTCTCGCCGCCATCGGTGGCGGCCTTGCCGCCCTGTCCCTGCTGGCCCATGCGGACCAGTGGGACGAGATCCAGCAGCGCAAGGAGCTCAAGTGCGGCACCTTCGCCGACGTGCCGCCCTTCGCGGCGCCCGATCCCAAGACGCGCGAGATGGTGGGGCACGACATCGATCTGTGCAACGCGCTGGCCAGGCAGCTGGGCCTCGCGGCCAAGGTCACGCCGCTGTCGGTCGAAGCCCGCGTGCCCGAAGTCAAGCTCGGCCGTGTGGACGTGACGGTGGCGAACCTGGCCTACACCAAGAGCCGCGGCGAGCAGATCCAGTTCAGCGATCCTTACTATGTGGCCAAGGAGATGCTGGCCGTCAAGGCGTCCGATCCCGGCAACTCGAAGGCCGACTTCAAGGGCAAGCGCTTGAGCTCCACCAAGGGCTCGACCTCGGAACTGTCGATCAAGATGAACGGGTCCGAGCCCGTGACGTTCCAAGACACCGGCTCCGCCTTCATGGCGGTGCAGCAGAACAAGTCGGTGGGAATGGTGGCCAACACGATGACCATCACCAAGCTGGTCAACCAGTCGAAGACGTCGGGCGTCGAGCTCAAGATGATCAAGGAGCCGATGGTGTTCCAGCCTGTCGGCGTGGGCATGAAGAAGGACGAGCCCGTGCTGTTGGCCAAGGTGAATTCGGCCCTCTACGCCCTGGAGAAGTCAGGGGAACTCGACCGCATCTGGGCCAAGTGGCTGGGGCCGAATACCGAATACAAGATGACGCGCGACGAGAAGGTGATGCCGTTGTCGGAGCTGAAGTTCGAGTTGCTGCCTTGATGTTGCGGATTGCCCCTTTGTTCTTTTAGGCAATCTCGTGGGGGGCGCGGGGGCGC
>DATFFA010000072.1:0-14201 GCA_035250605.1 Variovorax sp. | reverse complement strand
GCTGGCGCTGCACGGGGTCGTCAAGGTCTCGCTCGACACGCTCGCCCGCCTGATCACGCGGCGCACCGAACCCCATGTCAAGCTGCATTGAGCAGCCAAGCCCATGACCTCATCTTCTTCTCCCGATCTCGACCCGAGCTCCTGGCTGCAGGCCTGGCAGCAGGGCCTGTCGCAAGGCCATCTGCAATTCGGCGCATGGATGCGCAGCGCGTTGGAGGCGGCGCCTTTCGCCGCACGCGGCAAGGCCCAGATGGACTTCGCGCTGCGGCAGGTGGTCGATGCGATGAACCCGGCCAACAGCCTCGCCACCAACCCCGAGGCGATGCAGGCCGCACTCGACTCCGGCGGTGCCAGCCTGCTCGAAGGCGCGCGCCTCTTCCTGTCCGACGTGGCGAAGGGCCGCATCTCGATGTCGGACGACACGGCCTTCGAAGTCGGCCGCAACGTCGCCACCAGCCCCGGCAGCGTGGTGTTCGAGAACGAGTTGATGCAGCTGGTGCAGTACGCGCCGTCCACGGCGAAGGTGCACAAGCGACCGCTGGTCATCGTGCCGCCTTGCATCAACAAGTTCTACATCCTCGACCTGCAGCCGGCGAACTCGCTGGTGGCCCATGCGGTGGCGCAAGGCCACACCGTCTTCCTGGTGTCGTGGCGCAATGTCTCGGCCGACCAGGGCCATCTGGGCTGGGACGACTACGTCGAGCAAGGCGTGCTGCGCGCGCTCGATGTCGCGCGCAGCATCGCCGGTGCCGACCAGGCCGGCACGCTCGGCTTCTGCATCGGCGGCACCTTGCTTGCGAGCGCGCTTGCCGTCTCGGCCGCGCGCGGCGAGAAGCCGGCCGCCAGCGTCACGCTGCTGACGGCGATGCTCGATTTCTCCGACACGGGCGAGCTGGGCCTGATGGTGGACGAAGCCATGGTGGCCACGCGCGAAGCCACCATCGGCCGCGGCGGGGTCCTCAAGGGCCGGGAGCTCGCGACCGTGTTCGCCGCGCTGCGCGCCAATGACCTGATCTGGCCCTACGTGGTCAACGGCTACCTCAAGGGCCAGGCGCCGCCGGCCTTCGACCTGCTGTACTGGAACGGCGACGACACCAACCTGCCGGGGCCGATGTACTGCTGGTACCTGCGCAACACCTACCTGGAGAACAAGCTGCGCGAACCCGGCGGCACGGTGCAGTGCGGCGTCCCGGTGGACCTGTCGCGCATCGACGCGCCGGCCTTCGTCTACGCCTCGCGCGAGGACCACATCGTGCCGTGGAAGACCGCCTACGCCGGTACCCGCCTGCTCGGCGGAAAGAGCCGCTTCGTGCTGGGCGCCAGCGGCCACATCGCGGGCGTGATCAACCCGCCCGCGAAGAAGAAGCGCAACCACTGGGTCGGCGAGCTCGCCGCCGATGCCGGCGCCTGGCTCGCCGGCGCGCAAAGCGTCGACGGCAGCTGGTGGCCAGGATGGAGCGACTGGCTTGCCACGCATGCCGGCGCGAAAGTGGCCGCGCGCAGCGCGTTGGGCAGCGCGGAGTTTCCCGTCATCGAGCCCGCGCCCGGGCGCTATGTCAAAGCCAAGGCGCCCTGAAACCGCAGGCCGCCGCCATTCCCTTCACGTCAACCCCCAAGGAGAATCTCATGTCAGACGATATCGTGATCGTGGCCGCGCAACGCACGGCGGTCGGCAAGTTCGGCGGCTCGCTCGCCGGCACAGCAGCCCCCGAGCTGGGCGCCCACGTGGTGAAGGGCCTGCTCGCCAAGGCCGGCGTGCCGGGCGATGCGGTGTCCGAAGTGATCATGGGCCAGGTGCTCGCGGCCGGCTCGGGCCAGAACCCGGCGCGGCAGACGGTCATCAAGGCGGGGCTGCCCATCGGCGTGCCCGGCCTCACCATCAACAAGGTCTGCGGTTCGGGCCTGAAGGCCGTGATGCTGGCAGCGCAGGCCGTGAAGTGCGGCGACGCCGAGATCGTGGTGGCCGGCGGCCAGGAGAACATGAGCGCCGCGCCGCACGTGCTGCCCAACTCGCGCAACGGGCAGCGCATGGGCGACTGGAAGCTGGTCGACACCATGATCGTCGACGGCCTGTGGGACGTCTACAACCAGTACCACATGGGCACCACGGCGGAGAACGTGGCGAAGAAGTACGGCATCACGCGCGAGATGCAGGACGCACTCGCGCTCGCCTCGCAGCAGAAGGCCGCCGCCGCGCAGGACGCGGGGCGCTTCGACGACGAGATCCTGCCCTTCGGCATTGCGCAGAAGAAGGGCGATCCGATCGTCTTTGCCGCCGACGAGTTCGTCAACCGCAAGACCAACGCCGATGCGCTCGCCGGCCTGCGCCCCGCCTTCGACAAGGCCGGTTCGGTCACGGCCGGCAATGCCTCGGGCCTGAACGACGGTGCGGCCGCGGTGCTGGTGATGTCGGCGTCGCGCGCCGCCGCGCTGGGCCTGCAGCCGCTGGCCGTCATCCGTGCCTACGCGAGCGCCGGGCTGGACCCCTCGCTCATGGGCATGGGCCCGGTGCCCGCCTCGCAGCTGGCACTGAAGAAGGCCGGCTGGAAGGCCCAGGACCTCGACCTGATGGAGATCAACGAAGCCTTCGCGGCACAGGCCTGCGCGGTCAACCGCGAGATGGAATGGGACACGAGCCGCATCAACGTCAACGGCGGCGCCATCGCCATCGGCCACCCGATCGGGGCCTCCGGCTGCCGCGTGCTGGTGACGCTGCTGCACGAGATGCGCCGCCGCGGCGCCAACAAGGGCCTGGCCTCGCTGTGCATCGGCGGCGGCATGGGCGTGGCGCTGGCCGTCGAGCGGGCTTGACGCCCTCGCGGGTCGCAGGGCGCGCACGGCGCAGCGGTTCGAGCGGCATCTTTTTATTTCACGACAAGGAGAAAGCAGATGAGCGAGAAGCAGCAAAAAGTGGTCCTGGTCACCGGCGGCATGGGCGGCCTGGGCGAGACGATCTCCACCAAGATGGTCGATGCGGGCTACAAGCTCGCGGTGACCTATTCGCCGGGCAACAAGTCGCACGCCGAGTGGGTGGCGCAGATGGCGCAGCGCGGCTATGAGATCCTGGCCGTGCCTTGCGACGTGGCGGACTTCGATTCGTGCGCGCGCGCCGTGGCGCAGGTACAGGAGCGGCTGGGCCCTGTGGACGTGCTGGTCAACAACGCCGGAATCACGCGCGACATGACCTTCAAGAAGATGGACCGCGTCAACTGGGATGCCGTGCTGCGCACCAACCTCGACAGCCTGTTCAACATGAGCAAGCAGGTGGCCGACGGCATGGTGGACCGCGGCTGGGGCCGCATCATCAACGTGTCGTCGGTGAACGGCTCGAAGGGCGCGTTCGGCCAGACCAACTACTCGGCGGCCAAGGCCGGCGTGCACGGCTTCACCAAGGCGCTGGCGCTGGAGGTGGCGAAGAAGGGCGTCACCGTGAACACCATCTCGCCGGGCTACATCGGCACCAAGATGGTCACGGCCATTCCGAAGGAGGTGCTCGACAGCAAGATCCTGCCGCACATCCCCGTCGGCCGTCTCGGCAAGCCCGAGGAAGTGGCGGGCCTGATCATCTACCTCGCCTCCGAAGAGGCGGCGTTCGTGACCGGTGCCAACATCGCCATCAACGGCGGCCAGCACATGCAATGAGCCGACGACCATGATCCTCAAGAATGGCATCGATCAGGCTGCGCTGATCACCAGGTTCGCGGAAGCCTCCGCCGGGCAGGGCGGCGCGGCCAGGCGATGACCCACGCCGGCGGCGGCCGCCCCGCCGCCGGCATCAAAGGAACCGCATGGACGCCCTGATCCTCGCCCGCATGCAGTTCGCGGCCAACATCACCTTCCACATCCTGTTTCCCACGATCAGCATCGCCTTGGGCTGGCTGCTGCTGTTCCTGCGCTGGCGCTGGCTGCGCACGCGCGGCGGCGACCCGGTGCCGGCGCAGGGCTGGCTCGACGCCTACCGCTTCTGGACCAAGGTCTTCGCGCTGACCTTCGCGCTGGGGGTGGTCAGCGGCATCACCATGAGCTTCCAGTTCGGCACCAACTGGCCGGGCTTCATGGAGCGCGTCGGCAACGTGGCGGGGCCGCTGCTGGGCTACGAGGTGCTCACCGCCTTCTTCCTGGAGGCGGGCTTCCTCGGCGTGATGCTGTTCGGCCACGGCAAGGTGGGCGAGCGCGTTCACCTGATGTCGACCTTCATGGTGGCCTTCGGCACCACGCTCTCGGCGTTCTGGATCCTGGCGCTCAACTCGTGGATGCAGACGCCCGCGGGCCACGAGATCGTGGACGGCGAGTTTCATGTCGCGAGCTGGCTGGCGGTGGTGTTCAACCCCTCGTTCCCGTACCGCTTCGCGCACATGCTGCTGGCCTCGGCGCTGACCTGCGCCTTCCTGCTGACGGGTCTCTCGGCCTGGCAGGTGCTGCGCGGCGTGGGGCAGCGCAGCGCGGCGCGCGTGATGCGCGTGGGGCTCACCCTGGCGGCGCTGCTGGTCCCGGTGCAGATCGTGGTGGGCGACATGCACGGCCTCAACACGCTGAAGCACCAGCCCGCCAAGATCGCCGCGATGGAAGGCGTGTGGGAGACCGCGCGCGGCGTGCCGCTGCTGCTGTTCGCGATTCCCGATTCCGCGTCGCGCAGCAACCGCTTCGAGATCGCGGTGCCGAAGGGCGCGAGCCTGATCCTCACGCACGACGCGGATGGCGAGATCCGCGGGCTCGACGACTTCGCGGGCGCGCATCCGCCGCCGCTGCCGATGTTCTTCGCGTTCCGCATCATGGTCGGCATGGGCATGCTGATGCTGGCCACCAGCTGGCTCGGCTGGTGGCTGTATCGCCGCGCGCGATGGCAGCCGGCGCGCCTGCCGCGTGCGCTGCTGTGGCTGTTCGCGGGCATGACCTTCTCGGGCTGGGTGGCCACGGTGGCGGGCTGGTACGTCACCGAGATCGGCCGCCAGCCCTACATCGTCTATGGCCTGGTGCGCACGGCCGACGTGGTGTCGAAGGTGCCGTCCGCGATGATCGGACTCACGCTGGCGCTCTATGTCACTCTCTATCTGGCGCTCATCGTGGCCTACGTCGCGGTGCTCAAGTACATGGCGGAGAAGCCCGAGGAACTGCTGGCGGGCGAGGCCGTCGAGCGCGCCGCGACGCCGCCGGGCGGGACCGCCGCGGTCACCGCCATCGCCACACCTGCCACCGAAGGAGGCCGGGCATGACCGCGATGAGCTTCGACGCCGCGCTGCCGGTGATCTTCATGGTGCTGATGGGCGTGTCGATGCTGGTCTACGTGATCAGCGACGGCTACGACCTCGGCGTGGGCATGCTCATGCACCGCGCCACCGACGCCGAGAAGGACGTGATGGTCGCCTCCATCGGCCCGTTCTGGGACGCCAACGAGACCTGGCTGGTGCTGGGCGTGGGCATCCTGCTGATCGCCTTCCCCAAGGCGCACGGCCTGGTGCTCGGCGAGCTCTACCTGCCGGTGGCGCTGATGCTCGTCGGGTTGACGCTGCGCGGCGTGGCCTTCGACTTTCGCGTGAAGGCGCGCGACAGCCACAAGCGCACCTGGGACCGGCTCTTCTTCGCCGGCTCCACGCTGGCCTCGGTGGCCCAGGGCTGGATGCTCGGGCGCTATGTCAGCGGCTTCGGCACCGGCTGGAACTACCCGGTGTTCGCCGCGGCCATCGCGGTGGCGCTGCCGATGGCCTACGTGCTGATGGGCGCGACCTGGCTCGTCATGAAGACCGAGGGCGCGCTGCAGGAGCGCGCCGTGCAATGGGCACGCACCGCCTGGGCACCGATGGTCGGCGGCATGCTGCTGATCTCGATGGCCACGCCCTGGGTCAGCCCCGAGGTGCGCGAGCGCTGGTTCGCCCTGCCCGAGATCCTGGCGCTGGCCGCCATCCCGCTGATGACCGGCGCGGCGCTGCTCGCCGTGCGCGGCCTGCTGGACACCCGCATCGTGCGCGGGCCGGTGTGCTGGCTGCCCTTCGTGCTCCTCATCATGGTGTTCGTGCTCGGCTTCCTGGGGCTGGCCTACAGCATCTTTCCCTATGTGGTGATCGGTCAGCTCACGATCTGGCAGGCCGCGAGCAGCGCGGCGGCGCTCAAGGTGATCCTGGTGGGCGCCTGCATCTCGGTGCCGGCCATCGTGGGCTACACCGTGTTCTCCTACCGGGTCTTCCGCGGCAAGACGGGTGAACTGCGCTATGCCTGAGCAGGCCCTGGGCCTGGCCGAACTGCGTGGCACGCGCCACCGGGCAGCCACCGATGCGGCCCGTGCAGCCTTGTGCAATAACCGGCCCATGATTTCCTGGGAGCCGGCCCGGCGCTTCGATCTGCCTTCTGAGACCCCAAGACGCTGGCGCGGCCTGCCGCGCTGGTTCGGCGCGCTGGCACTGGTGGCCCTGGCCGCCGTCGCCGGCCATCAGCTCGCCATGCAGAACGGCCTGGCGCGGCTGCGCGAGGCGGCCGAGCACCGGCTCGACATGCTTGCGACCGGTCTCGATGCCGACCTGGCTCGCTTCGAGTACCTGCCCGCGCTGCTCGAGATGACACCCATCGTCCCGGCGCTGCTGAGTGCGCCGTCGGATGCGGGCCTGCGCGATGCGGTCAACCGCTATCTCGATGGCGTCAATGCCGCGGCGGGCGCCGAGATGCTCTACGTGCTCGACGCCGCCGGCACTTCGCTGGCCGCCTCCGACTGGAACCGGCCGGGCACTACCGTCGGCCAGGACCTGTCGTTCCGGCCCTACGTGATCGACGCGCTGCGGCAGGGCAGGGGACGCTTCTACGGCGTGGGCATCACCAGCCGCAAGCCCGGCTACTACCTGTCGTATGCCCTGCGCCGCGACCAGCCGGCGCGCGGCGTGGTGGCCGTCAAGGTCAATCTCGAGGAGTCCGAGCGCGCCTGGCGCCTGCTGCCGGGCCATGTGATGCTGATCGACCAGCGCGGCGTGGTGATACTCGCCACCCGCGAGGACCTGAAGTTCCGTCCGCTGCGGCCTCTGGAGTCGTTGCAGCGTGCCGAGGTGCAGCGCTCGCGCCCCTATGGCGAGGCCGGACTGGAGCCGCTGCGGTGGTCGCAAAAGGAGGCGCTGGCGCGCGACGTGCAGATCATCGCGCTCGACGGCGTGGTGCAGCTCGCCTCGACGCGCGCGCTGCGCGGCGCGCCCTGGCAGCTGGTGGTGCTCGACGACCTGGCGCCGGTGCGCGTGGGCGCGCGCTATGCGGCCATCACCGCGAGCCTGGCCATGGCGGTGCTGCTGCTGATCGCCGTCACGCTGTGGCAGCGCCGCCGCGCCGTGCGCCAGAAGCTCGCCAACCAGGCCGCGCTGCAGGCGGCGCACGACAGCCTCGAATCGACCGTGATCGCGCGTACCGCACAGCTGCGCGCGGCCCAGGGCGAGCTGGTGCATGCCGGCAAGATGGCCGCGCTGGGCCAGATGTCGGCCGGCGTGGTGCACGAGTTGAACCAGCCGCTCACGGCGATGCGCACGCTCTCGGAGAGCGCCGCCATCCTGCTCGACAAGAGCCGCCTCGACGACGTGCGCGGCAACCTGCAGCGCATCCGCGGCATGGTCGACCGTCTGGCGCGCCTGACCTCGCAGCTCAAGACCTTCGCGCACAAGGGCGAGTTGCAGCTCGCGCCGGTGGCGCTGGCGCAGGCCGTGGCCGATGCGCAGCTGATCGTTGCCGAGGCCTCGAAGAAGAACGGCATCGCGATCGAGGTCGACGTGCAGCCCGCCACCCTGGCCGTCGTCGCCGAGGAAGCCGCGCTCGGCAGCGTGCTCGTCAACCTGATGCGAAACGCCATCGACGCGATGCAGGCCTCCCCCCGGCGCACCCTGCGGCTGGAGGCAAGGCCGCAGGAGGGCCGCGCGATGCTGCGCGTGAGCGACACCGGCCCGGGCATTCCGCCCGACATCCTGGCGCGCCTGTTCGAGCCCTTCGTCACCAGCAAGCCGGCGGGCACCGGGCTGGGCCTGGGCCTGGTGATCTCGGCACAATTGGTGCGGGCCATGGACGGCACGCTGCGTGCCGCCAACCTGCCGGAGGGCGGCGCCTGCTTCGTCGTCGACCTGCCGGTCGCCATTTGCAATGTTGCCAGCCCTCAGCTGGAAGGAGTGATCAACAAGTGAGCGAAGCCCCTGCCATCCGCGTGCTGCTGGTCGAGGACGACGAGGACGTCCGGCTCAGCACGACCCAGATGCTGACCCTGGCCGGCTTCGAGGTCGAAGCCTTCGCGAGCGCGGAGCGCGCGCGTGCGCAGATCAGCTTCGGCGTGCCGGCCATCGTGGTCAGCGACGTTCGCCTGCCGGGCCTGAGCGGCACCGAATGGCTGCTCGAGCTGCGCAACGCCGATGCCGAGCTGCCCGTCATCCTGGTCACCGGCCACGGCCACATCGCCATGGCGGTGCAGGCCATGCGTGAGGGCGCCTACGACTTCATCGAGAAGCCTTTCAGCTCCGAGCGGCTGGTGGCGATCGTGCGCCATGCCATCGAGCGGCGGCAGCTCACGCTGCAGGTGCGCGCGCTGCGCGACGCGCTGGAGAACTGGCATGGCATCCAGGCGGTGCTGATCGGCCGCTCGGCGCAGATGCAGCAGGTGCGCCGCACCGTGATGACGCTGGCCGAGACCTCGGCCGATGTGCTGATCTACGGCGAGACCGGCACCGGCAAGGAGCTCGTCGCCCGTTGCCTGCACGAGCACAGCGAACGCCGCCGCCAGCATTTCGTGCCGCTCAACTGCGGCGGCCTCCCCGAGGCGCTGGCCGAGAGCGAGTTGTTCGGCCACGAGGCCGGCGCCTTCACCAGCGCCAACCGCGTGCGGGTGGGCAAGTTCGAATACGCCCATGGCGGCACGCTTTTTCTGGACGAGATCGAGAGCATGCCGATGGCGGTGCAGATCAAGCTGCTGCGGGCCTTGCAGGAGCGCTCGATCGAGCGCATCGGCTCCAACCGGGCCATCCCCTTCGACTGCCGCGTCGTGGCCGCGAGCAAGGAAGACCTCAAGGACCTGAGCGACCGGCAGAAGTTCAGGGCCGACCTGTACTACCGCCTCGGTGTCGCCTTCATCGAGCTGCCGCCGCTGCGCGAGCGGCGGGAGGACATTCCGCTGCTGTTCGAGCATTTCTCGCTGCTGGCGGCGGCGCGCTACGGGCGCGTGGCGCCGATCCTGAGCGGCGCGCAGGTCGCCGACCTGATGGCCTACGCCTGGCCCGGCAACGTGCGCGAGCTGCGCAACGTGGCCGACCGCTTCGTGCTGGGCCTGCTGGGCGAGCGGCTGACGCTGGCCCGCGGCAACGGCGAAGGCGAGCCGGCGTTGCCGCGCGGGCTGCCGCAGCAGGTCGAGTCCTTCGAGCGGGCGGTGATCGTCGAGGCCTTGCGCAAGCACCAGGGAGACCAGCCCGCCACCGCCAGCGCGCTCGCGATCGCGCGGCAGACGCTGCACGACAAGCTGCGCAAGCTGGGCATCACGGCGGACGAATTCAAGTCCCACTGAGCGGCGCGCCGACAAGCGCGCGCTTTCCGAAATCGCGGCGGGTCCAGCCGGATGCCGCGCCGCGGTGCGCCTGCACGCTTCGATTCCGCTCCATGCCGATCCGGCACGCGCAAACAGCACCGCTCAAAAATGCCAGGCCGGCTCCGGATTGACCAAGAATCTGCTTGGGTTCCGTTGAGATATGGCATCTCCTGCAAGGGGGGTCACCCTAGACTCGTTCCATCTCAACGCAGCGGGTGAACCCATGACATTCAAACCAAAATTTATCAGCTTCGATTGCTACGGCACGCTCATCAATTTCGAGATGGGCCCGACGGCGAAAGTCCTGTTCAAGGACCGCGTGCCGGCCGATCGGATGCCGGCATTCCTGAACAGTTTCAGGGCCTATCGCCTCGACGAGGTACTGGGCGACTGGAAGCCGTTCTTCGACGTGGTGGAGAACTCGATCCAGCGTGCCTGCAAGGCGCACGGCATCGAATGCCTGGCATCGGATGCGCTCTCCCTGTACGAAGCGGTGCCGACCTGGCAGCCGCACCCGAACGTGGTCGAGGTGCTGGAGGCGATCGCACCGCACGTGCCGCTGGTGATCCTCTCGAACTCGATGGTCGACCTCATCCCTCACAGCGTCGCGCACCTCGAGGCCCCTTTCCACGCCGTCTACACCGCCGAGGAAGCACGCGCGTACAAGCCGCGCATGCAGGCATTCGAATACATGTTCGACCAGCTCGGCTGCGGGCCCGGTCAGATGATGCATGTCTCGTCGAGCTTCCGATACGACCTGATGACGGCGTCGGACCTGGGCTTCATGGCCAAGGCCTTCATCGATCGGGGTCACGAACCCACGTCGACCGAGTACGGCGTGAGCCGCTTGACCGACATTCGTCAGCTGCCGGCGCTGCTCGGACTCTGATGCGCATGCCTGATCCCGACCGTGGACCCGGGCGGGCAGCGCCCGGGGGCGGCCCCAGCGAAGCCGCTGCGCTGAGCACCGCCGCGCCCGACCTGGCGCCAGCCGAGGTGCAGGCGCTGGTGGCGCGCCTCTATGGCATCGAGGGCAGCGTGAAGCCGCTGGCGGGCGAGCGCGACCAGAATTGCGCCATCGAATCCGCCGACGGCACGCGCTACGTGTTCAAGATCGGCAACCCCTCCGAGTCGGTGGCGCTGGTCGACTTCCAGATCGCGGCCCTGGAGCACATCGCGCGCACATCGCCCGGCCAGCCGGTGCCGCGCGTCGTGCGGACGCTGGACGGCCGCGCGCGTGACAGCGCGACGCTGGCCGATGGCGTCCGGACCACCGTGCGCATGCTCACCTACCTGGAAGGCATCCAGATCCGGGAGACACCGCGCACCGCCGCCCAGCGCGTGGCGATGGGCAAGGGACTGGCCGAGCTGGACCTCGCCCTGCAAGGCTTCACGCACCCGGCGGCCACGCACGACCTGCTGTGGAACGTGTCGGCCGCGCACCGCCTGACGGCCCAGCTCGACAGCCTGGTCGAAACACCGCGCCGCGCGCTGGCCCGGTCGTTCATGACGCGCTTCACCGACCATGTGCTGCCACGCCTGGCGTCGGTGAGGGCGCAGGTGATCCACAACGACTACCACCTCTACAACGTGCTGGTCGCGCCGGACGACCAAACGCGCATCATCGGCATCATCGACTTCGGCGACATGCTCCATGCGCCGCTGGTCGGCGAGGTGGCGACGGCTGCCGCCTTCCACATGACCGGCAACGCCGACCCCTTCGAGGGACCGGCGCAGTTCGTCGGCGCCTACCAGGCCGTCCTGCCACTGACCGAGCCGGAGCAGGACATCGTCGCCGACCTCATGGCGACGCGCCACCTCATCACGGCGTTGATCTCCGAGTGGCGTGCCCTGCGCTATCCCGAGAACCGCGCCTACATCATGCGCCACAACGCCGCGGCCTGGGAGGCACTGTCGCAGATGGCAGACCTCTCCCGCCACGATGCGCGCGACCGCCTTTTGACTCCCACACGAAACGGAACCTCTTCATGAAAGCCACCGCTGACTTCAACATGGTCAACGCCTACATTCCCGGCCGTGCCGACGTCGGGCCCGCCACCGAGGCAATGATCGAGCGGCGCAATGCGCTGCTCGGCCCGGCCTACCGGCTGATGTACGAACACCCGCTGCACATCGTGCGGGGTGACGGCGTGTGGCTGATCGACCCGGAAGGCCGCCGCTACCTCGACGTCTACAACAACGTCACCTCGCTCGGCCACTGCCACCCCGCGGTGACCGAGGCGATCTGCCGCCAGGTGAACACGCTTGCGACCAACACGCGATACCTGCACGACACCATCCTCGAGCTGGCCGAGCGCCTCCTCGCCAGCGTGCCGGGCACGGACCTGGCCCACCTGATGCTGACTTGCACCGGCAGCGAGGCCAACGACCTGGCGTATCGCATCGCCAAGGTGCGCACCGGCGGCACGGGTGTCATCGTCACCGACACGGCCTACCACGGCATCACCGACGCCGTGTCGCAGTTCTCGCCATCGCTGGGTGTGAGCGTCGACCTCGGTCCACACGTTCGCCTGTTGCCGGCGCCGCGCCTGTACCACGCCGAAGGCGCCGATCTCGGCGAGCGCTTCACGCGCGACGTCGAGGCGGCCATCGCCGACCTGCAGCGCCACGGCATCAAGCCGGCGGCCTTGATCGTCGATTCGCTTTTCACCAGCGACGGCATCCTGCCCGAGCCTGCAGGCTTCCTGAAGGGCGCCGTGGAGGCGATCAAGCGCGCGGGCGGCCTGTTCATCGCCGACGAGGTGCAGCCCGGCTTCGGCCGCACCGGCGAGCACATGTGGGGCTTCCAGCGCCACGGCCTCGTTCCCGACATCGTCACGCTGGGCAAGCCGATGGGCAACGGCCAGCCGATCGCGGGTCTCCTCGCGACGGCCGATGCGTTGGCGGAATTCGGCAGGAACTCGCGCTACTTCAACACCTTCGCCGGCAATACGGTGTCATGCGCAGCGGCCCTGGCCGTGCTGGAGACCATCGAGCGCAGCCGGCTGGTGCCGCATGCAGCCAAGATCGGCAAGGTGCTGCTCGACGGCATCGCCGGGCTCGCCGCAAAGCACGAGGCCATCGGCGATGTGCGGGGGGCAGGGCTCTTCGTCGGCGTCGAGCTCGTGTCGGACCGCACGACGCGGGCGCCGGACCGCGCCCTGACCAGCCGGGTGGTCAACCTGATGCGCGACAAAGGCGTGCTGCTCAGCGCATGCGCCCAGGGGCACAACGTGCTCAAGATCCGTCCGCCGCTGGTGCTGTCGGCGGAGCAGGCCGGCATGGTCATCGAGGCGCTCGACGAATCGCTCACCCAGGCGCAGCGCTAGTCCGGGAATCGGCTCGAGAATACGATCGCCCCATGAGATCAGCAGTGCCGTTCGACCGGTTCGACCTCAAGATCATGGTGCACCTCCAGCGCGAGGGGCGCTGCTCCAACGTCGATCTGGCCGAATCGGTGGGCCTCAGCCCCAGCCCGTGTCTGCTGCGCACCAAGCGGCTGCAGGAGACCGGGCTGATCCGCGGCTATGGCGCCGACATCGCGCTGGAAAAGCTGGGGGACCACGTCATCGTGTTCTCGGAGGTCACCATCGGCAGCCACCGACCGCATGATTTCCGCAAGTTCGAGGAAGGCGCCGGGAAGTACGAGGAGATCGTCGAGTGCTACAACGTCAGCGGCGGCTATGACTACCTGCTGAAGATCGTGGCGCCCGGCGTCGGCCATTTTCAGGCGCTGATGGACAAGATGCTGGAAGACGACATCGGCATCGCGCGCTTCGCCAGCCGGATCGTCCTGCGCCAGTCGCCGGACCGGCGCGGGTATCCGCTTCGCCTCATCGCGACCCAGAGACGGTGGGAGTGAGGGTCGTGGGACTCGGCCCGCCGTAGGGCAGGGGCATCTCGACGCATTTGCCGTGCAAGCAGATTGCGCTTTGGCGCCAGCCAATCGCGCATTTGTCACCGTTTTCGGCATCGGGTTCGGCACCAACGCAGGAACTCCCAAACATAGCATCAGGGTCGTGTTCCACCCTCCCGAGAGTCCACTTTTCATGTCAAAGAATCTGCTTGTCAATTTCAACTTCGACCAACTCGGCGTTCCGCGCGAATACCGGCCGCCGGCCGAACGCGTCATCGAAGGCGACATCGTGTGCCGCAACTGGGACGTCGACAGCGCCAAGGACGACAAGGTGCGCGCCGGCGTGTGGGAGTCGACGCCGGGCGTCAACCGCTCCATCAAGGGCGAGACCTGGGAGTTCTGCCTGATCCTGTCCGGCGTGGTCGAGCTCACCGAGGACGGACAGGCCCCCGTGGTCTACAAGGCCGGGGACTGCTTCATCATGAAGCCGGGCTACACCGGCACCTGGCGCACCCTCGAGACCGTGCGCAAGGTGTGGATCATGGCCTGAGCCTTCTGCAGCCGGTTCGGCAGCATGCGCATCGCCTTCTCAGCCACGCACGAGGTGCGCGCTGCACACGCAAAAGGCGGACCGCATGGCATGCCGCCGGCACCCCATCAAACCGCAGCTTTCAAGCGCCAGGCACTTCATTTCCCTACAACCTCGACGCGGCTGCGTGCTGCAATCGCTTCGTAATGAGCTTGTCGCATTTGTCATTCAAGGAACCGAGACCATCATGACCTTTCGTCCCAAGTACATCACCTTCGACTGCTACGGCACGC
>DATFFA010000071.1:0-3246 GCA_035250605.1 Variovorax sp. | reverse complement strand
GGCAGCGCGGCGGCCGGCTCGACGGCGAGCTTCATTTCCTTCCACAGCCACTGCTGCGCGGCGCGGATGGATTCGTCGGACAGCAGCAGTGCGTCCTGCACGTATTGCTGGGTGATGTCCCAGGAAATGGCGCCGATGCGGCGCGCGCCGAGCGAATCGGCGGCAATGCCGCCCACCTCGACATCGACCGGCTCGCCGACCTGGCGGGCGCGGTACAGCGTGGGCGCCTTTTCGGGCTCGAGCGCCACCACGCGGGCGCGCTTTTCGAACCAGCCGGCAAGGCCGCCGATCAGCCCGCCACCGCCCACGCTCACGAGCACGGAATCGGGCAGGCCGCCCTGCGCCTCGATTTCCTGGCCGAGCGTGCCCGCGCCGGCCACGACTTCGGGCTGGTCGTAGGCATGCGTGAGCAAGGCGCCGGTTTCCTTCTGGCGCGCGAGGCAGGCCGCCAGGGCGTCGGGGTAGAGCTCGCCGACCACGACCACCTCGGCGCCGAGCGCCCTCAGGCGGGCGCGCTTGGCTTCGGGCGAGACGCCGGGCAGGAACACCTGGCAGCGCACGCCCAGCGCCTTGGCCGCCGCCGCCGTGGCAATGCCCGCATTGCCGCCCGAGGCCACGATCACGCCGCTTTCGGGAATCTCGTTGGCCAGCAGGCGGTTCATCATGCCGCGGGCCTTGAAGCTGCCGCTCACCTGCATGTGCTCGAGCTTGAGCCAGACCTCCACGCCCGGCACCGCCAGGCCAAAGGCCGCGGACGGCAGCTTCCAGAGCGGGGTCTGGCGCAGGAAGCCGCCGGCGCGTTCGCGCAGCCTGCGGGAGGCGCTCTCCGTTTCAGAGCGCCAGTGGATGTTTTCGTTGTTCAAGAGATGTGTCCAGGAGGAGGAATGTCGTCGAGCTTGAGGCCCTTGGGGAGCGGAAACTTGATGGTTTCCTCGATGCCGTCCATCTTGCGGACCGACACCGCACCGAGCGCCCTCACGCGCTCGACCACTTCGCGCACCAGCACCTCGGGGGCGGAGGCGCCGGCCGTGAGGCCGACCCGGCCCTTGCCCTCGAACCACTCGGGCTTGAGTTCGTCGGCCGAATCGACCATGTAGCTTTCGGTGCCCAGGCGCTCTGCCAACTCGCGCAGCCGGTTGCTGTTGGAACTGGTGGGGCTGCCGACCACGATCACCAGGTCGACCTGCGGACTCAGGATCTTGACCGCGTCCTGGCGGTTCTGCGTGGCATAGCAGATGTCCTGCTGCTTGGGCTCGCGCACCTTCGGAAAGCGCGCGCGCACGGCCGCCGCGATCTCGGCCGCGTCGTCCACGCTGAGCGTGGTCTGCGTGACCACGGCGAGCTTCTCGGTCTGCGCGGGCGACACCTTCGCCACGTCTTCCACGTCTTCCACCAGGTGGATGCCGCTCGAGAGCTGGCCCATGGTGCCTTCGACCTCGGGATGCCCCTTGTGGCCGATCATGATGAACTCGTAGCCCTCCTTGGCGAGCTTGGCGACCTCGACGTGCACCTTGGTCACCAGCGGGCAGGTGGCATCGAAGACGTCGAAGCCGCGGTCGCGCGCCTCCTGCTGCACCGCCTTGCTCACGCCATGCGCGCTGAACACCAGCGTGGCGCCGGGCGGCACGTCGGCCAGGTCCTCGATGAAGATCGCGCCCTTGGCCTTGAGCTCGTTGACCACGTAGGTGTTGTGCACGATCTCGTGGCGCACGTAGATCGGCGCGCCGAACTTGGCGAGGGCGCGCTCGACGATCTCGATGGCGCGGTCCACGCCGGCGCAGAAGCCGCGCGGCTCGGCGAGGATGACTTCCTCGATGTTCGTGTTCATGCCAGGCATCCTGCGGTTGCCGCCGGGCTGCTCATAGAACGCCGATCAGCCGGACCTCGAAGGTCACGGGCTGTCCGGCCAGCGGATGGTTGAAGTCGAAGCGCACCGCGGTCTCGTTCGATTCGACCACCGCGCCCGCATAGCTGCCCGTGCCGTCGGGCGTGGGGAACTGCACCACGTCGCCGACCGCGTACTGCTCGTCGGGGTCGCCCATCTGCGCGAGCAGCTTGCGGGCCACCCATTGCTGCATCTCGGGATTGCGCTCGCCGAAGGCCTCTCCGGCGGGCAGCTCGAAGGTGGCGTGGGTGCCCTCTTCCAGGCCCATGAGCCGCTGCTCCATGGCGGGCGAGAGCTCGCCGGTGCCCAGCGACAGGGTCGCGGGCTTGTCGGCGAAAGTGTTGATGATGTCGCCCGCCGGACCGGCCAGCCGGTAATGCAGGGTCAGGAACGAGCCGGAAGTCACAACGTGGGACATGGGTGCAGCGGAGGTAGGCAAAGACAAGGTGGGTGTCCCGATAAACTGGACTGCATTTTAAGGAGCCGGGGCTTCCGCCCGCTCTTTCAAGGTTTCACCCAGGTTTTCGATGGCATTCAAGGATCTCCCCGCCCACGCCCGCCCGCGCGAAAAGCTCATCGCACGGGGCGCCGCCGCGCTGGCCGACGCCGAGCTGCTGGCGCTGCTGCTGCGCACGGGCGTGGCGGGAAAAAACGTGCTCCAGCTCGCGCAGGAGCTGCTCGACCACTTCGGCGGCCTTTCGGGCCTGCTGCAGACCAGCGCCGAGGACCTGAAGGTGATCAAGGGCATGGGCGGCGACGCCAAGCGCGCCGAGCTCATCGCGGTGCTCGAGCTGGCGCGCCGCGCCATGGCCGAGCGCCTGAAGGAGCGCACGGTGTTCGACTCGCCCGGCACGGTCAAGCAGTACCTGCAGCTGCACATCGGATCGCGCCCCTATGAGGTGTTCGCGGTGCTCTTTCTCGATGCGCAGCACCGGCTGATCGTGCTCGAGGAGCTGTTTCGCGGAACGCTCACCCAGACCAGCGTCTACCCGCGCGAAGTGGTCACGCGTGCGCTGCACCACCAGGCCGCGGCCGTGGTGCTGTCGCACAACCATCCGAGCGGCAGCATCGAGCCCTCGCGGGCCGACGAGTCGCTCACCCAGACGCTCAGGGCCGCGCTTTCGCTGATCGACGTGCGCGTGCTCGACCATGTGATCGTCAGCGCCGGCCAGAGCTATTCGATGGCCGAGAAAGGACTGCTCTGATGGCCTCCCGCACGCCGCCCATCAAGAACCTGGCCGACCTGAAAGCGGTGCAGCGCACGCTGGCCGAGGCCCGCGAGCGCGAAGCCGCGGCCGCCGCCGCCAAGGCCGCGGCCGAACGCAGGCGCGCCGCCGAAAAGGACCTGTTCACGCGCGCCA
>DATFFA010000070.1:0-6216 GCA_035250605.1 Variovorax sp. | reverse complement strand
CAGTACCGCGCCTCGCGCGAGGACGCCGAAGCGCTGTGCGCGCGGCTGCGCGGCGAAGGGCTGCAGGCCACGGCGGTCGACGCCGACATCGGCAGCGCCACCGGCCGGCGCGCCCTGCTCGGGCGGATCGAGGAACCGCTGGGTTGCATCGTCAACAACGCCTCGGCCTTCGAGCCTGACACCGCCCTCGACTTCGACGAGGAAGCCGCGCTGCGCCAGATCGGCGTGAACCTGATCGCGCCGCTGGACTTCGCGCGCCTGCTGGCGCAGCGTGCGGCGGCGGGCGACGGCATCGACCGCTGCGCGATCCACATCCTCGACCAGAAGGTCTACAACCTGAACCCCGACTATTTCTCCTACACCGTCTCCAAGCTGGCGCTGGAGCGCGCGGTGGCGCTGCAGGCACAGTCGCTGGCGCCGGCCGTGCGCGTGTGCGGCGTGGCGCCGGGCATCCTCTACCGGAGCGGGCCGCAGGACCAGGCCAACTTCCAGCAGGCGGCGCACGCCAACCCGATGCGCCGGCCCATCGACCCGGCCGACGTCGCGCGCGCCTGCGTCTTCCTCGCCGGCACGCCCAGCGTGACCGGCACCACCCTCAGCGTGGACAACGGCCAGCACCTGGTGCCGCTGCCGCGCGACATCATGTTCGTCGTCGACGAGCTGCTGAAAGCGCCCCAGCCATGAGCTTCACCCCCTCCGACCCACTGCTCGCCACCTGCCGGCGCCTCTTCCTTCGCGACTACGAGGTCTGGATCAACATCGGCGTGCACGAGTTCGAAAAGCGCGCCGAGCAGCGCGTCGTCATCAACGTCGACCTCTACGTGCCGCTGGACGTCTCCACGCCCAAGGCCGACGAACTCGACGAGGTGGTCGACTACGACTTCATCCGCCGCACCGTCGCGACCCGCCTGTCCAAGGGCCACATCCACTTGCAGGAAACGCTGTGCGACGACATCCTCGACCAGGTGCTGATGCACCCCAAGGTGCAGGCGGCGCGGGTGTCGACCGCCAAGCCCGATGTGTACCCCGACTGCGCCGCAGTGGGAGTCGAAGTTTTCCGGAGCAAGTGAGCCATGAGTGCCGTATGGATCGACGAGGTGCCCTCCTCCGATAGCAACAACAGCTTGAAGATCGAGCGCGAGACCCACAAGCTGGAGAAGCGCCTGTGCCGCGAGGTCGGCCGCGCCATCTTCGACTACAACATGATCGAAGAGGGCGACAAGGTCATGGTCTGCGTCTCGGGCGGCAAGGACAGCTATGCGCTGCTCGACATCCTGCTCAAGCTGCGGGCCCGCGCGCCGGTGCACTTCGACATCGTCGCGGTCAATCTCGACCAGAAGCAGCCCGGCTTTCCGGAGGAGGTGCTGCCCACCTACCTGAAGGCGCTGGGCGTGCCCTTCCACATCGAGGAGCAGGACACCTACTCGATCGTCAAGCGCGTCATCCCGGAGGGCAAGACCACCTGCGGCCTGTGCAGCCGGCTGCGCCGCGGCATCCTCTACCGCGTGGCCGACGAGCTGGGCGCCACCAAGGTCGCGCTGGGGCACCACCGCGACGACATGCTGCAGACCTTCTTCCTCAACATGTTCTTCGCCGGCAAGCTCAAGTCCATGCCGCCCAAGCTGGTGAGCGACGATGGCCGGCACATCGTGATCCGGCCGCTGGCCTACGTGGCCGAGAAGGACCTGGTGCGCTGGGCCCGGCACCGCGCCTTTCCCATCATTCCCTGCACGCTGTGCGGCAGCCAGGAGAACCTGCAGCGCAAGCAGGTCGGCGAGATGCTGCGCGAGTGGGAGCGCAAGCACCCGGGGCGCATCGAGAACATGTTCAATGCGCTGCAGAACGTGGTGCCTTCGCACCTGCTGGACGGAACGTCGTTCGACTTCAAGGGTCTGAGGACGACCGGCGTGGCCGACGAGGAAGGCGACAAGGCCTTCGACCCGCCGGACTTCCCGCCGCCTTCGCCGCTTCGCGTCGTGCAGCTTTGAGGGCAGGGACGGCGGGTCCTGACGAGGAATTCGCATGAAACACGTCCTGGCCGCCCTCGCGCTGTGCACCGGTCTTGCGGGCTGTGCCACCCGCTGGGTGGTCGACAGCGATGTCCGCAGCTTCTCCAGTCTCGGCACCGTGCCGGCCGGCGCCACCTACCGCTTCGAGCGCCTGCCTTCGCAGCAGGCCGGCGGGGCGCAGCAAGAGCAGCTGGAGGCGATGGCGGGCGCCGCGCTCGAACGCGTGGGCCTGCGCCGCGACGACGCCAATCCGAAGTACACGGCGCAGATCGGCGCCCGCGTGACCGCCGAGCTGTCGCCCTGGGCCGACCCGTGGTACTACCACGGCGCCTGGGGGCCGGGCTACTACCGCATGCGGCCCTGGGGCTACGGCGCCGGGGGCTGGTACGGGCGCGGCTGGCATGGCGGCGGCTGGTACGGGACGGCCTTCCCGCCGGCCAACCCCTGGTATGCGCGCGAGGTCAGCATCGTGCTGCGGGAGCTGCCCTCCCACCGCGTGGTCTACGAAACCCACGCGCGCAACGACGGCCCCTACACCGCGAGCGGGGCCGTGCTGCCGGTGATGTTCCAGGCCGCGCTGCAGGGCTTCCCGAACCCGCCGGCGGGCGAACGCCGCGTGGACATCGAGATCCCCACCGCCAAGCAGTGAGCGCCCAGGGTTTCCCCTAGAATTTTCCGATGGAGCTGACCCGACTCATCGCCGTGCGCCACGGCGAAACCGCCTGGAATGTCGACACCCGCATCCAGGGCCAGCTCGACATCGCGCTCAACGACACCGGCCTGTGGCAGGCACGGCGCGTCGGCGAGGCGCTGGCGGACGAGCCCATCGCTGCCATCTATGCCAGCGACCTGGCGCGCGCCTGGCAGACCGCCCTCGAGATCGCCCGTCCGCTCGGCATCGAGGTGCAGGCCGAGCCCGGGCTGCGCGAGCGGGCCTTCGGCCACTTCGAGGGCCGCACCTTCGCCGACATCGACGCCTCCCTGCCCGAGCAGGCCCGGCTGTGGCGCACGCGCGACCCGGAATTCGCACCCGAAGGCGGTGAGTCGCTGATCACCTTCAGGGAAAGAGTGACGGGCATCGCGGGGCAGCTGGCGCAGCGGCACCCGGGCGAGCTGGTGGTGCTCGTGGCGCACGGCGGGGTGATGGACGTTCTCTATCGCGCCGCCACCGGCCAGGAGCTGCAGGCCCCGCGCACCTGGCACCTGGGCAATGCCGCCATCAACCGCCTTCTCTGGACGCCCCAGGGCTTCACGCTCGTCGGCTGGGGCGACACGGGACACCTCGACCCCGGCACGCTGGACGAAGCCACGGCCTGACCGCTGCCTCGCCTCAAGGCGACTCGAAATAGAACTTTTCTATGAGTTCCTCCCCATTTCGAGGCATTGTCAGTAGCCCGTTTGTATTCAAATTGTAAAAAGACGGGCAGAATCGTCACCGCACGAGCTTGGCTGACACGGCAACCGCAACCAAATGCGTCCAGGTGTTGCAGAGCTTTCCAAACGGCATAGGCACCCGGCATGGCTTTCGTAAGGTGGCGTTACACGCGACCCGAGAGCAAGATCGGCTCCCTGACGGTTTGAATGCTTTGTAATTAACTTACCGCAGGAACGGATACATGTGTCGCCGAAGAGACGTGGCGGCATCGACACACACACGGGGTTACGAAGGGCAAGGCCTGTTCAATGCGGAGTCAACAGTACATGGAGCAAGAACCTCTCTCCTCGAACGAGCTCGCCGCGCTCTCGCTGGCCGACCTGTTCGCCCCCCGCTCCCTCAAGCCTGCGCAAACCGCGGTGCAGGTTTCCAGTCTCGACGTTCCCCAGGCACTGGCCTCGCGTTGGGCGACAGAGGCCCGGCAGGGCGGCTTGCTGCCGGACACGCTCTTCGCCGCGGCCTGGGTGCTGCTGCAATCCCGCTGGCTGGGCACGCCGACGGTGGAGCTCCATGAGGTGCTGGACACCGGGGCCTCGGCCCGGCTCGAACTGAACTGCGATGGCGATCGATCGGCCCGGCAATGGATCGCCGAGGTCGACCGCGCACGCCGGGTCGCCCGGCCGACCGAGGGCTCCACCCTCCCTTTTGCGCACTGGCTGCGCGAGGGTGCCGCCCATGACGCCGGCGGCACGGTCATGCTCCAGCTGGGCTTGCAGGGGCCTGCCTCGCTGCGCCTGACCGGTGCCGCCGCGCTGATGGACAGTGCGATCCAGGTCAGCCTGTTGCTGGCCCTGGCGGATGCCGCTGCCGACCTGCTCGACCACCCCGAGGCCCGCCTGCGCGAGATCCGCAGCCTGCCGGCGGCCGACCGCCAGCGGCAGCTCGACCAATGGAACACGGCGCCCGGCGCCTTCGACCCGGCACTGACCGTCCACGCCCTGTTCGAGCGCCAGGTGGCAGCGCGCGGCGAGGCGGTCGCCCTGATCGGCGAAACCGGCGCGCTGAGCTATCAAGCGCTCAACCAGGAAGCCGAGCGCCTGGCCCGCCGCCTGCAGGCCCGCGGCGTGCGCGCCGGCGACACCGTGGGCGTGCTCCTCGACCGTTCGAGCGCCGCCGTGGTAGCCCTGCTCGGCATCCTGAAGGCCGGCGCGGCCTATGTGCCGGTGCAGCCCGATTTCCCGGCCGAGCGCATCGCCTTCATGCTGGCGCATTCCGACGTCGCCCTGGTCCTGACGCAGGCCGCCTACAAGGCGCTGGTGCCCGCCGAGCGGCCGCTGCTGGCGATGGACGACGAACGCACGGGCGCCGATGCCGCGCTGCCGCCCTTCGCACCGGCCGCCGCGGACGGCGAATCGGTCGCCTACGTGATGTACACCTCCGGCTCGACCGGCACCCCCAAGGGCATCGAGATCTGCCATCGCTCGATCCTGCGGCTGGCGATGGACGCGAACTACGTCGAGCTGCCGCCCGGCGAGGCGATGCTGCATGCGGCACCGCTGGGCTTCGATGCCTCGACGCTGGAAATCTGGGGCCCGCTCCTCAACGGCGGCGTGTGCGTGGTGCACGACGAGAAGGTGCCCAGCGGCCCCGGCCTCGCGCGCACCATCGCCCGGCACGAGGTGAAGACCGCCTGGCTCACGGCCGGCCTCTTCAACGCCGTGGTCGACGACGACCCGGCCCAGCTCGCCGGCCTGCGCCAGCTGCTGACCGGCGGCGAAGCCCTCTCGGTGCCGCATGTGCGGCGCGCGCTGGAAGCACTGCCCGGCACCACGCTGATCAACGGCTACGGCCCGACCGAATGCACCACCTTCGCGGCCACCCACCGCATTCCGCGCGACCTGCCCGCCGATGCGCGCTCGGTGCCCATCGGCCGCCCCATCAACGAGACTGTGCTGCGCGTACTCAGCCCCTCGATGGCGCTGCTGCCCGCGGGCCTGGTCGGCGAGCTGTGCATCGGCGGCCGCGGCCTGGCACGCGGCTACCTGCAGAGCCCCGAGCTCACGGCCGCGCGCTTCGTGGCCGACCCCTACGCTCCCGGGGAGCGCCTCTACCGCACCGGCGACCAGGTGCGCTGGCTGCCGGACGGCACCATCGAATACATCGGCCGCATCGACGGCCAGGTGAAGATCCGCGGCCACCGCATCGAGACCGGCGAGATCGAGGCCGCACTGCTGGCCCACCCCGCCGTCAAGTCCTGCGCCGTCGTCCCGCAGAAGGACCCGGCGGGCCGCCTGCGCCTGGTCGCCTACCTGGTGGCGCGTCAATCCCCAAATGCCGATGGCTCGCTCGCTCTCGAAACGCATGGCGGGGCTGACGCGCCCCTCGCGCGCGGCGCCGAACTGCCGTGGAGCGCGCTGCGCCAGCACCTGGCCGAGCACCTGCCCGAGGCCATGATCCCCTCGGCGGCCGTCTGGCTCGCGCAGCTGCCCGTCACCACCAACGGCAAGCTGGACCGGCGTGCCCTGCCGGAGCCCGCGCGCCAGCGGCCCGAGCTCGCGCAGCCCTATGCCGAAGCGCGCAACGCGACGGAGCGCCGCGTCTGCGCCGCCTTCGCCCGCGTGCTGGGCATCGACCCGATCGGGCGCGACGACAACTTCTTCGACCTGGGCGGCGATTCGCTGCTGGTGCTGCGGGTGCTCAAGGAACTGCAGCAGGGCAGCGCGCGCCGCCTCACGACCACCCTGTTCTTCCGCCAGCCCACGCCGGCGGCGCTGGCCGCCGACATCCAGGCCGCCGAGGCGCCCGCGCCGGCGGCGGTGCCCGCCGAAGCTG
>DATFFA010000069.1:0-5679 GCA_035250605.1 Variovorax sp. | reverse complement strand
CTCGTGGCCGAGGGCTCGGTGGCCGACATCCAGAAGGCCGGCGATTCGCAGACCGGGCGCTACCTGCGCGATGCGATCAAGCACCCCTTGCACGCACGGCGCCTTGTCCCTCTCCCTCCCCTTCCGGGGGAGGGCCGGGGAGGGGGCGCGACGGCCTCCAACAAGGCCTCTGGCCGTGCAGGCGCCGTGAGCCCCCACCCCAACCCTCCCCCGGGAGGGGAGGGAGCGAATGCCAATGCCTGGCTCACGGTGCATCGTGCGGACCTGCACAACCTGCAGGACGTGACAGCCACGCTGCCGCTGCACCGCCTGGTGGTGGTGACCGGCGTGAGCGGCTCGGGCAAGTCGACGCTCGCGCGCGACGTGCTGCTGGCCAGCGTGCATGCCATCGTGGTCCAGCGCATGACCAAGGCCGGCCGCGACGCCGACGCCGCGGGCAAGCGCCCGGCCTGGTCCGGCTGCGAACGCGTCGAAGGCTACGAAAGCATCGACCGCGTGCTCGAGGTCGACCAGACCCCCATCGGCAAGACGCCGCGCAGCTGCCCGGCCACCTACATCGGCTTCTGGGACACCATCCGCAAGCTGTTCGCCGACACGCTCGAAGCCAAGGCGCGCGGCTACGGCCCGGCGCGCTTCAGCTTCAACACCGGCGAAGGCCGCTGCCCCGGCTGCGACGGCGCGGGCGTGCGCACCATCGAGATGAGCTTTTTGCCCGACGTGAAGGTGCCCTGCGAGGTCTGCCACGGCGCGCGCTTCAACCCCGAGACGCTGGCCGTGAGCTGGCGCGGCAAGAGCATCGGCGAGGTGCTGCAGATGGAGGTGGACGAGGCGGTCGAGTTCTTCGCGGCCATGCCCAACATCAGCCATCCGCTGCAGCTGCTGAAGGACGTGGGGCTGGGCTATCTCACGCTGGGCCAGCCCTCGCCCACGCTCTCGGGCGGCGAGGCGCAGCGCATCAAGCTGGTGACCGAGCTCAGCAAGGTGCGCGACGACATCACGCGCCGCGGCCAGAAGGCGCCGCACACGCTCTACGTGCTCGACGAGCCGACCGTGGGCCTGCACATGGCCGACGTCGAGAAGCTGATCCATGTGCTGCACCGGCTGGTGAACGGCGGCCACAGCGTGGTGGTGATCGAGCACGACCTCGACCTGATCGCCGAGGCTGACTGGATCATCGACCTGGGTCCCGAGGGCGGCAACGCCGGCGGGCGCATCGTGGCCGCGGCGCCGCCGGAGGAGGTGGTGCGGCTCGGCACGCACACCGGCGTGGCCCTGGCGCCGGTGCTGGCGCGATAGCGGGCAGGGCGGGGCCCGGGTCCCGCCCTTTCTCGCTTCCTATTTCTGGATGTCGCCCAGGCAGAGGTACTTGATCTCGACGTAGTCGTCCATGCCGTGGTGCGAGCCCTCGCGCCCCAGGCCCGACTGCTTCACGCCGCCGAAGGGCACATGCTCGGTGGCGATCACACCGGCGTTGATGCCCACCATGCCGTATTCCAGCGCTTCCGCCACGCGGAAGATCCGGCCCACGTCGCGCGTGTAGAAGTAGCTCGCGAGGCCGAACTCGGTGTTGTTCGCCGCGTCGATGCCGTCCTGCTCGGTCTTGAAGCGGAACACCGGCGCGAACGGCCCGAAGGTTTCCTCGCGCGCGCACAGCATGTCGGCGCTGGCGTCGGCAATCACGGTCGGCTCGAAGAACTGGCCCTGCATCCTGTGGCCGCCCGCCAGCACACGGCCGCCCTTGGCGACGGCATCGGCCACATGGCGCTGCACCTTGTCGATGGCCGCTTCCTCGATCAGCGGGCCCTGCACCACGCCATCTTCAAAGCCGTTGCCGACCTTGAGCGCCTTGACCTTGGCCGCGAACTTCTGGACGAAGGCGTCGTAGATACCTTCCTGCACATACAGCCGGTTCGCGCACACGCAGGTCTGGCCGGCGTTGCGGTACTTGCTGGCCATGGCGCCCTCGACGGCCGAATCCACGTCCGCATCGTCGAACACCAGGAAGGGCGCATTGCCGCCCAGTTCGAGCGACAGCTTCTTGACCGTCGGCGCGCACTGGCTCATCAGGATGCGGCCCACTTCGGTGGAGCCCGTGAAGCTCAGGTGGCGCACCACGCCGCTCTCGCACAGTTCCTTGCCGATCGCGATGCTGTTGCCGCTGTCGGCCGTGAGCACGTTGAGCACGCCCGCCGGAATGCCGGCGCGCATGGCCAGTTCCGCCGCGGCCAGCGCGGTGAGCGGCGTGAGCTCGGCCGGCTTGATGACCACCGTGCAGCCCGCGGCCAGCGCCGGCGCCACCTTGCGGGTGATCATGGCGAGCGGAAAATTCCACGGCGTGATCGCCGCGCAAACGCCGATCGCCTGCTTCATCACCAAGAGGCGGCGGTTGTTGTCGAACTGCGGCAGCACCTCGCCGTTCACGCGCTTGGCTTCCTCGGCAAACCACTCGACGAAGCTCGCACCGTAGACGACCTCGCCCTTGGCCTCGGCAAAGGGCTTGCCCTGCTCGGCGGTCATCAGGCGGCCGAGGTCCTCGGTGTTGGCGATCAGCAGGTCGAACCACCTGCGCAGCACGATGCTGCGCTCCTTGCCGGTCTTGCCGCGCCAGGCGGCGAGGGCCTTGTCGGCGGCGGCAATGGCGAGTGCGGCATCCGCGCGCGTGAGGTTGGCCACGTCGACCAGCTTCTGTCCGGTGGCCGGGTCGTTCACATCGAAGCGGCTTGCGCCCGCTGTCCATTCGCCCGCGATCAGCGCGTCGGTCTTGAGCAGGGTCGGATCGTTCAGCAGTGCGAGGGGAGAGGTCTTCATGTTCATGGTGTCAGGCCTTGTCTACGTTCTATTTGGGTTGGAGTGAAGGTCAGGGCGCGATGCTCGAGCGGCCAGCAGAACGACCGCGTCCATGTGCGAGTGGCACCGGGTGCTCCCCGCAGCGAAATCAAGGAGGAGCCCGAAGGGCGGGGGACATTCGCGGAGGGGAGTACCCGGTGTCATTCGCACGCACCCCGAACGGCTCTCAGCGAAAAGGCACACCGGGAAGCACGCACAGCATTTCGTAAAGCAGGTTGGCCCCCAGCAGCGCGGTGTTCCCGCTCGTGTCGTAGGGCGGGCTGACCTCGACCAGGTCGGCGCCCACCACGTTCAGCCCACGGCAGCCGCGCACGATCTCCAGCGCCTGCGGCACCGTGAGCCCGCCGATCTCGGGCGTGCCGGTGCCGCCCGCAAACGACGGGTCGATGCCGTCGATGTCGAAGCTGATGTAGACCGGGTGCGCCGGCCCGATGCGCTCGCGCACCTGCGCCATCAGCGGCGCCAGCGACTGGTACCAGACCTCGTGCGCCTGCACCACGGTGAAGCCCTGCTGGCGGGGCCAGTCGAAATCGTCCGCCGCATAGCCGGTGCCGCGCAGGCCGATCTGCCAGACCTTGTCGCAGGCCAGCAGGCCTTCCTCGACCGCGCGCCGGAACGGCGTGCCGTGCGCGATGCGTTCGCCGAACATGTCGTCGTTGACGTCCGCATGCGCATCGACATGCACCAGCGCGACCGGGCCATGTCGCTTGGCCACCGCGCGCAGGATCGGCAGCGCGATGGTGTGGTCGCCGCCCAGCGTCAGCGGCGCGCAGCCGGCGGCCAGCACCGCGTCGTAGAAGTCCGAGACGATGGCGAGCGACTTGTCGAGCGAATAGGTGTTGATCGGCACGTCGCCCAGGTCGGCCACGTTCAGCTTGTCGAAAGGCGCCGCGCCGGTGGCCATGTTGTAGGGCCGCAGCAATGCCGACTCGGCGCGGATCTGGCGCGGCCCGAAGCGCGCACCCGGCCGGTTGGAGGTGCCGATGTCCAGCGGCACGCCGATGAAGGCCGCGTCCAGCCCCTCGGGAGAGGTTGCGGACGGCAGCCGCATCATCGTGCCGGGGCCGGCGAAACGCGGCATCGTGTTGCCGCCGAGCGGCTGGTTCGGTGGGGCGGTGGGCATGGTGCGTGCGCAGGTTCAGCGCCGCCGGCCGCGCAGCCATTCGAGCGCGAGCAGCAGCGTGGTGGTGAAGACGATCAGCAGCGTTGCCACGGCGGCGATGGTGGGCGAGATGTTCTCGCGGATGCCGGTGAACATCTGGCGCGGCAGCGTGACCTGGTCCGGCCCTGCGAGGAACAGCGTGACCACCACTTCGTCGAACGAGGTGGCAAAGGCGAACAGCGCGCCCGAGATCACGCCCGGAGCGATCACCGGCAGCGTGACGCGCATGAAGGTTCTGAACGGCGTTTCGCCGAGGCTCAGCGATGCGCGCACCAGGTTGTGGTTGAAGCCGGCCAGCGTGGCAAGCACGGTGGTCAGCACGAAGGGCGCACCGAGCGCCGCATGCACCACGATCAGCCCGATGTAGGTGTCGGCCAGCCCGAGCGGCGCGAAGTAGAGGTAGGTGGCGACGCCCACCACCACGATCGGCACCACCATCGGCGAGATCAGCACGCTCATGAGCAGGCCCTTGAAGGCGAAGCTCGTGCGCGACAGCCCCACCGCCGCCAGCGTGCCCAGCACGGTGGCCAGCACCGTGGCGGCCGGCGCGACGATGAAGCTGTTGCGCGCCGCGCGCGCCCACTCGGGCGATTCGAACAGGTGGCGGTACCACTGCAGCGACCAGCCCCGGATCGGATAGGCCAGGAACGAACTGTCCGAGAACGACAGCGGGATCACCACCAGGATCGGCGCCAGCAGGAAGGCCAGCACCGCGACGCAGCTGGCGCGCACCAGCCACCAGCCGAGCTTGTCGGCGAAGGTGGCATAGGCCGGGAATTGGGGAAGCTTGAACATGCGTGTCAGTCCTTCGTGCCGTTCAGCCGAGGCTCAGCTCGGCCTTGCCGATGCGGCGGTACACGGCGTACAGCAGCAGCGTGGCGACGAGCAGCACGGCGCCCAGCGCGCAGGCCATGCCCCAGTTGATTTCCACGTTGGTGTAGCGCGCGATGTAGTAGCTCAGCATCTGGTCGTCCGCGCCGCCGAGCAGCGCCGGCGTCACGTAGTAGCCGATGGCCAGGATGAACACCAGCAGCGCGCCGGCACCGATGCCCGGGTAGGTCTGCGGCACGTACACGCGGAAGAAGGCCGCGAGCGGCGAACTGCCCAGCGAGACGGCCGCGCGCAGGTAGGTGGGCGGCACGCTCTTCATCACGCTGTAGAGCGGCAGGATCATGAAGGGCAGCAGGATGTGCACCATCGCGATGATCACGCCGGTGCGGTTGAACAGCAGTGCCAGCGGGTGGTCGATCAGGCCGATGCCCATGAGGCCGCGGTTGACCAGCCCCTCGGACTGCAGCAGCACGATCCAGGCCGCCACGCGCACCAGGATGGAGGTCCAGAACGGCACCAGCACCAGGATCATCAGCACGTTGGCCTTGCGCGCCGGCAGCGTCGACAGCCACCAGGCCAGCGGATAGGCCAGCAGCAGGCAGAAGAAGGTGACCACGGCGCTGATGTTGAAGGTGCGCAGCAGGATGCCGGCAAAGGCGCGCTGGTCGGCGGGCATGCGCTCCACCTCGCCGGCCACGTCGCGCCGCAGGTCGACCGAGGCGAGCAGGTAGTCGGGCGTCCAGCGCGAACCGTTCTTGGCAATCGCCTGCCAGAACGGCAGCTCGCCCCAGCGCGGATCGATCTCCAGCATGCGCGCCTTGACTTCGTCCGGCGTGCCG
>DATFFA010000068.1:0-5647 GCA_035250605.1 Variovorax sp. | reverse complement strand
AACCTTGCCTACATTGCTTGTATGCAAGATCTCCTTTGTCTTGCATGCAACCATCACGGAGACAAGGATGCCCCGTTTCGCCAAATCACTCTTCGGTCAGGTGGTCATCGCGCTGGTACTCGGCGTGGCGGCGGGCCTGTTCTTCCCCGACTTCGCGGTCAAGCTCAAGCCCCTGGGCGACGGCTTCATCAAGCTGATCAAGATGATCATCCCGGTGCTGGTCTTCTGCGTGGTGGTGCACGGCATCGCCGGCGCGGGGGACCTCAAGCGGGTGGGCCGGGTCGGCGTCAAGGCGCTGATCTACTTCGAGGTGCTGACCACCCTCGCGCTGGCCATGGGCCTGGTGCTGGCCTTCGTGTTCAAACCCGGCGTGGGCATGAACGTGGACCCCGGCACGCTGGACTCGGCCGCCATGAGCGCCTACGCCTCGAACGCCGAGAAGCTCACCAGCGGCGGCACGGTCGATTTCCTCATGAAGCTGATCCCCACCACGGTGGTCAACGCCTTCGCCACCGGCGACGTGCTGCAGGTGCTGCTGTTCGCGGTGCTGTTCGGCTGCGCGCTGGCCCTGCTGGGCGACCTCGGCAAGCCGGTGGCCACGGTGGTGGATTCGCTCTCGCTGGTGCTCTTCAAGATCATGGGCATCATCATCAAGCTGGCGCCGCTGGGCGTGCTGGGCGCCATTGCCTTCACGGTCGGCAAGTACGGCGTGGGCTCGCTCAAGCAGCTGGGCATGCTGGTGGTGCTGTTCTATGCCTCGGTGCTGGTCTTCGTGTTCGTGGTGCTTGGCTTCGTGATGAAGCTCTCGGGCTTCAGCCTGATCAAGCTGCTGCGCTACCTGCGCGAGGAGCTGACCATCGTCTTCGCCACCACCTCGTCGGACAGCGTGCTGCCGCAGATCATGGCCAAGCTGCGCCACATGGGCATCCGCGACTCGACCGTCGGCCTCGTGATCCCGACCGGCTATTCCTTCAACCTCGACGCCTTCTCGATCTACATCACGCTGGCGGCGGTGTTCATCGCGCAGGCGACCAACACGCCGATCTCGATGTCGGACCTGCTCGCCATTCTCGCGATCGCACTGGTGACCTCGAAGGGCGCGCACGGCGTGCCGGGCTCGGCGATCGTGGTGCTGGCCGCCACGCTGCATGCGATTCCGGCCATTCCCGCGATCGGGCTGGTGCTGGTGCTCTCGGTCGACTGGTTCATGGGCATCGCCCGCGCGCTCGGCAACCTGATCGGCAACTGCGTGGCCACCGTCGCCATCGCGGCCTGGGAAGGCGACATCGACCGCGAACGCGCCCATGCGGTGCTCAATGGCACCCACTCGCCGGAAGACGAGCCCCTGGCCGAGCCCGACTCGCCCGTCGCTGCCGCCCACGCTGCGCAGGCCGCTCGTCCGGCACACTAGCGCGCCATGAGCCGCACGGCCGCTCCGAAGGCGAATAGCACCGCAGCCGAAGGCGAAGGTTCCCCAATGACCCGCACGGCCGCTCCGAAGGCGAACAGCACCGCAGCCGAAGGCGAAGGTATCCCAGCCATGACCGAAGTCACCCCCACCACCATCGCCGCGCGCGTGGTCGAGGCCATCCTCGCCCAGAAGCTCGCGCCCGGCGAGCGCCTCGGCGAGCAGCAGCTGGCAGAGAACTTCGGCGTCAGCCGCACCATGGTGCGAGAAGCACTGATGCAGCTGCAGGCGCGGGGCTTCGTGGAGGTGCAGTCGCGCCGGGGCTGGTACGTGGTGGAGCCCTCGGCCGAGGAGGCCCGCGATGCCTTTGCCGCCCGCCGCATCATCGAGGCCGGCATCCTGGCCGAATCGGGGGGGCGGCCGCTGTCGAAGGTCATCCGCAAGCTGCGCGAGCACATCGCCGACGAGAAGCGCGCCATTGCCGGCGCCGACGCCGCCACCCGCGCCTTCCTGCTGGCGGACTTCCATGTCTGCCTGGCCGACCAGATGGGCCACCGGCTGCTGTGCGACGTGCTGCGCGACCTCACGGCGCGCACCACGCTGGCAGCCACCCTCTTCCAGTCCACGCACGAGGCGGGCCAGTCCTGTGCCGAGCATGCGGCCATCGTGGCTGCGCTCGAGGCCGGCGACATGAAGCGCGCCCGCCAGCTCATGCTGGACCACATCGGCAATGTCGAGGAGGCGCTGGAGGCCGAGGTCGCCGCCAGCCCCGGCGCCGACGAGCGCCTGCGCGCCACGCTGGCTCCGGTGGCGCTGCCACGCGCCTCCCGCTGACAGCCCGGGTGCCTCCGCCTCGGCTACAGTCGCCGGGCCATGAATTCACCTGAACTGCAGCGCACGGTCTTCCTCCTCCTGCTGGCGGCCGTCACGGCTGCCTTCTTCTGGATCCTCATGCCCTTCTTCGGGGCGGTGCTCTGGGCCGTCGCGCTGGCCATCCTGTTCAATCCACTCTACAAGCGGCTGCTGAGGACGATGCCGGGGCGGCGCAACCTCGCGGCGCTGACCACGCTCACGATCTGCCTGGTGATCGTGATCATCCCGCTGACGGTGGTGACGGTCTCGCTGGTGCAGGAGGCCTCGCTGGTGACGCAGCGCATCCGCACCGGCGAGATCAACTTCGGGCGCTATCTTCAGCAGATCATCGGAGTGATGCCGCAATGGCTGTTCAACCTGCTCGAACGTTTCGGGCTGAGCAACATGGAGGCGATGCTGTCCCGCATCGGCCAGGGCGCCGCCCAGACCGGCCAGCTGATCGCCACGCAGGCGCTCAACATCGGGCAGAACACCTTCGATTTCGTGGTGAGCTTCGCGCTGATGCTCTACATGCTGTACTTCTTCATGCGCGACGGCGCCGCGCTGTCGAAGACGGTGCGCGAGGCACTGCCGATGGCGCGGCCGCACACGCACTTCCTGCTCAACAAGTTCACCAACGTGATCCGCGCCACCGTCAAGGGCAACGTGGCGGTGGCCGCGGTGCAAGGGGCGCTGGGCGGCCTCGCCTTCTGGGCGCTGGGCGTGCAGGGCGCGCTGCTGTGGGCGGTGCTGATGGCCTTTCTCTCGCTGCTGCCGGCGGTGGGCGCGGCGCTGATCTGGCTGCCGGTGGCGATCTACTTCCTGGCGACCGGCCATGTCTGGGAAGGGGTTGCGCTCATCGTCTTCGGGGTGGTGGTGATCGGGCTGGTCGACAACGTCCTGCGCCCGATCCTGGTGGGCAAGGACACGCAGATGCCCGACTACATCGTCCTGATGTCGACCGTCGGCGGCATGGCGCTGTTCGGGGTGAACGGTTTCGTGATCGGGCCGGTGGTGGCGGCGCTCTTCATGGCCACGTGGGACTTGTTCGCCTCGTCGAACGAAGACGCCGAGGGGCCTGCGGGCTAGAAGACGGACACCGCGTCGCGAAGCCGCAGCGCTTCGCACGCACGGTTCGCATTTCGCGCGGCGATCCTGCATCTCGTCGCATCGCGCTGGGCAGCGCGGCCTGCCTGCGCGATCGTCGGGGCCTCCACTTCACGAAGAGGCCCTCATGCACAAGCTTTCTCTCGCTGCCGCCGCCCTGCTCGCCCCCCTGGGTGCACTGGCGGCCGACCTTCAACTCAGCGTCGTCGACGGTCCCGCCGCGACGACTCCGCTGTACGTCGCGCTTTTCGACAGCGCCCACAACTACGACGGCAACAAGACGCTGGCGGCGCAGATCGTGCAGATGAACAACGGCAGGGCCCGGCTCTCCTTTCCCGGCCTGGCACCCGGGCGCTACGCATTGCGCGTGTTCGCCGACGAGAACGGCAACGGCAAGCTCGACACCAACCTGATGGGCATGCCCACCGAACGCTACGGCTTCTCCAACGATGCCAAGGGCAACCGTGCGGCGCCCGGATTCGACGCCGCCGCGCTCCAGGTCGATGCCGATGTGCAAACCGTGATCCACCTGCGCTGAGGAACCCGCCATGCAACGACGCGAACTTTTGCGCCTGCTGGCCACCGCCGGCGCGACGCCCCTTCTTGCTCCCCTGCTCGCCCGGGCCGGCGAGGGCGCCGGCTGGCAGGCCGAATTCGAGACCTCCAGCGCCCCCTGGAAGTTGGGCTTCGCCACGCCGCCCGGCGACCTTCCGCTCGCGCCCGCCGAGGTACGCGGCCGCTTTCCCGACGCAGTGGCCGGCACGCTCTACCGCATCGGCCCGGCGGGCCACGACCTGGGCGGCGAGCGCTACCACCACTGGTTCGACGGCGACGGCATGGTGCAGCAAATGGTCATCGAGGGCCGGCAGGTGCACCACCAGGGCCGCTATGTCGCGACGCCCAAGCGCGTCGCCGAAGTGCGCGCCGGCCGGCGGCTGACCGAGGCCTTCGGCACCGTGCCGCCGGGCGTCGAGCCGCCCACCTCGGCCGACGGCATCAACGTCGCCAACACCAGCGTGCTGCCGCTGCAGGGCGAGGTGCTCGCGCTGTGGGAAGGCGGCTCGGCCACGCGCATCGACGCGCGCACCCTCGCCACGCTGGGCCCGAAGACCTGGCGCGCGGACCTCGCGGGCATGCCCTTCTCCGCCCATCCCAAGGTGGACCCGGACGGCACGGTGTGGAACTTCGGCGTGGGCAGCAGCCAGGGCCTGCTGGCGCTTTACGAGATCGCGCCCGAAGGCCAGCTGCGCCGCGCCGCCGTGCTGCCGGTGGCCGACCTGCCGATGGTCCACGACTTCGCCGTGACCGAGCGGCACCTGGTCTTCCTGATGCCCCCGCTGGTCTACGACGCTGCGCGCAAGCAGCAGGCCGGCACCAGCTTCCTCGACGCGCATGTGTGGCGGCCCGAGCTGGGCATGCGCGCGCTCGTCGTCGACAAGAAGGACTGGGGCAAGCACCAGCTGCTCACGCTGCCGACGGGCTTCCTCTTCCATGTGGGCAACGCGTGGGAAGAGGCCACGCCGAAGGGCACGCGCATTCATATCGACTACGTGCGCTCGGACGATGCGAGCTCGGTCTTCACCACCAACCGGGAGCTGATGCGCGGGCGGCGCGTGACGAGCCCCGAACCCCACCTGACCGTGGCGACACTGGACCTCGCCACCGGCCGCGCCACGCAGCACGCGCTGGACTTCGCCGCGGAGTTCCCGCGCATCGACCCGCGCCGTGTCGGCCTGCGCCACCGCAGCGTGGTGCATGCGACGCAGCTGATGAAGGAGCGCCCGGGCTTCGGTGCGATCGCGCGCACGGATGTCGAGACCGGCCGCTCGCAGCGCTTCGTCTATGGCGCGCAGGCGATGGTGGAAGAGCACGTGTTCGTGCCCGACGGACGGCGGCCGGGATGGATTCTGGGGACGGTGCTCGATCTGGCGCGGGGGAAGACGGTGCTCTCGTGCTTCGCGGCTGACAACCTGAGAGCCGGGCCAGTCGCGCAGGCCATCCTGCCGCGTGCCTTGCCGCTGGGATTGCATGGGGCGTTCGTACCGGTCTAGCCGGCTTATTTTGGAGACCTCGAGGCCCGAAGTCTGCCGAAGATGGCGCAAGCCATCCTCCCCTTCCCTTGCCGCTGGAACGGCACGCCGCCTTCGTTCAACTAGGGGAATTTCTTAGGTCTTTGGGCCTACTCAATTCGATTGACGACGCTCTAAAATCGCCGGCGTATAACGCGTAAGTTCTCGTTTTCTGAGGGCGATATGCCAAACACCTTGCCGCCGTTTCCGC
>DATFFA010000067.1:0-5186 GCA_035250605.1 Variovorax sp. | reverse complement strand
CGGCCAGGGTCTTCTGCACGCCTTTGAGCTCGGCGAGGGTCTTGAGGGCTTTGGGTTTGCTGGGCATCGGCTGGTCGCTGGAGGATACGTCCTCCGCGTCCGGGCTCAGATCAGGCCGCGCTCGGCCATCGACAGGGCCCGGCCCGGGGCGACGATCACGTGGTCCAGCACCCGCACGTCGATCAAGGCCAGCGCGGCCCGCAGCGTGTGCGTCAGCGCTTCATCGGCTCGGGAGGGTTCGACGCAGCCGCTCGGGTGGTTGTGCGCCAGGATCAGGGCCGCCGCGCGGTGGTGCAGGGCGCGTGTCACCACCTCTCGCGGGTACACGCTGGTCTGGGTCAGGGTCCCGCGAAAGAGTTCTTCCAGCGCGATCAGGCGGTGCTGCGCGTCGAGAAAGAGCGCGGCGAAAACCTCGTGCGGCCTGGCCGCCAGCTGCAGTTGCAAATAGTTCTTCACGGCATCGGGCGACTCGAACAGCTCGCGTTCCTTCAGCCCCTGGGCCATCGCGCGTCGCGCCAGCTCGAGCACGGCCGCCAGGTTGCTCCGCTTGGCACTGCCGCCCAGGCCCTTGATGCGCCTGAGGTCGTCGAGTCCGGCGTGGAGCAGGCCATTGATGCCGCCAAAGCCGTCGAGCAGGTCCTGCGCGAGCTGCAGCACGTTCTTGCCGGGAAGGCCGGTGCGCAGCAGCAGCGCCAGCAGCTCGGCATCGGCCAGCGAGCCGGGGCCCAGCGCCATCAGCTTTTCGCGCGGTCGTGCTTCCAGGGGAAGATCGGAGAAAGACATGGTCGGCATGGGCCCGTTGGCCCCTCCCTAAAATACAGGGCCCCAGTCTATAGCGAGCGCCACCTTGTCCTCCACCACCTCCGCCGCCATCGTCGTGCCCGGCTCCTTCCTCACGCTGCACTACCGGCTGGCCGGGCCTGCGGGCGACATCATCAACACCTTCGGCGACAAGCCGGCCACGCTCTCGCTGGGCACCGGCGAGCTCTCGCCCGCGGTCGAGCAGCGGCTGATGGGCCTGGCCGAGGGCACCCATGCCACCTTCGAACTGCCGGCCGGCGAGGCCTTCGGCGAGCGCAACGCCGACATGCAGCAGTGGGTGGCGCGCAAGCTGCTTGCGCAGATGGGCGACCCCGACGAGCAGTACGCGGTGGGCGACGTGGTGCAGTTCCCGACGCCCGACGGGAGCGGCAGCTACGCCGGCGCGGTGGTCGAAGCCAACGAGACCGCGGTGCGTTTCGACTTCAACCATCCGCTCGCCGGGCAGCCGGTGAGCTTCGAAGTGCAGCTGATCGGGGTGCTGTGAACATGGGCACGGTCGAAGAAGTCATCCTCGCCGAGCCACGCGGCTTCTGCGCCGGCGTCGACCGCGCGATCGAGATCGTCGAGCGCGCGATCGCCAAGTTCGGCGCGCCGATCTACGTGCGCCACGAGATCGTGCACAACACCTACGTGGTCAACGAGCTCAAGGCCAAGGGCGCGATCTTCATCGAGGAACTGGCCGAGGTGCCCGCGGGGGCGACGCTGGTGTTCAGCGCGCACGGCGTGAGCAAGGCCGTGCAGGCCGAGGCGCGGGCGCGCGGCTTCGAGATCTTCGACGCCACCTGCCCATTGGTGACCAAGGTGCACGTCGAAGTCGCCAAGCTCGCGAAAGAGGGCTACGAGTTCATCATGATCGGCCACAAGGGGCACCCCGAAGTCGAGGGCACCATGGGGCAGCTTTCCGGCGGCATCCACCTGGTCGAGGACGTGGCGGACGTGGCGCGCGTCCAGCCCGGGCAGACCGAGAAGCTGGCCGTGGTGACGCAGACCACGCTGTCGGTCGATGACGCGGCCGAGATCTCGGCCGCGGTGCGCGCGCGCTTCCCGAAGGTGCGCGAGCCCAAGCAGCAGGACATCTGCTATGCCACCCAGAACCGGCAGGACGCCGTCAAGCTGCTGAGCCCGCAGGTGGACCTGGTGATCGTGGTCGGCAGCCCGACCAGCTCCAACAGCAACCGGCTGCGCGAACTGGCGCAGCGCCTGGGCACCGAGAGCTACATGGTCGACTCGGCCGCCGAATTGAAGCCCGAATGGTTCGAGGGCAAGACCCGTGTCGGGCTGACGGCCGGCGCCTCCGCCCCCGAGGTGCTGGTGCGCGAGGTGATCGACCGGATCAAGGCACTGGGCGCGGTGTCGGTGCGCAAGATGGACGGCATCGAAGAGACGCTCAAGTTTCCGCTGCCCAAGGGCCTGAAGCTCGATCACATGCCCGCGCCGGGCCATATCTCGTGACGAGCGCCGCCGCCATCGACTGGCGACGCGACATCGAGGCGGCCGCACGGCGGATCGACGAGCGGGCCCCGCATTTCCTGCGCAGGACACCGTTGTGGAAGCTGCCGGGCCGCGCGCTGGGCATCGAGGTGCCGGGCGTCGAGCTCTGGCTCAAGCTCGAGCATCTGCAGGCCGGTGGCAGCTTCAAGGCGCGGGGCATGATGAATCGGCTGTTGGCCCATGAGATTCCCGACAGCGGCGCCATCGTGGCCTCGGGCGGCAATGCCGGCATCGCGACCGCCGCGGCGGCGCAGGCGCTGGGCGTGCATTGCGAGGTGTTCCTGCCCACCGTCTCGCCGGAAGCCAAGCGCGCGAAGCTGCGCGCACTCGGCGCCACGGTGGTGGTGGGCGGCGAGGTCTATGCCGATGCGCTGGCGGCCTGCCTCGAGCGTCAGCGCGAGAGCGGCGCCTTGCTCACCCATGCCTACGACCAGGCCGAGGTGGTGGCCGGTGCCGGCACGCTGGGCCGCGAGATCGAGGACCAGGGCGGCCTGCCGGATGCAGTGCTGGTCAGCGTGGGCGGCGGCGGCCTGATCGGCGGCCTGGCGGCCTGGTTCGAGCAGCGCAGCCGCGTGGTGGCGCTCGAGCCCGAGCGCGCCCCCACGCTCTTTCGCGCGCGCGAAGCCGGCGAGCCGGTCGATGTGGAGGTCAGCGGCGTGGCGGCCGATTCGCTCGGGGCGCGGCGCATCGGCGCCTTCGCCTGGGACATCACGCAACGCCAGGTGCGCGACGCCCTGCTGCTGCCCGACGGGGCGATTCGCGCTGCGCAGTCGTGGCTGTGGAAGGAACTCAAGCTGGCCGTCGAGCCGGCCGCAGCCCTGCCGCTGGCCGCACTGCACACGGGTGCCTATGCGCCGCGCGAAGGCGAGAAGATCTGCCTGATCGTCTGTGGCGCCAACGTGGACCCGGCGAGTCTCGCCTGATCAGCTCTGCGGCTGGTCGACGTTGACCATCCACGGCACGCCGAACTTGTCTTCCAGCATGCCGAAGCCGGGGGACCAGAAAGTGGCGGCGTAGGGCATCGTGACCTTGCCGCCTTCGGACAGCGTCTTGAAGAGCTGCTCGCCTTCCTTGACGTCCTTGGCCTGGACCGAGAGCGAGAAACCCTTGTAGCCGTCGAAGGCCATGCCGGGCGGCAGGTCGGAGGCCATGATCTGCTTGCCGCGCGCTTCGAGCGTGGCATGCATGATCTTTTTCTTGTGCGAGTCCGGCGTGTCCTTGCCCATCGGGCTTTCGCCGAAGGTCATGCTGAAGAGGATCTTGCCGCCCAGGCTCTTGGCGTAGAAGGCCAGCGCTTCGGCCGCGTTTCCGTTGAAGGACAGGTACGCTTCCATCGAATCTCCTTGGGTGGTTGCAGAGGGGAGAGCCATCCTACGCCCCCGCCTAAAATCGCCCGATGCTCGATATCACTCTGTTACGCAAGGACCTTGCCTCGGTCGTTGCCGGCCTCGAAACCCGCAAGAAGAACCAGACCTTTCTCGACGTGGCGACCTTCAGCGCCCTCGAAGCCGAGCGCAAGACCCTGCAGACCCGCACCGAGGAATTGCAGGCGCGCCGCAACGCACTCAACAAGCAGATCGGGCCGCTGAAGGCCAGGGGCGAGTCGGTCGAGGCGCTGATGGCCGAGGTCAATGCACTCAAGGCCGAGCAGGAGTCTTCCGCCACGCGGCTCGAGGCGATCCAGCCCGAGCTGCAGGCGCTGCTGCTCGCGGTGCCGAACCTCCCGCATGCGAGTGTCCCCGTGGGAGACGACGAAAACGCGAATCTCGAGGTCCGGCGCTGGAGCCCCAAGGGCGGCAACGGTGCCGATGCGCCTGCACTCGGCTTCGAGGCGCGCGACCACGTCGACCTGGGCACGCCGCTCGGGCTCGACTTCGAGACCGGCGTCAAGCTCGCGGGCTCGCGTTTCACCGTGATGAAGGGCCCCATCGCGCGGCTGCATCGGGCGCTGTCGCAGTTCATGCTCGACATCCAGACCCAGCAGCACGGCTACACCGAGTGCTATGTGCCCTACGTGGTCAATGCCGACACGCTGCGCGGCACCGGCCAGCTTCCGAAGTTCGAGGGCGACCTGTTCGCGGCAAAGAAGGGCGGGCAGGACGGGGAGCCTGCGCCCGATCATTCGGCGCTCTACCTCATCCCGACCAGCGAGGTGCCGCTCACGAACCTCGTGCGTGACGAGATCCTTGCCGAGACGCAGCTTCCCCTGCGCTTCACCGCCCACACACCCTGTTTCCGCTCGGAGGCAGGCAGCGCCGGGCGCGACACGCGCGGCATGATCCGCCAGCACCAGTTCGACAAGGTCGAGATGGTGCAGATCACGCATCCGGAAAAGAGCTACGAGGCACTGGAGGCCATGACCACCCACGCCGAGGCCGTGCTCCAGGCGCTGGAGCTGCCGTACCGCGTGGTATTGCTGTGCACCGGCGACATGGGCTTCGGCGCTGCCAAGACCTACGACCTCGAGGTCTGGCTGCCGGCGCAGAACACCTACCGCGAGATCAGTTCGGTGTCGAACTGCGAGGCCTTCCAGGCGCGGCGGCTGCAGGCCCGCTTCAAGAATGCGCAGGGCAAGAACGAGCTGGTGCACACCCTCAACGGCTCGGGCCTCGCGGTCGGCCGCACCTTGGTCGCGGTGCTGGAGAACCACCAGCAGCCCGACGGCTCGATCGCGGTGCCGGCGGCGCTGCGGCCCTACATGGGCGGCCTTGAAACCCTGCAGCCCTGAAAAAGTCGCCAAAAGCCTCTGCTAGAATCGCGGGCTCGACAAACACCAGACTCCGGAGAGGTGGCAGAGTGGTCGAATGTACCTGACTCGAAATCAGGCGTACGGTATCCCCGTACCGTGGGTTCGAATCCCACCCTCTCCGCCA
>DATFFA010000066.1:0-10263 GCA_035250605.1 Variovorax sp. | reverse complement strand
CCGAGCCCGGCGTCCACCATCCCGATGAGCGAGCCCGCATAGTTGGCCTCTCTCGCGGGCTTCAGCATCAGCCCGGCCGCCGCAAAGCCTGCCTCGGTGAGGTCGCGGAACACGCTCCCGCGGCTCAATGCAAGCACCGGCTCCTGCGCGAGATCCGCCCAGGTCAACTGCTTCAGGCGCGTGAACGCATGCCCCGCCGGGAAGGCGGCCGCCATCGCTTCCGAGAACAGCAGCGTGCGCTGGATGTCGGCTTCATCCGAGGCGAACGTGCCGATCCCGACATCGGCCGCACCGCCGCGCACCAGCGGCAACACCTGGTTGGGCAGCGTGTCCTGCAGCACGACCTCGATGCCGGGGTACTTCGCGCCGAAGGCCGCCAGGATCGGCGGGAGGTAAGTGCTCGACAGCACCAGCGGCGCAGCCACCACCACGCGTCCGCGTTCCCTGGCCACCAGCTTGTCCACCCCCGCGAGCGCCGACTCGAGCTCGGCCAGCACCCGTTCCGCGCGCGGAAAGAAGTCGCTGCCGGCAGCCGTCAGGGCCACGGCCCGCGTGGTGCGATCGAACAGCCGGCTGTCGATGGCGCCCTCGAGCTCGCGCACGAGCAGGCTGAGCGCCGATTGCGTGACATGCATCGCCTGCGCGGCACGCGTGAAGTTGCCGAGCCGCGCGACCAGCACGAAGGCCCGGAGCTGGCGGAGAGTCACATTCATGAGCGCAGCCACTCATTCGATTGGAAAGTCTCGATTGAAACATAGCCTCTTGCATCTTCTAATCACCGCATGCAAGCCGATGGAGACCTGGCCTGCCCCTTCACAGAAAGACCGAGACATGAAACGCCGTGAACTCCTCGCCGCAGTGCCTGCACTGGCTGCCGCCACCTTGCCCTCATGGACTTCGGCGCAGCCTGTCTATCCGGCCTCGCCGGTCAAGGTGCTGGTGGGCTTCCCGCCCGGCACCGCCACGGACGTGGCGGTGCGTGCCGTCTCGGAGCAGATGGCCCGGCGCCTGGGCCAGCCCTTCGTGGTGGACAACAAGCCCGGCGCCGGCAGCAACATCGCCGCCAAGGCCGTGGCGACGGCGCAGCCCGATGGGTACACCGTCTTCGCGATCACGATCGCCAACGTCATCAACGCTGCGTTCCCCGGCGCCAGCGCGGTCGATCCGCTGAAGGAATTCAAGCCCGTCACGCTCATCGGCAACGTTCCCAACGTGCTGGTGGTTCATCCCTCGCTGAAGGTCACGACCTTGGCCGAACTCGTCGCACTCGCCAAGGCCAGGCCGGGCGCGCTGGCCTATGCGTCGTCCGGCATCGGCACCTCGCCGCACCTGTCGGGCGAGCAGTTCGCGCTGATGGCCGACGTCAAGATGGTCCACGTCCCGTACAAGGGGAGCACGCCTGCGGTCACGGACCTGCTCGGCGGCCAGGTGCAGCTCATGTTCGCGCCGGCTTCGACCGTGCTGCCGCACGTGCGCGCGAACAAGCTGGTGGCGCTGGCCGTCACCAGTCCGCGCAGGACCTCGGCCGCGCCGGATCTGCCCACGCTCGACGAACTGGGGCTGAAGGGCTTCGACACGTCGGTGTGGATGGGACTCGTGGCCCCGGCGCAGACGCCGTCGAGCGTGATCGGGAAGCTGCGCACCGCGGCGCACGCGGCGCTCGATTCGAGCGAGCTCCAGGCGATCTACAAGGCCCAGGCCATCGATGTCCTCAAGACCAGCGACGAGGAGATGTCGCGCTTCCTGCGCAGCGAGGCGGCGCGCTGGTCGAAGTTCGTTCAGCACACGGGCATCAAGCCCGAGTGAGTGAAGCACATTTTTCAGGAAAAGGAATACCGAGATGTCCAAACTGCGTGCTGCCGAGTGCCGCGAATTCATCGCTGCCGTGAGCGAGAAGGCTGCCGAGATGGGCGTGCCCATCTCCGTCGCCATCGTCGGGCCCGAAGGCCACCTGATCGCACTCGAGCGCATGGATGAGGCGGGCTTCATCACGCCGGACACGGCCCGTGCAAAGGCCTTCACCGTCGCTGCCTTCCGCTCGATGAGCCCGCGCTTCAGCGACGGGCTGGTCATTCAGCAATGGTTCAAGGAGCGAAATCCGCAGATGCTGGTGAACGCATCGGTCTTCACCAACGGCCAGGTGGTGGCCTCCGGTGGCTGCGCGCCCGTGTTCAAGGGCAACGACATGGTGGGCGCCTACGGCATCAGCGGGGCGACCGGCGACCAGGACGAAGAGATCGGCCGGTACGCGCGCGCGAAGGTCGGCTGGGCACACATGCCGGTCGACGACACGACGCCCGAAAGCGTGAAGAAACACGTGAACGAGATCTACGGCAAGGTCGGCCTGAAGGACCGCGCCCTCTGAGCACCGCGGCCGGCCGACGAGCCGGCCCGCATCCCCACCCCTGAATTTCAATCTGCCTGCCGCGCGCGGGCAATGGAGAACCCATGCCTTCCCAACCAGCCGTCCTGGCTGAAGCAGCCGCAGCCCTGTGGGACGCTGCCAGGACCGGCCGCTACACGCAGCCCTTGAGAGCGAGCCATCCCGGCCTGGATGCCGCGGATGCCTACGCCATCCAGCGAATGAACACCGAACGCAGGCTGGCCGGCGGCCGCCGCGTGGTCGGACGCAAGATCGGCCTGACGGCACGCGCCGTGCAGGTGCAGCTCGGCGTCGATCAACCGGATTTCGGCGTGCTCTTCGACGACATGAGCTTCGGCGACGCCGAACCCATCCCCATGCAGCAGCTCGATCAGCCGAAGGTCGAGGCGGAGATTGCGTTCGTTCTCGGCCGTGACCTCGACATGGCAAATCCCGGACATGCGGAAGTGATCAGGGCCGTGGACCACGTCCTTCCGGCGATCGAGATCGTGGGCAGCCGCATCGCGGGCTGGGACATCCGCTTCGTCGACACGGTGGCGGACAACGCATCGTCCGGCGCATTCGTCCTGGGTGGAAGCCCCCGGCTTCTCGGGGACGTGGACCTTCGGCTGTGCGGCATGGTCATGAGCCGCCGCGGCGAGCCGGTGTCGGTCGGCGCGGGTGCGGCATGCCTGGGCCACCCGGTCAATGCGGTGGTCTGGCTGGCCCGCACCATGGCGGCGCTCGGCCAGCCCTTGCGCGCCGGCGACGTGGTGCTGTCGGGCGCACTCGGCCCGATGGTGCCGGTCGCGGCCGGCGACGTGTTCGAAGCGCGCATCAACGGCCTCGGGAGCGTCAAGGCCGTGTTCGAAGCCGCTGACGCTGCAAAGGAATCGAAATGAGCCAGGCCCACGAATTCGCACAGCTGCTGGACGACGCGGCCCGCCACGCCCGCGCAGTGCCGCAGATCGACCCGCATGGGGAGCTCTCGCTGGCCGAGGCCTACGCGATCCAGTCCGCGTCGATCCAGCGGCGCCTGGCGCGCGGCGAGCGCCGCGTCGGCGTGAAGATGGGCTTCACCAGCCGCGCCAAGATGGTCCAGATGGGCATCGACGACGTCATCTGGGGGCGCCTGTCGAGCGCCATGCAGGTGGAGGAGGGCGCGCCCTTGAAGTTCGCGCGCTTCGTGCATCCGCGGGTCGAGCCGGAACTGGCCTTCGTGCTGAAGAAGCCCTTGGCCGGCGACGCCACGTTGGTCGAGGCGCTCGCCGCGGTCGAGGCCGTGGCGCCGGCGCTCGAGATCATCGACTCGCGCTACCAGGACTTCAAGTTCAGCCTGCCGGACGTGATCGCCGACAACGCCTCGTCGAGCGGCTTCGTGGTCGGCGCGTGGAGCGATCCGCAGCAGGATTTCGGCAACCTGGGCCTGACGCTGAGCATCGACGGCCGCGTGGTGCAGGTCGGCTCTACCGCCGCCATCCTCGGCCACCCGCTGCGCTCGCTGGTCGCCGCCGCGCGGCTCTCGGCGGCGGCCGGCGAGCCGCTGCAAGCCGGCTGGGTGGTGATGGCGGGCGGCGCCACGCCGGCCGAATGGATCAAGCCGGGGCAGTACGTCTCGATCGAGATGGAGCGCCTCGGAACCGCAGGCTTCGGCGTCGAGGAGTGACCCATGCCCATCGCCCTGATCAAGATCATCGAGGGGCGCAGCCCCGACAAGAAGCGCCGGCTGATAGAGAGTGTTTCGCGTGCCATGGCGGACAGTCTCGAATTGCCGGTCGACGCAGTGCGGGTCCTGCTCCACGAGTACCCCGCAGGCCATTGGGGACGCGGCGGGCAGCTCGTCTCCGACATTCGAGAGAAGGAAGCAAGGTGACGAACAAATTGAAGGTCGCGATCATCGGCCCGGGCAACATCGGCACCGACCTGATGATCAAGGTCATGCGCAACGGCAAGCACCTGGAGATGGGTGCGATGGTGGGCGTCGACCCGAGCTCCGACGGCCTGGCAAGGGCCGAACGCTTCGGCATCGCCACCACGGCGGAAGGCATCGAAGGGCTGGTGAAGCTCGGCGTGTTCCGCGACATCGACATCGTGTTCGACGCCACCTCGGCGGCCGCCCACAAGCACCACGACGAGGTGCTGCAGGCCCATGGCGTGCAGGTCATCGACCTGACGCCCGCCGCGATCGGTCCCTACGTGATCCCGGCGATCAACCTGGATGCGGAGAACGCCGGCAACATGAACATGGTGACCTGCGGCGGGCAGGCGACCATCCCGATGGTGGCTGCCGTGTCGCGCGTCGCCAAGGTGCACTATGCCGAGATCGTGGCGTCGATCGCGAGCCGAAGCGCCGGGCCCGGCACGCGCGCGAACATCGACGAGTTCACCGAAACGACCCGGGCCGCGATCGAGAAGCTCGGCGGGGCCGAGCGCGGCAAGGCGATCATCGTGCTGAACCCGGCAGAGCCGCCGCTGATCATGCGCGACACGGTTTTCGTCCTCTCCGAGCCGGCCGATCAGGCGGCGGTGGAAGCCAGCATCGCCCGCATGGTGGCGAGCGTGCAGGCTTATGTGCCGGGCTACCGCCTGAAGCAGCGCGTGCAGTTCGACCCGATCCCGGCCGACCGGCCGCTCAACATCCCCGGGCTGGGCATGCGGCACGGCTTGAAGACCTCGGTGTACCTCGAGGTCGAGGGCGCCGCGCATTACCTGCCCGCCTATGCCGGCAACCTCGACATCATGACCTCGGCCGCGCTCGCATGCGCGGAACGGATGGCGCAACGGCGCATCGCCGGCGGCATCGCGCGCGGTATGAAGGAGCTCGCATGATGCCGGCCCGAAAGCTCTACATCAGCGACGTGACCCTGCGTGACGGCAGCCACGCCGTTCGTCACCAGTACGGCATCGCGCAGGTCAGGGCGATCGCCGCGGCGCTGGACGCCGCCGGTGTCGACAGCATCGAGGTCGCCCATGGCGACGGGCTCGAAGGCTCCAGCTTCAACTACGGCTTCGGCGCGCACACCGATGTCGAGTGGATCGCCGCGGTGGCCGAGACCGTCAAGAGCGCCAAGGTCGCCACCCTGCTGCTGCCCGGCATCGGCACCACGCACGACTTGCGCAATGCCTACGATGCGGGCGCGCGCGTCGTGCGCGTCGCCACCCACTGCACCGAGGCCGACGTGTCTCGCCAGCATCTGGAATATGCGCGCGAGCTCGGCATGGACGCGGTGGGCTTCCTGATGATGAGCCACATGACCACGCCGAGGAAGCTGGCCGAGCAGGCGTTGTTGATGGAGAACTACGGCGCGAGCTGCGTCTACGTCGTCGACTCCGGCGGCGCGCTCGGCATGGACGACGTGCGGGACCGGTTCCGCGCGTTCAAGGAGGTGCTGGGCGCCGACACGCAGACCGGCATCCACGCGCATCACAACCTGAGCCTGGGCGTGGCGAACTCGATCGTGGCCGTGGAAGAGGGCTGCGACCGCGTCGATGCCAGCCTGGCCGGCATGGGCGCCGGGGCCGGCAATGCGCCGCTGGAGGTCTTCATCGCGGCGGCCGAGCGCCAGGGCTGGCGTCACGGCACCGATCTCTACCGGCTGATGGATGCGGCCGACGACCTGGTGCGCCCGCTGCAGGACCGGCCGGTGCGCGTCGACCGCGAGACGCTGGCACTCGGCTACGCGGGCGTGTATTCGAGCTTCCTGCGCCACGCCGAGGCGGCCGCGCAGAAGTACGGGCTGAAGACCGTGGACATCCTCGTCGAGCTGGGCGCGCGGAAGATGGTGGGCGGGCAGGAGGACATGATCGTCGATGTGGCGCTGGACTTGCTGCACAAGGCCGAGGGCGGGCGGCGGCATTCGCCCGGATTCCGGTGAGTGCTCGCGCAAAGGGCGCTCCGATTTCCGGTGGCGTCGATCCTTTCTGTATCGCCCTACGCGCATGTACGCGTCACCCTACAGAAGTCTGCGGCGGGCGCGGCTAAGGTTGTTGTTTCGCAGGGTGCAGCGATGGGTGCAGCGATGAATCCCGTATCCGGAATCGTGGAGAAGTTCCCACTTCAGATAGACGCGTCCGGCGCCATGCTCCAGGCCGACCTGAGCCTGCCGGCCAGGGCTCGTGGCCTCGTCTTGTTCGCGCACGGAAGCGGAAGCAGCCGGCTCAGCCCGCGCAACCGCCAGGTGGCCGCACGGCTCAACGACGCACGGCTGGCGACAGTGCTGGCGGACCTTCTGACGGCCGAAGAAGAAGCCATCGACGAGCGCGATCGCCGCTTGCGTTTCGATATCGCCCTGCTCGCCGAACGCTTGGTCGGCCTGACCGACTGGCTGAAGGCCGACCGGCGGACCGCCTCGCTCGCGCTGGGTTACTTCGGCGCGAGCACCGGCGCAGGCGCCGCACTGGTGGCCGCGGCGCAGCGGCCCGATGCGGTGGGCGCGGTCGTTTCGTGCGGCGGCCGTCCGGACCTCGCCGAGCAGGCGCTGGAGCGGGTGCGCGCGCCCACGCTGCTCATCGTCGGTGGAAACGACGGGGCCGTGATCGACCTGAACCGGCGCGCCCTCGCATCGCTGCACGGCACCAAGCAGCTCTCGATCGTGCCGGGCGCGACCCATCTGTTCGAGGAGCCGGACGCGCTCGAGACCGTGTCGTCCCTGGCACGAGACTGGTTTCTTCGGCACCTGAATCCTTCACCCAGGCTCACGGACAACGTGTCCTGAAGGCAATGGATCGGCCCGTGCGCTCCCGCCAACCGCCGTGTCTGCGCGCTGCGGCAACCGTGCGCGTGGACAAGCGCCGAGCCTCGATCCTCCTGGCCCTTGCGGCGATGGGAGTGCTGGCGCCCCGGGTGCATGCCGCCGATCCGCCGCGCTCCGGCGGCGGACTCACCGGCGGGGCAAGAAAGGTCAGCGACGGGGACAACGTTTTCCTGCGCAGCGCCGTTCAAGCCGGGCTGTATGAGGTCGAGGTCTCCAGAAGGGCCGTGCAAAGGGCCCGGTCGGCGCAGGTCAAGCAGTTCGCCCGGATGCTGGTCGAGCATCACACGGCATCCAATGACCAGCTCAGGAGACTGGCAGCCAGCAAGGACGTTCAATTGCCGAACGACATGCCCGAGGAAAAGAAGCACAAGATGGCCGCCCTCGAAAAGCACGACGGCGCTGCCTTCGACACCGCCTTCGTTCGGGAAGTCGGCATTGCCGATCACCGCGCCGACATCGAGCTCTTCCAGCAGGCTGCGCGATCGGCCGAGGACGCGGACATCAAGACCTGGGCCAACCTGACATTGCGCGTCCTGCAGGAGCACCTGGCCGCGGCGCAAGGCCTGTCGGCGGGCAAGTAGGCGGGCCCAGGCTCGCCCCAAGCCGCATCAAGACCGGAGAGGCCGCCGCGTGGCTGGGCTGCTCGTTGAATTGACCGGTTGGCGACTGGACAGCAGGAGGCGGCTGCCTCAGCCATATCCAAAGGAGCGCCAACGCAGCCACGATCAGGACCGCGATCAAGGTGGCCATGCGACGGAAGGCGCGCTTGGCGGCCGGGTCGTCTTCTCGCTGTTTCATGGTGCGCTCCCCAATCGGATAAGACACCGTGATTCCTGCGCGTTCCGGCGCTTGTCGGACGGCAGCGCTGCTCGATGAGCGCAAAGGCTGCTGTTGTGTTGAATGGGAGTGCGACCGTGGCTGTGCCGGCCAAGCCGGCGCAGCGCGTCGGGCCTGTCTTTCGCCAGGTTCCGACCACGTCCTACCTCATCGTCTCGCATCCGCCTCGGCCGGGCCGCGCAGGCTGCGGTTCCAACAGATGGGCCGGCCGGCATCGTGCGCGGCGGCATTCAGCGGAGGTCTTATGAAAACCATTGTGAAGTTCATTGTTCTCGGCGCCGCGGGCTCGATGCTTGCCGCGTGTGGCACTCGCGTGACACGGGAGGTCGTGCGCGAGCAGCCCATCGTGCAGCCGCAATCCACCATCGTCGATCGCGTGACGATCGTTCAGCCGCCGGCGCCCCAACAGGAGGTTCAGCCGCCGCCGCCTGCACCCAGCGGATACAGCTGGGTGCCCGGCCACTACGTCTGGCGCAACGGCAACTGGCAGTGGGAATCGGGCCAGTGGCGAGCCGGCTCCATTCGCCCCATGCCGCCGATGAGGCAAGAAGTGCCATCGGCACCGCCGCAGGCGGGTGCGCGCTGGGTGCCGGGCTACTGGAACTTCGCGGGCAACGACTGGGTGTGGGTCAACGGCCGCTGGCAGTGAACCTGTTCGAGGCGTGCATCGATCAGCGACCGCCTCGCCTGCGAGCCAGATAGATACGGATCTCCGCTGCCGAGTAGCCGATGGCCATCACGGCATCGCGGAGTTCGTCTTCCGTGCAGCCAAGCGATCGGGTCCAATAGCGGACCTCGTGCGGCCAGTGGAGCGAAATGAACTTGGCTTCCGAAGCGGCGTTGCTCGTATCGGTGAGCATCGGAAAATCTCCCCGTGGTTTTGAAAGCTCCAGACTGGACGGGTGCCGGGCCCTCCAACGTAGGAAACCTTCTCGCAACCGTGGGTGAAATGGGGAAGACTGCGTGCCGAGGCAGCCCGCCATATTGCCGCAAGTAAGAAAGGCTTTGCATGCGCACGCTCCCACTTTCGGCCCACGTGAACATCCCGGTGCTCGGACTCGGCACCTGGCGCATGGGCGAAGAGCGCGGCTCGCGCAAGGCCGAAGTCGCCGCCGTGCGCTCGGCCCTCGACATGGGCTATCGCCTGCTCGACACGGCCGAGATGTATGGCGAAGGCGGCGCCGAGGAAGTGGTGGGCCAGGCCATCGCCGAGGCGCTGCGCGCCGGCGAGGTGAAGCGCGAGGAGCTTTTCGTCGTCAGCAAGGTCTACCCGCACAACGCCAGCCGCAAGGGCACGCCGGCTGCCTGCGCGCGCAGCCTGGCGCGCCTGGGGCTGGATCGCATCGATCTCTACCTGCTTCACTGGCGCGGCGAGCATCCGCTGGCCGAGACCTGCGACGCGATGCGGCGGCTGGTGGCCGACGGCCGCATCGGTTGCTGGGGCGTCAGCAACTTCGACACCGACGACATGGAAGAGCTGGAGGGCGTTTGCGGCAAGTCCTTCGACTGCGCGGCAAACCAGGTCTATTACTCCATGAGCGAACGCGGGCCGGAGTTCAGCTTGCTGCCCTGGCAGCGCGAGCGCGGCATGCCGCTGATGGCCTACAGCCCGATCGATCAGGGCGCGCTGGCCGGCGACGCGGCACTGAAGAAGATGGCCGAAAGGCTGGGCGTGACGGCGGCGCAGGTGGCGCTGGCCTGGGTGATGGCGCAGGCCGGCGTGGTCGCCATCCCGAAGGCGGTGCGCGAATCGCATCTGCGCGACAACCTGGCCGCGGCGGAACTGCGCTTGAGTGCGGAAGACCTCGCGGAGATCGACCGGCTGCATCCGCCGCCGCGGCGCAAGAAGCCGTTGGCGATGATCTGAGGCGGCAGACCTTGGAGCGCCTCGGTGCGCCTCGGCCTGCCTGGCCGATCGTGATCAGCGTCGGTTCATGGGCCAGTCGTATCGCGGAACCCGAGGCCTGCCCCGCGCCTGCCTTGCTGATGCACGCGAATCAGATCGACAGCGACCCCAGCCGCTCCACCACCATGTCATGCAGCCCCTGCGCCGCTGCCGACAGGCTGCCCTCGCGCCGCTGCACCACGTAAATGCGCCGCGTGAGCTGGGGCAGCGGCAGCGGCCGGATCGCGATGGTCTCGCGCCTGAACTGGTAGAGCGTGAGCGTAGGCACCACGCTGATGCCGAGGCCGGCCTCGACCATGCCCATCACGGTGGCCAGTTGCTCGACCTCCAGCACCGTGTTCATCGCAAGAGGGTGCAGCGCGACCTCGAGGGCCTGCCGCACGCTGCTGTTGCGCGTCATGTGG
>DATFFA010000065.1:0-16143 GCA_035250605.1 Variovorax sp. | reverse complement strand
TCCGCCAGCGCCGGCGCACGGGTCTGCTCAGCGGCCCTTGCGCGCCGGCTTGGCACGGCCGGTGCCGGTCTCGCGCGGCGGCAGCCCGGTGTGCTGCGTGAGGATGCGGCCCTTGACGGGCTGCACCGGCTTCAAGACGACCGGGGTCGAGTTCTTGCGCCGCGCGCTCTGGTAGCTGCCGTCGGTCAGCGGCTGGTAGGTGGGGATGAGATGCTGCTTGCCGTTGCCGATCAGGTCGGCTCGGCCCATCTTCTTCAGGGCCTCGCGCAAGAGCGGCCAGTTGTTGGCGTCGTGGTAGCGCAGGAAGGCCTTGTGCAGGCGACGGCGCTTGTCGCCGCGCACGATGTCCACCGTCTCGCTCTCTCGCGTGATCTTTCGAAGAGGATTCTTGTTGGTGTGGTACATCGCGGTGGCCGTGGCCATGGGCGAGGGATAGAAGGTCTGCACCTGGTCGGCGCGGAAGCCGTTGCGCTTGAGCCAGAGCGCGAGGTTCATCATGTCCTCGTCGCTGGTGCCCGGATGCGCGGCGATGAAGTACGGAATCAGGTACTGCTTCTTGCCCGCTTCGGCGCTGAACTTCTCGAACATCTGCTTGAAGCGGTCGTAGCTGCCGATGCCGGGCTTCATCATCTTGGTGAGCGGGCCCTGCTCGGTGTGCTCGGGCGCGATCTTCAGGTAGCCGCCCACATGGTGCTGCACCAGTTCCTTCACGTACTCGGGCGACTGCACCGCCAGGTCGTAGCGCAGGCCGGAGCCGATCAGGATCTTCTTAATGCCCTTGAGCGCACGCGCACGCCGGTAGATCTTGATCAGCGGGTCGTGGCTGGTGTTGAGGTTCGGGCAGATGCCCGGGTACACGCAGCTGGGCTTGCGGCAGGCGGCCTCGATCTCGGGCGACTTGCAGCCGATGCGGTACATGTTGGCGGTCGGGCCGCCGAGGTCGGAGATGGTGCCGGTGAAGCCCTTGACGCTGTCGCGGATGGCCTCGACCTCCTTGATGATCGAGTCCTCCGAGCGGCTCTGGATGATGCGCCCCTCGTGCTCGGTGATGGAGCAGAAGGTGCAGCCGCCGAAGCAGCCGCGCATGATGTTCACGCTGAAGCGGATCATCTCCCAGGCGGGGATCTTGGTGGCCCCGTCGTGGCTGCCGTGCTCGTCGGCGTAGCGCGGATGCGGGCTGCGGGCGTAGGGCAGATCGAACACGTGGTCCATCTCGGCCGTGGTCAGGGGGATGGGCGGCGGGTTGATCCAGACGTCGCGCGCGGTCGCGCCCTCGCCGTGGGCCTGCACCAGTGCGCGGGCGTTGCCGGGGTTGGTCTCGAGATGCAGCACGCGGTTGGCGTGGGCGTAGAGCACCGGGTCGGCGCGCACCTGCTCGTAGGAGGGCAGCCGGATCACCGAACGGTCGCGCGGCGGCGGCTTCACACGCGGACCTGCTCCCTCTCCCGCTTGCGGGAGCGGGCTGGGGTGAGGGTCCCCCGCCTTCCTGAGGCTCGGATTGGGGACGAAGCGGAGCGGCTTCGCCGCGCCCTCGCCCCGGCCCTCTCCCGCGCGCGGGAGAGGGAGTGAAGACCGGGCCTCGGCCGCCGCAGCGACGGCCTGTGCTTCCTCTTCCTTCGCACAGCTCGCCCCATTCGCCTTCGCCTGCTCGGACACCATGAGGTACGGATTCACATGCGCCTCGACCCGGCCCGGCAAGTCCACGCTGGTGGAGTCGATCTCGAACCAGCCCTGCGGCGTCTCGCGACGCACGAAGGCCGTGCCGCGCACGTCGGTGATCTGCTGCACCGGCTCGCGGGCGGCCAGGCGGTGCGCGATCTCGACGATGGCGCGCTCGGCATTGCCGTAGAGCAGCAGGTCGCACTTGGCATCCACCACGATCGAGCGGCGCACCTTGTCCTGCCAGTAGTCGTAGTGGGCGATGCGGCGCAGCGAGCCCTCGATGCCGCCGAGCACGATCGGCACGTCGGTCCAGGCTTCCTTGCAGCGCTGCGAGTACACGATGGCCGCACGGTCGGGCCGCCGGCCGCCGACGTCGCCGGGCGTGTAGGCGTCGTCGCTGCGGATCTTCCGGTCCGCCGTGTAGCGGTTGATCATCGAATCCATGTTGCCGGCGGTCACGCCGAAGAACAGGTTCGGCTTGCCCAGCGCCTTGAAGGGATCGGCGCTGTGCCAGTCCGGCTGCGCGATGATGCCCACCCGGAAGCCCTGCGCCTCCAGCATGCGGCCGATGACCGCCATGCCGAAGCTCGGGTGGTCGACGTAGGCGTCGCCGGTGACGATCACGATGTCGCAGCTGTCCCAGCCCAGCGCCTCCATCTCCGCGCGCGAGGTGGGCAGGAACCTGGCGGTGCCGAAGCGGGCCGCCCAGTACTTGCGGTAGCTGGTCAGCGGCTTGGCGGCGCGCGTGAAAAAGGAGACGTCGACGGGGGCGTTCATGTGGGAGGTGGCGGCAGGCAGGCCGCGGTGGCCCGGTTTCGGGCAACCCGCGATTTTACGGGCTAAGCCCCCGGCCGTCGCCTCCAAAGGCCATGCCGCCCGAGCGGTGAGCATGTAATTGATTGCCCAAGTCAATCAATCCATTGACAATGGCAAGCATGTCCGCCGAATCTATCTCCGCGCCCGACGTCGCTGCAGTCCGGGCCGTGCGCCAGTTCAACCGCTTCTACACCCGCCGCATCGGGGCGCTCGACCCCTACCTGGGCAGCGACATGTCGCTGACCGACGTGCGGGTGCTCTACGAACTGGCGCACCGCGAGCAGGCGGTGGCCAGCGAGATCGCGAAGGACCTGGGCCTGGACGGCGGCTACCTCAGCCGCATCCTGCGCCGGTTCGAGGGCGCGGGCTGGCTCGTGCGCGAGACGCATCCGCGCGATGCGCGACAGAGCCTGCTGCGCCTGACCGAGGCGGGCCATGCCGCTTTCGCGCCGCTGCAGCAGAAATCGCGCGACGAGGCGAGCGCCTTGCTTGCCCCGCTCTCGGCGCCGCAACGGCGCCGGCTGATCGATGCGATGCAGACGGTGCAGGCGCTGATCGAGCCCGACACCCACGCGCCGCCAAGGCCGGGCACCGCGGTCCTGCGCGACCCGCAGCCGGGCGACATCGGCTGGGTGGTGCAGCAGCACGGCGAGCTCTACGCCCGCGAGTACGGCTGGAACAGCGAGTTCGAGGCCCTGGTGGCCGAGATTGCCGGCGAGTTCCTGCGCAAGTTTCAGCCCGAGTGGGAGCATTGCTGGATGGCCGAGCTCAACGGCGAGCGCGTGGGCGCCGTGTTCCTGGTGCGCAAGTCGGCCACGGTGGCGCAGCTGCGCCTCTTGATCCTGACGCCGCAAGCTCGGGGCCTGGGGCTGGGGGCGCGGCTCACCGACGAATGCATCGCCTTCGCCCGCCGCAAGGGCTACAGGAAGATGGTGCTGTGGACCAACAGCTGCCTGCTGGCCGCGCGCGGCATCTACGCGGCGCGTGGCTTCGAGCTCGTGAAGTCCGAACCCTACGAGGGCTTCGGCCAGCAGCTGGTGGGCGAGACCTGGGAGCTCAAGCTCTAAGCCCTATTCCTGTGGCATGAACCAGGCCGACCCTCTTCGGCCTCGGATGCCGCTCATTGCGTCGCCGACTGCATGGCCGGCACCCGCATCGGGTGCCGGACGCGCGGCTCGTGGGTTTCGGTCAGGTCGAAGGTGGTGACGCCGTTGACCTGCGCGGCAGCGCGCAGCAACTCCGGATGCTCCAGCGTGTTGCGGATATCGCGCAGCCCCGCCTCCCAATGCTCGTCGACCGAGGTGCGCGAGAACTCGTAGTCCTTGGAGTCGAGCTCGTAGGGCTTGTCGCGGTAGATCAGGTGCACGATCTCGACCGGCTGGTGCGTCAGCTGCGCGCACACGGCGGCCACGCTGGCATCGTTGCGCAGCGAGGCCGGCAGCTTGGCGATGAGGTCGGCCACCGCCTGCTGCAGGTTCATGTTCGAGGCCAGCGCGTCGGTGTTCATGCGGGTGCGGCTGGAGTAGGTGATGTCCTTCTGCCGCTCCAGGGTCTCGGCCAGCGTGCGCGGCATGTTGCCGCGGGCGCTGAACAGGTCGACCTGCAGCACCAGCAGCGACTCGGTGCGCGGATGGGTGTCGAGCACGTACTGCAGCGGCGTGTTGGAGACGATGCCGCCGTCCCAGTAGTCCTCGCCATCGATGTGCACCGGCGCGAAGCCGGGCGGCAGCGCGCCGCTGGCCATGATGTGCTCGGGACCGATGCGCTGCTTCGTGTTGTCGAAGTAGATCGAGTTGCCGCTGCGCACGTTGACCGCGCCCACGCTGAAGCGGATGTCGCAGTCGTTGATGCGGTCGAAGTCCACCAGGCGTTCGAGCGTGGACTTCAGCGGCGAGGTGTCGTAGTAGCTCAGCAGCGGCGCCGCGCCGCCGAGCAGCAGCGCGGGGTCGCGACGCGGCGTAAAGAAGCCAGGCACGCCGAACAGTGCGGCCGAGTTCGCGCTCCACTGATTGAAGAACGCGCGGTCGCCCCAGCCGGGCGGCAGCCGCTGCGCGGGGCCCGAGGAGACGAGGTCCCAGAACTCGCGCAGGCGCGCGACGCGCAGCTCGGGCGGGTTGCCCGCGATCAGGGCGGCGTTGATCGCGCCGATCGACACGCCGGCCACCCAGTCGAGCGCCTTGTGCTTCTCGTACACGCCGGCATAGACGCCCGCCTGGTAGGCGCCGAGAGCGCCGCCGCCTTGCAGCACCAGGGCCTTCGCGGCAGCCGTGATGTCGATGCGATGGGAGGCGCGAGGAAAGGTGGAACCGTTGAGCTTTTTTCTTGGGGTGGTGGTACGCATGGACGGATTGGACACCATGCACCCACCCCGCAGTTCCAGGCCGAAGCCTTACATCTTGGGCAGCAGTTGCCCCCGGATCTCGCCGTTCGGATTGGCCGCGGTGTGGATGTTGGCGTACCAGCGTCCGGCCATCAGGTCGGCCGCCTGCGCCGGTGTCAGGGTGGCCTGGCCCTCGATCGGGCTCGCGGGGTTCGCGAAGGGAAGCACGATGCCCGCATTGGCGCCCGCGGACGCAGGACCGTGGAAATGGGCGGCCGTGGCCGGGCCGCTCAGGCCGGTGTAGACGATCTTGTACTTGAGGACATTGGTGTCCTTGTTGAGCCAGGCCTCGGCCAGGCCGCTGCCGCGCGTCATGTTGGGCGGCACCTGGCTGGCTGCGTTCATGCTGCCGCTGAAGCTCGCCGTGTTGGACCTGGACATCATGCCGCAGCCCGCGAGGGCGGCGGCCGCCACGCCGGTCACGAGGGCGGCGCGCAAGAGGGTGGCAGTTCGGTTCATGAGCGGATCTCCATAGTTGCAACAGCGAACAGCATAGACAGCACGGGATGCCCCGCGTGTCGGCCACGAGCCCGTTTTACGGGACCTTGCGATGGCATCATCCGGCGCATGACGACTGTTCCCCTGCCCTCCTCCCACGAGATCGCCGCCTTCTGGCGCGACGCCGGTCCCGCCCGCTGGTTCGCGAAGGACGAGGCCTTCGACGCCGAGTTCAAGTCGCGCTTCGAGGCTGCGCATCACGCTGCCGCGAGCGGCATGCTCGATGCCTGGGCCGACGAGGCCGACGGCGCGCTGGCCCTGCTGGTGCTGCTGGACCAGTTTCCGCGCAACGCGTGGCGCGGCAGCGCCCACATGTTCGCCACCGACGGCAAGGCGCGTGCCCTCGCGCGCGCTGCGATCGCCGCCGGCCTCGACCAGCAGGTGGAGAGCACCGTGCGCCCCTTCTTCTACCTGCCCTTCATGCACTCGGAGTCGCTGGCCGACCAGGAGCGCTCGGTCGAGCTCAATGCCGTGCTCGATGCCAACACGCAGCGCTATGCGGTCCTGCATCGCGACATCATTGCGCGCTTCGGGCGCTTCCCGCATCGCAACCCGATGCTCGGGCGCGAGACGACGGCGGAGGAACAGGCCTTCCTGGACCAGGGTGGTTTCGCGGGCTAGTGGCCCGTCTTCAGCGCGTCGGCGAAGACGGCGCATCCGGCCGCTCGACATGCCGCAGCGACCCGTACTTGTGCGCATACACCCACGTGAACTCCGCCCCCAGCAGGAAGATCTGCGCCGAGTAATAGACCCACACCAGCACCACCACCAGCGAGCCCGCGGCGCCGTAGCCCGAGGCCACGCTGCTCTTGCCGATGTAGAGCCCGATCAGGTGCTTGCCGATGGCGAACAGCAGCGCCGTCACGGCGGCACCCACCCACACGTCGCGCCACTGCACCCGCACGCGCGGCATGATCTTGTAGATCATGGCGAAGCCCACGGTGACCATGACGAAGCTGAAGAGGAAGTTGACGCCCTGCGCCAGCGCGGCCCAGCCGCCGAAGACCGGCGCCCACCACTTGCTCAGCGCCGCCAGCGCGGCGCTGGCCACCAGCGACACCATCAGCAGGAAGCCGAGGCCCATGATCATGCTGAAGGACAGCAGCCGCACGCGCAGCAGCTTGAGCCAGCTCTTGCCTTCGTCGCGCGCCGGCGCGCGCCAGATGCGGTCCAGCGCGTCCTGCAGTTCGCCGAACACGGTGGTCGCACCGACCACCAGCAGGGCGACGCCGATCACGGTCGCGACGATGCCCTCCTTCGGCTTGTTGACCGCCTCCAGCATGCCCTGCACCGCGCGCGCACCCTGCTCGCCCATCAGCCCGGAGAGCTGGATCATGATCTCGCCGCGCGCCGCCTCCTGGCCGAAGACCAGGCCCGCGACGGAGATCACGATCAAGAGCAGGGGCGCCACCGAGAACACCGTGTAGTAGGCCAGTGCGGCGCCCATGCTCGGGGCGTAGTCGGCCTTCCAGGACAGGACGGCCTGCTTGAAGAGATCGAAGAGTGCACGCGGCTGCATGCCCGCGAGTGTCGCAGCATGGACGCGGCCGCGCGTCGGCGCCTGCCCCGACCAGCGGCCGGACCGCGCTGCGAACATAATCGCGGGCGATGCATCCGGCCTCCTCCATGGCGGCGCCCTCCGAGCGCCCGCAACCCCGCTCCGTTCGCGACCTGTTCTTTTCCTTCACCTGGCTGGCGCTGCAGGGCTTCGGCGGCGTGCTCGCGATCGTGCAGCGCGAGATGGTCGAGAAGAAGCGCTGGCTGACGGCCGACGAGTTCCTCGAGGACTGGGCGGTGGCCCAGGTGCTGCCGGGGCCGAACGTGATCAACCTCGCCCTGATGATCGGCGACCGCTACTTCGGCCTGCGCGGCGCGATCGCCGCCGTGGCCGGCATGCTGACCGTGCCGCTGGGCGTGATCCTGGTGCTGGCGCTGCTCTACGCGCACTTCGCCGGCAACCCGCAGGTCGCCGGCGCGCTGCGCGGCATGGGCGCGGTGGCCGGCGGGCTGATCGCGGCGACCGGCATCAAGCTGATCCCGGCGCTGCGCCGGCATCCGCTGGGCTTCGGCGCCTGCCTCGGCATCGTGGCACTCGTCTTCGGCGCCATCGCTTTCGCGCGCATTCCGCTGGGGTGGGTGCTGCTGGCGGTCGGCGGCGTGGCCTGCGTGTGGACCTGGAGGAGGCTGCAGGCATGAGCATCGCCAGGCCGCTCCAGGATGCGAAAGCCCGTCGGCGAGCAGCAAGAACACCTCCAGTGCCGGGCGTGAGGGCCTCATGACCATCGCAATGCACTGGCACGACTGGCTGGCGCTCTTCGCCCAGTACCTGATGCTCTCGATGCTGTCGATCAGCGGCGCCATCACGACGGTGCCCGACATGCACCGTTACCTGGTCGACCAGAACGGCTGGCTGACCGACGCGCAGTTCAGCTCCTCGGTCGCGATCGCCCAGGCGGCGCCGGGCCCCAACGTGCTCTTCGTCGCGCTCATGGGATGGAACGTCGGCATCAACGCAGGCGGCGGCATCGGCGCCGGGCCGCAGGCCTGGGCGCTGGGCCTCCTCGGGCTGACGGTCACCATGGTCGGCATCATGCTGCCGAGCACCACCCTGACCTATTTCGCGACGCGCTGGGGCCATCGCAACCGCGAGCGGCGCGAGGTGCGCGCCTTCAAGCAGGGCATGGCGCCGGTGGTGGTGGGCCTGCTGATCGCCACCGGCTGGGTGCTGGCCGCCGGTAACCATGCCGGCAACGCGCCTGCCTGGCACCTTTGGCTGCTGACCGGCGTGGCGGCGTTTATCGTCTGGCGCACCCGCCTCCACCTGCTGTGGCTGCTGGGTGCCGGCGCCCTGCTGGGCGCCTTCGGCTTCGTCTGAAATTTCCCGGAAAGACATCCATGCAACTGCGCCCCCTCGGCCGTTCCGGCCTTCAAGTGTCGCCGCTGGCCTTCGGCGGCAACGTGTTCGGCTGGACCGTGGACGAGAAGCTCTCGTTCCGCCTGCTCGACGCCTGGCTCGACGCCGGCTTCAACTTCGTCGACACCGCCGACGTCTACTCCAGCTGGGTGCCGGGCCACAGCGGCGGCGAATCGGAAACCATCATCGGCAAGTGGCTGCGGCAGAGCGGCAAACGCAACCACGTGGTGCTCGCGACCAAGGTCGGCAAGCCGATGGGCGACAAGAAGAAGGGCCTGTCGCCGGCCTACATCCGCCAGGCCGTGGATGCCTCGCTCAAGCGCCTGCAGACCGAGCACATCGACCTGTACCAGTCGCACGACGACGACGCCGACACGCCGCTGGCCGACACGCTCGGCGCCTTCGCCGAGCTGATCCAGGCCGGCAAGGTGCGCGCCATCGGCGCCTCCAACTACAGCGCGCCACGGCTGGCCGAGGCGCTGGACGTCGCCGAGCGCCAGGGCCTGCCGCGCTACGAGAGCCTGCAGCCCCTCTACAACCTCTACGACCGCGCGGTGTTCGAGGAGGCGCTGGAGCCGCTGTGCCTCGAGCGCGGCGTGGGCGTGATCAACTTCTACGCGCTGGCGGCCGGCTTCCTGACGGGCAAGTACCGCAGCGAGGCCGATGCCGCCAAGAGCCCGCGCGGCGCCAGCACGACGAAGAAGTACCTCAACCCGCGCGGGCTGCGCATCCTGGCCGCGCTCGACGAGGTCGCGAAGACACGGGGCGCGACGCCGGGCCAGGTGGCCCTCGCCTGGCAAATCGCCCGCCCCGCGATCACCGCGCCGATCGCCAGCGCCACCTCGGCCGTGCAGCTGGACGAGCTGGTGGCCGCGGCCCGGCTCACGCTCGACGCAGAGGCGATTGCCCTGCTCGACGAGGCGAGCGCCGAGGGCGCACAGCAACGGTAGGTGTCGGCCGACACGCCTTGGCGGCCGCCGCCGCATCGAAGCGCGGCATGGCATGAAGAGACTGGCTCGATCCTCACGTCGGAGAGAAAACCATGTCTTTCGCGCTCTACATGATCGGCTTCCTGCTTTTCCTCGGCGGTCTGGCCTGGGGGGCCTCGGTCATCGGCATTCCGACGCTCTACATCGGCATCGGCGCCTTGATCCTGCTGGGCATCGGCATCTTCAGCGCCGTGGGCCGCACGCGCAGCAAGGATCCTTCGTAGGGCGTACCGTCGCAGCCTGGCGGCGGGTCCTGCCGCGGGCTCGGATTCGCGTGCGAAGTCCGGCGAAACAGGCTGGCGCAGCGTGCCCGGCGTACTCCGAGAACGGCACCCGCCATGGGGCGACGTACTACGCGAGGACGCGGCGAAATAGTTCCCTCTTCATTGGCCGAGTATTTGAGTCTTCCGTCGCTGCCAGCCTTGGCAGTCGATGCAGCGAGCGGCACCCCGCCGCTCGGCACGTCACTCGAAGGGAAGCTGACATGAACAAGGATCAAGTCAAAGGCGGCCTGGGAAAGGCCAAGGGCAACGTGAAGGAAGCCGTCGGAAAGGCCGTCGGCAATGAGCGGTTGCAAGCAGAGGGCGCAGCCGACAAGACAGCTGGCGCCGTGCAGAAGAAGGTTGGTGACGTCAAGGAAGCGGTCAAGACCGTCACCAAGAAGCCGTGACGCCGGGCGGCCGACCGGGTTGCCGATCGTCGTCGGCCGGCACGAAACGGCTGCTCACTCCTTGATCGGCGGGGGCCGATGCACATTCAGGCAGTAAGCGAAGAACTCCTCGAGTTCCGTGGACTTGTCGAAGATGGCGTCGGCGCCGGCCTGCTTGGAGGCGGTCCGCATCGCCTCGGTGGCGGAGTTCGTCAACACGACGACGCGTTGGCGCGGCTCCCGTCCCAGGGCCCACTCCAGGACGCCAAGGCCATGCCCTTCCTTCAGGAAGAGATCCACCACCGCCAGGTCCCATTCGCCCTTGTGCTTGGCAAGCCAGTCGATGGCCTGCGCTTCCGTCTCGGCCGTCGCCATGACGCTCGCGGAACCGAGATCCGCCAGGGCGGGCACCAGATGCGCACGGATCCTCGGGTTGTCCTCGACGAGGAATACTGAAAGCGCAGCCATAGAGGGGTTCCTTCGCTTTGGCAAACCACCGTAGCGATGCCGACTCCGACGCAGGTGAGCACTCATGACATTGCCGAGTAGGAAGGCTTCCTTAGCGGCCCGCCGTACCGGGGCCCCGACACTGCTCGCGTCGATGAACGGGAAAAAGCCGGTCGGGGCCGATTCCTAGCCCCGCGACGAGAACACGCGTGCAAGCTCGTAGGGCGGCGTGACTTCCAACTGGTCGTATCGGCAAGCCTCGGGTGACTTGTCCCACCGCCACCGCAGGAACACGGCCGCATGACGAAAGCGCATGCCCTGCAGGTGGTCGTATCGCACCTCGCACACGCGCTCGATGCGCAAGGGCTCCCACGACAGGTCCTTGCCCCCGCTCCAACGGCTTCGCGCCCCCGGCATGCGCTGCTGCAGCCCGCCGGCGGCCGCGCCCGCCCATCCGGCCCAAGGGTGCCCCGGCAGCGCGTTCTCCCGCAAGGGCTGCAGTTCTGCGGCCAGGCTCCTGCGCATTTCCATGCCGAAGGACGAGGTCACGCCCACGTGCTGCAGAACCTTTTTTTCGTCATAGAGGCCCAGGAGCAGCGAGCCCACGGCCGCAGGCCCGCTCTTGTGCCAGCGGAAACCCGCCACGACGCAGTCCGCGGTACGCTGGTGCTTCACCTTCAGCATGGCTCGCTTGCCGGGAAGGTAGGCCTGGTCCGCCCACTTGGCGATCACGCCATCCAGGCCGGCACCTTCGAAATGCCGCAGCCATCGCAATGCCAGCGCGTGGTCGGTCGTCATGGGCGTGAGATGGATCGGGTGAGCCGGCTGCGCCAGCAGCGCCTCGAGCAGAAGGCGGCGCTCGTCTTGCGGCCTGCCCATCAGGTCCTCGTCACCCAGCCCCAGCAGATCGAAGGCGACGAAGGACGCGGGCGTCTCGGCGGCCAGTCGCGCCACCCGCGAAGCGGCGGGATGCACGCGTAGCTGCAACGCGTCGAAATCGAGGCCGCGCGGCGTCGCGACGACGATCTCGCCGTCGAGCACGCAGCCCTCGGGCAGGCAGGCCGCGAACGCTTCGTGCAGGTCGGGGAAGTAGCGGTCGAGCGGCTTGCCCTCGCGGCTCTGGATCAGGACTTCGCCGTCCTTGTGAAAGACGATCGCGCGGAAACCGTCCCACTTCGGCTCGAACAGGAAATCATCGCCTTGCGGCAGGCTCGCGGCCGTCTTCGCGAGCATCGGGAGCACGGGCGCAAGCGCTGCGATTCCGGAAATCATCGACGCAATGGATCACCGGGCCTACGTGCTTCGTGAAGGAACTGCGACCATGATGGCGACATCCTTCTTCCCCTGATTGCAAGCGCCATGAAGATCGCGAGCTTCAACGTCAACGGTATCAACGGCCGGCTGCCGCGGCTGCTGGAGTGGCTCCACGAGTCCAGGCCCGACGTGGCCTGCCTGCAGGAACTGAAGTGCCCGGATCAGAGCTTTCCGGCGGCCCCGCTGCGTGAGGCCGGCTACGGCGCAGTCTTCCATGGCCAGCGCGCCTGGAACGGCGTGGCCATCCTGGCGCGCGGCCGAGATCCGATCGAGACCGGGCGCGGCCTGGACGGCAACAGCCTGGACGACCAGAGCCGGTACATCGAAGCCGTGGTCGACGGCGTCGTCATCGGCTGCCTCTATCTGCCCAACGGCAACCCGTGCCCCGGCCCCAAATTCGACTACAAGCTGGAATGGTTCGAGCGGCTCGGCGCCCACGCGCGCAAGCTCTTCGGCTGCGGCCTGCCCGTGGTGCTGGCGGGCGATTTCAACGTGGTGCCCACCGACGCGGACATCTACAACCCGGCATCGTGGCGGGACGACGCCCTGCTGCAGCCCGAGAGCCGCGCCGCCTTCGCGGGCCTGCTGCGGCAGGGCTGGATCGATGCGATCCGCGCCTTGCATCCCCACGAGCCGATCTACACCTATTGGGACTACTGGCGCAATCGCTGGCCACGCAACGCCGGCCTGCGCATCGACCACCTGCTGCTCAACGGCGAGCTTGCGCCATGGCTGACCGACGCCCAGGTGGACCGTGAGGTGCGCGGGCGTCCTGGCGCCAGTGATCATGCCCCCGTCTGGGTGGAGACCGCGTGGCCTCCCAGTATCGGCATTCCGGAATAGGTGGACGCGAACGCAGACGCTGCGCCCCCAGCGGGACCGGGTGCCGGCCGGCCGGGCAGCAGAGCACGCGCCCCTCTTGAAATCTTCGGGACCCGCTCCTAATTCCCCCTCGGAAGCGCCGGAGGCGTTCCGGCGCTCCGTCTGGTTCAACCTTATGGAGGTTTTCGCCATGTATCGATCCTTGTTTCCGCGCGACCTGTTCGCCGAGATGGATCGCCTGCAACGCGAAATGCAGCAGGCCTTCGATCTGTCTCCAAGCATCCGGGGTCTGGGCCGCGGCGGCTTCCCCGCCCTGAACGTCGGCGGCACGCCGCAGACGGTGGAGATCTACGCCTTCGCCCCCGGCCTCGATCCGGCCACGATCGACATCCAGCTCGACCGCGGCCTGCTGACCATGGCCGGCGAGCGCACCTCGAAGCTGCCGTCGCAGGAGGATTCCAAGTCCACCGTCCACATCAACGAGCGCTTCGCAGGCAGCTTCCGCCGCATGCTGTCGCTGCCCGACGACGCCGACCCGGATGCGATCGCGGCCGACTACCGCGACGGCATCCTGCACATCACCGTCCAGCGGCGCGCATCGGCCCAGCCCCGCCGCATCACGATCCAATGAAAGGAGCAGCGAAATGAACGACGTTGACACTGTCCGTTCGACTTCTCCCTCCACCGTTGCCCAGAAGGACAAGGCGGGCTACGGCGAGGCGGCGCTGACGCCGCCCGTCGACGTGGTGGAGGACGGCACCGGCATCACGCTGTATGCCGACCTTCCCGGGGTTTCGAAGGACAAGCTTCACCTCCAGGTGGAGTCCGACACGCTCACCATCGATGCCGAGTCGAACCTGAGCGTGCCCGAAGGGCTGCAGTCCAGCCACACGGAAGTCGGCCTCGCCCGCTTTCACCGCGTCTTCACCTTGAGCAAGGAGCTCGACACCGAGAAGGTCTCGGCCGAGCTGGCACAGGGCGTGCTGACATTGCGCATCCCGAAGGTGGCGCAGGCGCAACCGCGGCGCATCGACGTCAAGGTAAGCTGAAGCCGGCTTGACCCTCCGGCCGGCGCGGTCGGGCCGGGGGGCGCCCCACGCGAAAGGCGTAGGCTTTCGCGTGGATCGAAGCGGCTTCTGAATAAATGAACCGAGCGAGGAAAAAGCGATGAACGATGACGGCGAAGTCAAGCGCTTCGTCTACGAGGCGTGGGAGATCCGCGTGTGCCTCGACGGGGCAGCCATCGAAGGGCAGGCCTCCGGCCATGCGGACCTGTGGCGCGCCGGCGAGCACAAGTGCCGGGTCGCCCTCACCGGGCGGTTCGAGGATTCGGAGAGCGCTTGCGATGCGCTGGAGCGCAAGGCCAAGGCCTGGGTCGACGACTGGAAGGCCCGCGATCGCTCGGGCGAGACCGGCTTCGTCGACTTGCCCTAGGCCGCGCTGCTGCGCTGCCGCAGCGCCTCGTAAAGGCACACCCCGCTTGCGACGGAGACATTGAGGCTCTCGACTGCACCAGCCATGGGAATGCGCACCAGTTCGTCGCAGGTCTTGCGCGTGAGCTGGCGCATGCCCTCGCCTTCCGCCCCCAGCACCATCGCGAGAGGCCGCCGCAGGTCGCTCTGGTAGAGCGTGCCGGGGGCATCGTCGCTGGTGCCCACGCACCAGATGTTGCGCTCCTTCAGCTCGTTGAGCGTGCGCGCAAGATTGGTCACCATGAAGTAGGGCACCGTCTCGGCGGCGCCGCTGGCGACCTTGGCGACGGTCGCATTGATGCCCGCGGCATGGTCCTTGGGCGCGACCACCGCATGCGCCCCCGCGCCATCGGCCACCCGCAGGCAGGCACCGAGGTTGTGCGGGTCGGTGACCCCGTCGAGCACCAGCAGCAGCGGCACCGTGCCGGCCGCCTCGAGGCCTTCGAGCAGTTCGTCGAGCGAGTGGGTCTGGGCGATCGGCTGCACCCGCGCGGCCACGCCCTGGTGGCCGTGGCTGCCGGCCAGCTTGGAAAGGCGCAGGCCGTCGGCCTCGATCAGGCGCACGCCGGCCTCCTGGGCGCGGGTGACGAACTGGCGCATGCGGGCATCGCGCCGGCTGGCGTCGAAGAGCACCTCGATCACCGATTGGGGCGCGGTCTTGATGCGCACGCCCACGGCATGGAAGCCGAAGATCACTTTGGGGGAAGACATGGCGGGATTATCGAGCCCGCTTCGCAGCCCCCCAGGGTCAGACGCCCTGGTCGTCGAAGCCCACGCGTCCGGCCTCGATGGTGATGCGGCGTTCGCACTGCGCGGCGATGCCGCGGTCGTGCGTGACCAGCACGAGGGTGGTGCCGAGCTCGCGGTTGAGGTCGAACATCAGGCGCATCACCTGCTCGCCGGTGGCGAAGTCCAGGCTGCCCGTGGGCTCGTCGGCCAGCAACAGGGCGGGCTGGACCACGAAGGCGCGGGCCAGCGCCACCCGCTGCTGCTCGCCCCCGGACAGCACCTTGGGATAGTGGTTCAGGCGCTGGCCGAGGCCGACGCGGCCCAGCATCTCGGTCGCGGCCTTGCGAGCATCGCGGCGGTCGGCCAGCTCGAGCGGGAGCATCACGTTCTCGAGGGCGCTCAGGTTGCCCAGCAGCTGGAAGCTCTGGAACACGAAGCCGACCTTGCGCGCCCTGAGCGCGGCGCGCTCGTCCTCGTCGATGGCGAAGAGGTCCTCGCCGGCCAGCTTGACGGTGCCGCGGGTGGGCGTGTCCAGCCCGGCGACGATCGACAGCAGCGTGCTCTTGCCCGAGCCGGACGCCCCGACGATGGCGGCGGTCTCGCGCTCGCCCAGCGTGAAGTCGATGTCCTGCAGAATGTCCAGCGTGCCGGCGGAGTCGGTGACCGACTTGAAGACATGTTCGACGGCGACAATGGCGGCGGGTGGGATCGAGGACATTGAAAGGTTATGCGCGTGGTGAATCGACGTCACTTTATCTTGGCCGGCGCACTGGCCGGTTCCTCGGGGTATTGGACCGCGGTCCAGGCCCGGGCCGCGGCCGGCGGCAAGCCGGTGATCCTGGTCGTCGGCGACTCGCTGTCCGCCGAGTACGGCCTCAAGCGCGGCGAGGGCTGGGTGCCGCTGCTGGAGAAGCGCCTGGCCGAGCAGAAGATCGCCGCCACGGTGATCAATGCCAGCATCAGCGGGGACACGACGGCAGGCGGCCGCGCGCGGCTGGCGGGCCTGCTGTCGCAGCACAAGCCGACGCACGTGGTGCTCGAGCTGGGCGGCAACGACGCCCTGCGCGGGCTCTCGCTCGCGGGCACCGAGGACAACCTCATGCAGATGACCAAGGCCGCCCAGGCGGCCGGCGCGCAGGTGCTGATCGTCGGCATCCAGGTGCCGCCCAACTACGGCAGCGACTACACGCAGCGCTTCGAGGCCTTGTTCGGCAAGGTGGCCGGCGCCACCAAGGCGGCGCTGGTGCCCTTCCTGCTCAAGGGCGTGGCGGACAGCCCCGAGGCAGCGGCGCTGTTCCAGGCCGACCGCATCCACCCGACAGCCGCCGCCCAGGCGCGCATGCTGGACAACGTGTGGCCGACGCTGCGCAAGCTGCTTCCGGCCCAGAGCGGCTGAACGAAAAGGCGCAAAAAAAGCCGCTGCAGGCCTCGCCCGCGGCGGCTTTCTTCTT
>DATFFA010000064.1:0-5972 GCA_035250605.1 Variovorax sp. | reverse complement strand
CGAGCTTGGACATGGGAACTCCCCGAGGATTTCTGTTGGAAAGGAAAGGAGCAGCCCTGCCCTCCCGGGCCGGGACTGCGACAGCGCGCCGACGCTACGGCGAGGTGGTCACCACCGAAGTGCGATTGCCCCCGGGGTCGTAGCTGTAGGTGATCGTGGTGGTGGAGCTGCCGTTGCTGTAGACGGTGCTGGCCAAGCGGCCCAGGGCGTCATACGTGAAGCTCACGGAGCCGGCATAAGCGGGAAGGCCAGCGAGCGTGGCGGCGCACAGGCCAGCGGCGAGAAGTGTGCGCAACGGAATCCGGATCGACACACGGCGATCGGATGGCATCGACGTGCGCGATCTCGATGCGTGCGCTGGCGATGCAGCGAAATTCTTCTTTTTCATGGGGCCCCTGTTTTTGGTGCCGCGGACTGTAGCCGGGCCAGGGGCGATCAAAAACTCGTTTTTTGTCGCGCAAAGGTTACCCGCTCGCCTCGAGCGTGCGCGATGCAAGACTCACAAGGGGCTCGTCAAATGTGAACTGCCTTCAACATGAATAAAACTGATGATGAAGCCGTTTGGGAAACCTGGCGGCCAGAGTCGATGAGCGCGCCCGGCATGTTCGCGTGCGCAGCCCTGACAACCCGCTACTTCTTGGCAAGCGCGCCGCCCGCGATCTGCCCGCGGAATTCCCGCAGCCGGGCCTTGAGCCGCCGCTCGTTGACCAGCCCGGTGCGGATCATCATCTTCTGCCCGGCCGACAGCGACTCGAGCGCCGGGTCGACGAACTCGTAATGCACCCAGGGCCGCTCGGAGGGCACGTCGCCCTTGATCTCGACCAGCTTCACCTGCAGCGGCCCCGTCGGCTCGGGCGCCTGCAGCAGGTGGTCGATCACCGCGACCAGGCGGTCGTTGAAGTGGCGATTGGGATAGCCGAGCTCCTCGTAGGCCTGCTGAAACAGCGGATAGAGCTTTTGGTAGAGCGCCGCCGTGCGCTGCGGATTCACGGACTCGGCGAACAGCACCAAGGGCGTGTAGCGCGCCGAGTTGTCGAGGCTGATGGTCTGCGCCTGCTTGCCGCCGCCGGCCATGAAGCGCTGGGGCGTGCGCTGCACCGGCCACATGCGCGCCGCCGCCTGGTCGCGCGGCAGGTTGTCGACGGTGGCGACGAAGCGATGCACGAAGCCGTCGGTCTGCAGGAAGTTGCCCACCGCCTTGGCGCCGAGCAGTTCGGCCAGTGCGGAGCGCACGTGGGCGTCCGCGTCCTGGAGCTTGGGCAGGGTGGCGTCTGCCGTGGTGTCGACGGGGTTCTGCGGCTCCGCCGGTGCCACTGCGGCAGGTGGGGGAACGGGTGCATCAGGCTGCGGCGCGGTGGCCGCCGGAGTCGCTTCGACAGGTGCGGCCTGCTGGTGCGTCCAGCGCCACCAGACGGCACCGGCGGCCAGCGCCAGTACCACCAGCACCACGATGATCCACAACGAGGATTCGCGCGCCGGTCTCAGATCGTCGAACTCACGTTCGGGCATGGGGCATCACTCCTTTTCATGAGCCCCACCATTGGACGCCATCCGGCGCGGCGGCAGCCGCGGCGGTGGTAACGGCCTGTGACGGCGGGCGCTCAGCCCATTCGGATCAGGTGCGCCCGCAGGGGTTCCACGCGACCCGGCCGGCGGCTCAAGCAGGCCGGCCGTCTCCCTCGTCCTCGCCGGCCGGCAAGTGGATGCGGCCGGTGTGGAAGTCGTACTCGTACACCTCGCCGTAACGGCCCCATTCGATTGCCGTGCGCAGCACGCGCTCGGCGACCGCCCCGTCCAGGCTCTCGCTCAGCAGCTGCAGGAAGGGCTCCTCCGGCAGCTCGCCGGATGGCGCCTGCTCCAGGCTGTGGCGGATGTGCGCGGCCAGCGGCACATGGGCGAGCAGCTGCTGGCCGAAGAGCTCCTGGCGCAGGGTGTGCGCGCCCTCCACGTAGCGCCGGCCCAGCGGCGTGAGGTGCAGGTCGGCGTCGGCCAGCTGCGCGAAGCCGAGCAGCGCCAGCGCCTGGGCGAGCGGCAGCAGCGCGTCGTCGGCGAGCTCGGCCTCCTCCGCCAATTTCGGCAGGTCGGCCCGGCCCTGGCGATCGCCGTCCACCAGCATCTCGAGCAGCGCCTCCATGCGGCCGATGTCGGCTTCGGGCAGGCGATGGCTCAGGTGCAGGCGGGGCGGCTCGACGCGCGCGAGGCCGGACCCGCCCGTCATGAGCGCGTAGACCTCGTCGATCAGCGCGCGCACTTCCAGGCTGTCGCCGTCGCGCGGACGCGGCAGCGAGATCGGCAGCTCGGCCCGCACGCGGCCCGGGTCGCTCGCGAAGATCAGCACGCGGTCGGCCATCAGCACCGCCTCCTCGATGTTGTGGGAGACCACGAGCATGGCCTTGGTCGGCATGGCGCCGCCGTCCCACAGGCGCAGGATGTCGTCGCGCAGGCGCTCGCCGGTGAGCACGTCCAGCGCGGAGAAGGCCTCGTCCATCAGCAGCACCTCGGGCTCGACCACGAGCGCGCGCGCGATGCCCACCCGCTGCCGCATGCCGCCGGAGAGCTTGCGCGGGAGCGCGCCCTCGAAGCCGGCAAGCCCGATGAGATCGATCGCGGCCGCGGCGCGGCGTGCCCGCTCGGCCGGCCCGATGCCGCGCGCCTCCAGGCCCAGCTCCACGTTCTGCTGCACCGTGAGCCAGGGGAAGAGCGCGAAGGACTGGAACACCATCGCGACGCCGCGCGCCGGCGCATACAGCGGCTGGCCGCGGTAGCGCACCGCGCCGGCGTCGGCGCCGATCAGGCCGGCAAGGATGCGCAGCAGCGTCGACTTGCCCGAGCCCGACTGGCCCAGCAGCGCGACGATCTCGCCCTCGGCCAGGCGGAAGTCCACGCCCTCCAGCACCGAGCGGGCCGCGCCCTCGGAAGAGCGGAAGGACTTGCCCACGCCCTGCAGTTCGACGATGGCTTCGGCCATGGCTTTCTCCTTCGCTTCGGTTCAGAAATGCATCCGGTTCTCGGCCAGCTCGTAGAGCCGCCGCCAGACGAAATGATTCAGGGCCATGACGAACACGCACATCGCGCCGATGCCCAGCGCGATGCGCGGGAAGTCGCCGATGGCCGTCATGTGTGCGATGTAGCTGCCGAGTCCGTCGGCCTGCAGCGTGGTGTCGCCCCAGCTCACGTACTCGGCCACGATGCTCGCGTTCCACGAGCCGCCGCTGGCCGTGATGGCACCGGTGACGAAGCTCGGGAACACGGCCGGCAGCAGGTAGCGCCGCCAGCGCAGCCAACCCGAGAGCCCGAGGTTGCGCGCCGCATGGCGCAGCTCGGTCGGCACGCCCGAAGCGCCGGCGATCACGTTGAAGAGCAGGTACCACTGCGTGCCGAGCACCATCAGCGGGGCCAGCCAGATGTTCGGATCGAGGTGCCAGCGCGCGATGAAGAGCACCGCCACCGGGAACATCAGGTTGGCCGGGAAGGCGGCCAGGAACTGCGCCACGCCCTGCAGCCGCCCGGCCCAGCGCGGATTCATGCCGACCCGGATGCCGAAGGGCACCCACACCAGCGCCGCCAGTGCGATCAGCACCAGCACCCGCGCCAGCGTGTAGAGCCCGAGCACGAACACGTGCCCGACTTCGGCCCAGCCGACCTCGGTGTGGATGAAGCGCACCAGCCAGACCACCGCCAGCAGCACGGCGGCCGCGAGCGTGGCGTCCCACGCGCGCTCCGCCGCGCGGTGCGGCGGCCGCGGACGGGCCTTGATCGAGGTGCCGTCATGGTCGAGCCGCAACAGCAGCAGCGAACGCTCGAGCAGGCGGGCGATGCCGAGGCCGATGCGCTGCAGCCGGTCGGTGCGGCGCAGCCAGGTCAGGAGCCAGGAGCGCGGCGCGTCCTCGCCGCCGCTCTCTTCGAAGCGGAACTTGTCGGCCCAGGCGATCAGCGGCCGGAAGAACAGCTGGTCGTAGAGCACGATGCCCACCAGCATGCCGCCGATGGCCCAGCCGATGGCGCCCAGGTCGCGCGCCTCGATCGCCATTGCGATGTAGGAGCCGACACCCGGCAGCTTGATGCTCTGGTTGGACACCGAGATGGCCTCCGAGGCCACCACGAAGAACCAGCCGCCGGACATCGACATCATCATGTTCCACAGCAGGCCCGGCATCGCGAAGGGCAGCTCCAGCCGCCAGAAGCGCTGCCAGCCCGAGAGCTGGAACACGGCCGCCGCCTCGCGCAGCTCGGCCGGCACGGTGCGCAGCGACTGGTACAGGCTGAAGGCCATGTTCCAGGCTTGCGAGGTGAAGATCGCGAAAATCGCCGCGCACTCCACCCCCAGCAGGCTGCCCGGGAACAGCGCGATGAAGCCGGTGACGGTGATCGACAGGAAGCCGAGGATGGGAATGGACTGCAGGATGTCGAGCACCGGCACCAGCACCCGCTCCGCCGCGCGGTACTTGGCGGCCAGCGTGGCGAAGATGCAGCTGAAGACCAGCGAGGCCGCCAGCGCGAGAAACATGCGCAGCGTGGTGCGCAGCAGGTAGTACGGCAGCATCCCCGGAGCGAGGCTGATCGGCATCGCATCGCCCACTTCGTAGGGGCGGACCATCTGCGAGCCGCCCCAGGCCAGCGCGAACAGCAGGGCCAGCACCAGAGGCAGCAGGGCCCAGTCCCAGCGATTGCCGCCGGCGGCGACGGCCTGGCGGGGGAAGAAGCGTTTGTCGAGCATGGGCAGCGGAGAGGCAGGGTCGGATTCGCAGACCCTGTCCGCGGCGCGGCGCCATCCTGCCCGTGCTGCCTTTGGCGAACCTGACCAAACCCCGATCGCGGCCCGGCCGGGCCGTCCGACTACAGCGGGAAGGCTTCCAGCCCCGGCTGCCCTTCCCCACCCTTCCCAGGCGTGTGCGCCACATTCATCACCCAGCACACCATGACGAAGTAGCCCACCAGCGTGCTGAGCTCCACCACGATCTGCTTGCCGAAGCGCGCTTCGGCCGCGGCATAGGTCGGCTCGCTCACGCCATGGTGGCGCAGCAGCTCGAGGGCGAAGTCGAGAGCGAGCTGCTCATCGTCGGCCAGGGGCGCGGCGCGGCGGCCCAGGCGCAGTGCCTCGATGGCCTCGGCGCTCACGCCGGCCTTGACTGCCGCCTGCGAGTGCAGCAGCCACTCGAACTGGTTGCCGACCTCGCGCGCGACCGCGCTGGTCACCAGCTCGCGCACGCGCGCGTCGAGGCCGCTGTCGAAACGCAGGTACTCGCCCAGGCTGCCGATGCGTTCCATCAGCACGGGGCTTTGCAGCAGCGAGATGAAGGGGCCGAAGACCCCCTTGCGGGGCCCATCGATCAGCGTCTGCGCCGCCTTGCGCTGCGCCTCGGACATGGTGTCGGCCGCCGGCATCGGCAGGCGCTCGGCCCAGGGTCGGGTGTGGCCTTGTTCGTACATGGATGCTTTCCTTTCAGCGAAGAGATGAGGTGCGGATCATGCGGCACGCGCCAGCCACCAGGCGCTGCCCGCCAACGCCAGCGCGCCGATCGCCAGCGCGACGAAGAGGCCGGCGAAGCCCTGCGTGCTGCCGCTGAGCAGGGACGACAGCATGGGCCCCGCCATCTGGCCGATGGCGAAGGCGGCGGTCATGCGGCCCAGGGCGCGGGTGGGGTCGCCCAGGCTGCGCGCCCTCGCCTCCTGCATGCCGGCCATGGTCGCGACCATGAAGGTGCCGCCCACCAGCAGCGCGGCCAGCAGCACGGTGAGTGCCGACAGGTGCAGCACCGGCAGCAGGCAGCCCAGCGCCATCAGGGCATGGCTGCCGGCCAGCACATGGCGGCGCGCCATCTTCGACAGCGCGAGGCTCGCGAAGAGCGTGGAGGCTGCGGCCGCCGCGCCGAACACCGGCCAGGCGGCGCCGAAGACGGCCGGATCGTCGACCACCGCGCGCGCCAGCACCGGCAGGAAGGTGGCGGGCAGGATGTAGCCGAAGCCGAGCA
>DATFFA010000063.1:0-27261 GCA_035250605.1 Variovorax sp. | reverse complement strand
CCGGCAAGACGACGCTGATGAACATCCTGTTTGGCCATTATGTTGCCGACGAAGGAAAAATCGAGGCATTCGGCCAGCCTCTTGCATCAGGCGACCCGAAGGCGGCATTGGCGGCCGGCATCGGCATGGTGCACCAGCATTTCACCCTTGCCGACAACATGAGCGTATTGGAAAACATCGTGCTCGGGACGGAGAGCCTGTGGCGCCCGCGCCTGGATCGAGTTTCGGCGCGCGCCCGCATCCGCAAGCTGTCGAGCGACTTCGGGCTCGCCGTCGAGCCCGACGCATCCGTGGGCTCGCTTTCGGTCAGCCAGCGTCAGCGCGTCGAGATCCTGAAGGCGCTTTATCGTGATGCGCGCATTATCATCCTCGACGAGCCGACCGCCGTGTTGACGCCAGCCGAGACCGATGCGCTGTTCCGCACCCTGAAAATGCTGGTCGCCAACGGCCTGTCGATCATCTTCATCTCGCACAAACTGCATGAGGTGATGGCAGTCAGCGATCGGGTGCTGGTGCTGCGCTCCGGCAGGCTTGCGGGCGAGCGGACGACCGCTCGGACGACCCGTCGTGAGCTTGCCACACTAATGGTCGGCCAGGAGGTGACGCCGCCGAAGGTCGCTGCGGTGGCGCGTGGCGAAGCACTTTTCGCGTTGGAGCGGGTATCGACAGCGCCGCTCGGCTCTGGTGCTTTTCTCCACGATGTGTCGCTGACGCTTTTTGCTGGCGAGATCGTCGGTCTTGCCGGCGTTTCGGGAAACGGTCAGGCAGCTTTGGCCGGGCTGATCGCCGGCACCGAGAATCCCGCATCCGGCAAAATGCTGGTGCGCGGCAAACCGGTCGGCGGCTGGTCGCCGCGCGCCGCCCTCGATCACGGCATCGCACGCATCCCCGAAGACCGCCACGCCGTCGGCACCATCGGCGATATGAGCGTGACCGAAAACGTCATCGCCGAACGGTACCGCTCCTCCCGGTTCAGCCGCCGCGGTTTCCTCGACTGGAAGGCGGCCCGGAACTTTGCCGAAGGCCTGATCCGCGATTACGACGTCAAATGCCCGTCGCCGGAGGCGCGCATCCGGCTTCTGTCGGGCGGCAACATGCAGAAGCTCATCCTCGGCCGTGCGCTGCTGGCGCCGGATGCGGCGAACAACAAGACGGCGCGCCTGATCGTCGCGCACCAGCCCACCTGGGGCCTGGACATCGGTGCCGTCGCCTACGTGCAGCAGCAGCTGATCGCGGCACGCGATGCCGGCGCCGCGGTGCTGCTGATTTCCGACGACCTCGACGAGGTGCTGGCGCTGGGCGACCGGGTCGCGGTGATGCATGGCGGCCGGCTCGGCGAGCCGCGCCCCGCCTCGGCCTGGACGCGCGAAGCCATCGGGATGGCGATGGCGGGCTCATGAGCGCAGCGCCGGGCCGCCCCACGCAAGCTCACGCCCCCCTGGGGGGCAGCGAGGACACGACGTGCCGGGCGTGGGGGCCACACCCATGATGAGACTGGAGCGCCGCCACGAGGCCTCGCGCACCGCGCTGCTGCTGGCGCCGGTCGGCGCGATCGGCTTCACCCTGCTGGTCAGCGCCCTGCTGGTGCTGTGGGCCGGCGCGCCGGTGGGCCGCACCTATGCGCTGCTGCTGCAGGGCGGCTTCGGCTCGGTCTTCGCCTGGAGCGAGACGCTCACGCGCGCCACGCCGCTGATCCTCACCGGCCTGGCCGCCACGGTGGCCTTCAAGGCCCGGCTCTTCAACATCGGCGCCGAGGGGCAGTTCTACGGCGGGGCGCTGGCGGCCGTGGCGGTGGGCGGCATGCATGGCGGCACCGGCTTCGCGCTGCCGATCTGGCTGCTCTTCCCGCTGATGATGGCTGCCGCTGCTTGCGTCGGCGCCCTGCTGCTGCTGGGCCCCGCGCTGATGAAGAACAAGCTGGGCGTGGACGAGGTGGTGACCACGCTGCTGATCAATTTCATCGTGCTGCTCGGCGTCTCGGCCCTGCTCGACGGGCCGATGAAGGACCCGGCGGCGATGGGCTGGCCCCAGAGCGTGTCGCTGCAGTCCGATCTGGAGCTGGGCCGCCTGATTGCCCAGACCCGCGTCCACACCGGCCTGCTGTGGGCCGGAGCACTGGCCCTGCTGGCCTGGGTGCTCTTCAAGTACACGGTGATCGGCTTCGACATTCGCGCGCTGGGCGCCAATGCGCGGGCCGCGGCCTTCGCCGGCGTGCCGGTCACGCGCACCGTCGTGCTGGTGGCCTTGATCTCGGGCGCGCTGGCCGGGCTGGCCGGCGCCATCGAGGTGGCGGGCCGCACCAGCTACGTCACGCTCGACATGTCGCCCGGCTACGGCTACAGCGGCATCGTGATCGCCATGCTGGCCGGGCTTCATCCGCTGGGCGTGCTGGCCGCGGGCGTGTTCGTGGCCGGCGTGCAGGTCGGCGCGGACACCATGAGCCGGGCCATCGGCGTGCCCACCTACATCGCGGACGTGATCGTGGCCGCCTCGCTGATCGCGGTGCTGGTCGCCACGCTGCTCACGCAATACAGGGTGCGATGGAGATAGCCGACATCCTCTCCAATCAGGCCTTCTGGGTGGCGGTGCTGCGCATTGCCACGCCGCTGATCTTCGGCACGCTGGGCGTGCTGCTGTGCGAGCGCGCGGGTGTGTTGAACCTCGGCATCGAGGGCATCATGGTCGCGGGCGCCTTCGCGGGCTGGCTCGCCGTGTATGCCGGTGCGCCCTTGTGGGCGGGCGTGGCGGTGGCCGCGCTCACGGGGGCGATCTTCGGTCTGCTGCATGCCTTGCTCACCGTGGGCCTCGCGCTGTCGCAGCACGTGTCGGGCCTGGGCATCACGCTGCTGGCGACGGCGCTCAGCTACTACGGCTACCGCGTGAGCTTCCCGAAGGTCAACACGCCGCCGACGGTCACGCCCTTCGCGCCCATGGAGTGGCTGCCCATCCCGGTGCTCGACGCGCAGACGCCGCTCACGCTGCTGGCGCTGCTGCTGGTGCCGCTGCTGGCGTACCTGCTCTACCGCACGCCGCTGGGCCTGGCCCTGCGCATGGTGGGCGAGAACCCGCAGGCGGCCGAAGGCCAGGGGGTGTCGGTTGCGGCCACGCGCACCGGCGCCATCGTGGCCGGCTCGGCGCTGATGGGCGTGGCGGGCTCCTTCCTCACGCTCTCGGCCTTCAACGCCTTCTTCTTCAACATGGTCAACGGCCGCGGCTGGATCTGCGTGGCGCTGGTGGTGTTCGCCTCCTGGCGGCCGGGCAAGGCCCTGCTGGGCGCCTTGCTCTTCGCCTTCTTCGACGCGCTGCAGCTGCGGCTGCAACAATCGGGCGACGCGCTGCTGCCCTACCAGCTGTACCTGATGCTGCCCTATGTGCTGTCGATCGTGGCGCTGGTGCTGGTGGCGCGCAAGGCCGGCTATCCGCAGGCCCTCATGAAGCCTTATCGCAAGGGAGAACGCTGAAACCATGCTCGATCTACTGGTTCACAACGCCGCGCTTCCGGATGGCCGCACGGACATGTCGATCGCCGTGCAGGACGGCCGCATCGCCGAAGTCACGGCCGGCCTCGATGCCCCGGCGCACGAGAAGCTCGATGCCCAGGGCCTGCTGGTCGCGCCGCATTTCGTCGATCCGCATTTCCACATGGACGCCACGCTGAGCTACGGCCTGCCGCGGGTCAACCAGAGCGGCACGCTGCTCGAAGGCATCGCGTTGTGGGGCGAGCTCAAGCCGCTGCTGACCGCCGAGGCACTGATCGAGCGCGCGATGGCCTACTGCGACTGGGCGGTGGCCAAGGGGCTGCTGGCGATTCGCAGCCATGTCGACACCAGCGACCCCAGCCTGCTCGCCGTCGATGCGCTGCTCGAGGTCAAAAAACGGGTCGCGCCCTACCTCCGCCTGCAGTTGGTCGCCTTCCCGCAGGACGGCGTCTTGCGCACGCCCGGCGGCGTCGACAACCTGAAGCGTGCGCTGGACAAGGGCGTGGACGTGGTCGGCGGCATTCCGCACTTCGAGCGCACCATGGCGGACGGCGCCGCCAGCGTGAAGCTGCTGTGCGAGCTGGCCGCCGAGCGCGGGCTGCCGGTGGACATGCACTGCGACGAATCGGACGACCCGCTCTCGCGCCACATCGAGACCCTGGCCTTCGAGACGCAGCGGCTCGGGCTGCAGGGACGCGTGACCGGCTCGCACTGCACCTCCATGCATTCGATGGACAACTACTACGCGAGCAAGCTGCTGCCGCTGATTGCGGAAGCCGGCGTCGCGGTGGTGGCCAATCCGCTGATCAACATCACGCTGCAGGGCCGGCACGACAGCTACCCCAAGCGCCGCGGCATGACGCGCGTGCCCGAGCTGATGGCGCACGGCGTGAACGTCGCCTTCGGCCACGACTGCGTGATGGACCCGTGGTACGGCATGGGCTCGGGCGACATGCTGGAAGTCGCGCACATGGGCCTGCATGTGGCGCAGATGACCAGCCAGCACGGCATCGGGCAGTGCTTCGACGCGGTGACGGCGAATGCCGCGAAGGTCTTCGGGCTCGAAGGCCATGGCCTGGAGGCGGGCTGCGATGCGAGCTTCGTGCTGCTGCAGGCGCGCGATCCCGTCGAGGCGATCCGGTTGCGCGCGACGCGGCTCAAGGTGTATGGCAAGGGTCGGCTCCTGGCCGAGACGGCTCCTGCGACCGCGGCCCTGCATCTTCCCGGCCGCGCTGCCACGACGGGCTGGATGATTCCCAGGCCCTGATCGGTTGCGGCGCTTCAACCCAGCGGATACAGCGAGCGCCACATGTGGATCTTGCCAAGGTAGACGCCGCCGACCGCGACGGCAAAGGGCTCGACACCGAAGGATGCGAAGCCGCACCGTTCGTAGAGCGCCTGCGCCGCCGCATTCCCTTGCGTCACGGTCAGCTGGACCAGCTTGACCCCGTCGCGCGCCGCCGCCTGCGCCAACGCGGCCTGCACCAGCTGCCGGCCGAAGCCGGCGTGCCGCGACGACGGCGCGACATACATGCCGAACAGGTTCGCCTTGTGCCGCGACTTCTCGCGCGTCTCGAACAGGAGGCCGGCAGCGCCGGCGAGCCGGTCGCCGGCGAAGGCGCCCAGCACGATCTGATGGGCCCCCGGCGAGGCATCGAGCCGCGCCTCCCACCAGGACAGCGGCAGCGCCGCGCGCTCCGTGGCGGTGGAGGTGAAGGCATCGGGGTGACGCTCGTAGGCTTCGAGCATCAGCGCCCGGTAGGCCTGCGCATCATCGGGAACGAGGCGGCGGATCGGCATCCGTTCAGAGCGTGCCGGTTTGGGCGACGATATCGCCGGTCACGAGAATCATCCAGTCTCCTGTTCTTCAAGCCGAGGGCGCGATGGCCTCGGCATATTCGTAAAGCGCGCCGAGGATCTCCTCGCCGCGCTCGTCGGCCGTTTCGGCCAGCACGTCGATCTCGGCGAAGAGCTGGTCGACATTGCGCGCTCCGCCCTCGCCTTCGAGCAGGCGCGCCACGCGATGCGCCTCCCAGCGCTCGGCCTGCTCGGCATCGAGGGTATCGGGAAAGTTGCGCGCGCGGTAGCGAAACACCAGCTCCTCCAGCCGAGGGTCGTCGAAGCCGGTGCGCGAATGCGCCAGCTCGGCAGGCGACAGGCCGCGCAGTTGCGTGAGCCGGCGGCGGTCGCCGTTGCCGACGAAGCCGCCATAGAGGTCCTCGTCGACATCGAGCGTCTCTGCGGGCGGCCGCTCGTAGACCTGCGGCCAGATGGCGCTCATGTCGGGCAGCGCCGCGGCCAGTTCCGCATGGCGCATCGCCGTATCGAGGTCGATGCCCCAGCGCATCGCCATGGCCGGGGACAGGGTCTTGAGGTTGCCGACCACCATCGGCGACTTGTTGAGGTGCACGCCCTTCAGCGGCAGGCGCAGCACGCCTTCGGGCAGGTCGGCGCTGCGGGTGAAGAGGCGCAGGCGCAGGGTGGCCACGTCGAGGTCGCGCAGCTCGCTGGGGTCGTGCGCGAGGTCCCAGGCGAGCAGCTCGTTCTTGTTGCTCGGATGGCTCGCCAGCGGCCACATCACGGCCAGGCAGCCGCGTTCGGCCGGGAACATGCCCGAGACGTGCAGGAAGGGCCGCGCCGTCTCGCGCGTGGCCGGCAAGCCCAGCTCGCCGGCGACGCGGTCCTTCTTGTGCAGCGCCAGCGCAAAGTCGAAGAGCCTGGGCTGGCGGCTGCGGATGAGTCGCGCCAGCGCAATGGTGGCGCGCACGTCCGAGAGCGCATCGTGGGCGGCCTCGTGCAGCAGCCCGTTGGCGCGCGCCAGGTCTTCCAGCTTGAAGCTCGGCGAGCCGTCTTCCTTCTTCGGCCACTCGATGCCCTCGGGGCGCAGCGCATGGCACAGGCGCACGACATCGAGCAGGTCCCATCGCCCGCAGTCGTTCTGCCACTCGCGCGCGTAGGGGTCGATGAGGTTGCGCCAGAACAGGTAGCGCGTCACCTCGTCGTCGAAGCGGATGGTGTTGTAGCCCACGCCGATGGTGCCGGGCTGCGAGAACGCGGCCTCGATCTGCGCGGCGAACGCATGCTCGGGCAGACCACGCTCGAGGCACAGCTGCGGCGTGATGCCGGTGATCAGGCAGGACTCCGGGCTCGGCAGGTAGTCGGGCGCGGGCTTGCAGTAGATCATCAAGGGCTCGCCGATCTCGTTGAGCTCGGCGTCGGTGCGAACGCCCGCGAACTGCGCGGGCCGGTCGCGCCGCGGCACGACGCCGAAGGTCTCGTAGTCGTGCCAAAGAAAAGTCTGCGTCGTCATCAAAAGCGATCTCTCCCTCTTTATTACTTTTGCGCCCTTCGCGAAAGCCTCGCGTCCGGCAAACCGACCCGTTTCAGAGAAGCGGTGAAAACAGCCGCGCCGTCGCATCGCCCAGGCGCTGCGCGAACGCCTGGCGCCGCTGCCCACGAATCGGCGAGGCGCTGTGCAGGTCGGTCTCGAACTGCGCCGCGAGCGGCTTGGCGAGCGCCGGGCCGTAGATCACGGCGCACACCTCGAAATTGAGGCGAAAGCTGCGATTGTCGAAGTTGGCGGTGCCGATCATCGCGCAATGGTCGTCCACCACCAGAGTCTTGGAATGCAGCATCCGCGCCTTGTACTCCCAGATCTTGACGCCGGCGGCGATCAGCTCGTCGTAGTAGGAGCGCGCCGCGGCGCTCACGACCAGCGAATCGCTGCGCCGCGGCACCAGCAGGCGCACGTCCACACCGCGCAGCGCCGCGCTGGTCAGCGCCATCAGCGCCGGCTCGCCGGGCACGAAGTAGGGCGTGGTGAGCCAGGCGCGGTGCGAAGCCGAGTGGATGGCGGCGACATGGATGCGGTGGATGGCTTCGAGGGCGCTGTCGGGCCCGCTGGTGACGATCTGCACCGGGATGTCGCCCGCGCCTTCGTTGCCGGGCAGGCGCGGCAGCAGCACGTCGAGCGTCTTGTTGATGCGGCGCGGGTCCTCGCCGGTCGCGTAGGTCCAGTCCTCGAGGAAGGTGGTCTGCAGCCAGCGCACCGCGCTGCCCTCGATGCGCAGGTGCGCGTCGTGGTATGCATCGGGCCGGATGCGGCGGTCTTCCTGGTCGGTGATGTTGACGCCGCCGGTGAAGCCGACGCGGCCGTCGCACACCACGATCTTGCGGTGGGTGCGGTAGTTGGTCACGGGCCGCAGCCGCCGGCCGATGCGGGTGTCGTGGAACAGCGCGACTTCGATGCCCGCCTCGAGCATCGGGGCCATGAAGCGGCGTCCGATGCGCTTGGAGCCCAGCGCGTCCAGCAGCAGGCGCACGGTGATGCCCGCGCGCGCCCGTTCGATCAGCAGGTCGCGCAGCGCCGTGCCGGTCCTGTCGGGCTCGAAGATGTAGTACTCGAGATGGACGTGATCGCGCGCCTCTCGGATCGCCTCGAAGATGGCGTCGAAGGTGCGGGCGCCGCCCGACAGCAGCTCGGTGGCCGTGGCGCTCGAGACCGGCAGCCCGCAGGCCGCCGTGCCGAGCGCAGCCATCTGGCGCAGTGCCGGCGGCGCCCGCTCGGCCGCCGCGCGCAGGCTGGCAATGTCGGCCGGCGCCTGGGCGATGGCCCGGCTGCGCAGCCGCTTGAGGCGCTGCTTCTTCAGCCGCTGCGGCCCCAGGAAGTAGTAGATGAGGAATCCCGCGAACGGCAGCAGCGCCAGCGAGAGGATCCAGCTCATCGTCGAGACCGGGGCACGCTTCTGCATCACGATCCAGACGGATAGCACCGCGATGTAGCCGCTCCACGCGAGGGAGAGGCCGGTCTTCCATTCCTGGCTGAGCTCGGGGAGGATCAAAGGGCGAAGAAAGTTCGTGCAAGAAAAAGGCCGGTAGCACGAATGCTACCGGCCTCGGGACTCGCGTCGCCCAGGATCGCGGATCAGCCCGCCGCGGCCTCTTCGGCCTCGGGCTTGGCGCGGCCTTCCTTCTTCGGCAGGGGCTGGATGTCCAGCTGCACCTCTTCCTTGTCGTCGAGATCCACCGTGAGGCGTCCGCCTTCCTGCAGGCGTCCGAACAGCAGCTCGTCGGCCAGGGCGCGGCGGATCGTGTCCTGGATCAGGCGCTGCATCGGGCGCGCGCCCATCAGCGGGTCGAAGCCCTTCTTGGCCAGATGCTTGCGCAGCGTGTCGGTGAAGGTGACGTCGACCTTCTTCTCGGCCAGCTGGGTTTCGAGCTGCAGCAGGAACTTGTCGACCACGCGCAGGATGATCTGCTCGTCCAGCGACTTGAAGCTCACGATCGCGTCCAGGCGATTGCGGAATTCCGGCGTGAACAGGCGCTTGATGTCGCCCATCTCGTCGCCCGCCTGGCGCGGGTTGGTGAAGCCGATGGTCGCCTTGTTCATGGTCTCGGCGCCCGCGTTGGTGGTCATCACGATGATCACGTTGCGGAAGTCGGCCTTGCGCCCGTTGTTGTCCGTCAGCGTGCCGTGGTCCATGACCTGCAGCAGCACGTTGAAGATGTCCGGGTGCGCCTTCTCGATTTCGTCGAGCAGCAGCACCGCGTGCGGCTTCTTCGTGATCGCCTCCGTCAGGAGACCGCCCTGGTCGAAGCCGACGTAGCCCGGAGGCGCGCCGATCAGCCGGCTCACGGCATGGCGCTCCATGTATTCCGACATGTCGAAGCGGATCAGCTCGATGCCCATGATGTAGGCCAGCTGCTTCGCCGCCTCGGTCTTGCCGACGCCGGTGGGGCCGCTGAACAGGAAGGAGCCGATCGGCTTGTCGTCGCGGCCGAGGCCTGAACGTGCCATCTTGACGGACGAGGCGAGCACCTCGAGCGCCTTGTCCTGGCCGAACACCACGCTCTTGAGGTCGCGCTCGATGTTCTGCAGCTTGCCGCGGTCGTCGTTCGAGACGTTGGCCGGGGGAATGCGCGCGATCTTGGCGACGATCTCCTCGACCTCGGTCTTGCCGATGGTCTTCTTGCGCTTGTTCGCCGGCAGGATGCGCTGCGAAGCGCCGGCCTCGTCGATCACGTCGATGGCCTTGTCGGGCAGGTGGCGGTCGTTGATGTACTTGGCGCTCAGTTCCGCCGCAGCCTGCAGCGCGGCCACGCCGTACTTCACGCCGTGGTGTTCTTCGAAGCGGGACTTCAGGCCCTTCAGGATGTCGACCGTTTCCTGCACGGTCGGCTCGACCACGTCGACCTTCTGGAAGCGGCGCGACAGGGCCGCGTCCTTCTCGAAGATGCCGCGGTACTCGGTGAAGGTGGTCGCACCGATGCACTTGAGCGCGCCGCTCGACAGCGCGGGCTTCAGCAGGTTCGACGCATCCAGCGTTCCGCCCGAGGCGGCGCCGGCGCCGATCAGCGTGTGGATCTCGTCGATGAAGAGGATCGCGTTGGGCTTGTCCTTGAGGGACTTGAGCACGCCCTTCAGGCGCTGCTCGAAGTCGCCGCGGTACTTGGTGCCGGCCAGCAGCGCGCCCATGTCGAGCGAGTACACGTGGGATTCGCTCAGGATCTCCGGCACGTCGCCCTGCGTGATGCGCCAGGCCAGGCCCTCGGCGATGGCGGTCTTGCCGACGCCGGCTTCACCCACCAGCAGCGGGTTGTTCTTGCGGCGGCGGCAGAGGATCTGAATCACGCGCTCGACCTCGTACTCGCGGCCGATCAGCGGGTCGATCTTGCCGTCCTTGGCCATCTGGTTGAGGTTCTGCGTGAACTGCTCCAGCGGGGACGACTTCTCGTTCTTCTCGCCGCCGCCCTCCTCGCCCTCGGAGGACGATTCGCCGCTGCTCTTGGTGGCCTCCGGCGGGTCGCTCTTCTTGATGCCGTGGGCGATGAAGTTCACCACGTCCAGGCGCGTCACGCCCTGCTGGTGCAGGTAGTAGACGGCATGCGAGTCCTTCTCGCCGAAGATGGCGACCAGCACGTTGGCACCGGTGACTTCCTTCTTGCCGTTGCCGGTGGACTGCACATGCATGATGGCGCGCTGGATCACGCGCTGGAACCCCAGCGTGGGCTGGGTGTCCACATCGTCGGTGCCTGCGACCTGCGGGGTGTTGTCCTTGATGAAATTGGTGAGCGACGCGCGAAGGTCGTCCACGTTGGCCGAGCAGGCGCGCAGAACTTCGGCGGCGCTCGGGTTGTCCAGCAAAGCGAGCAGCAAATGCTCCACCGTGATGAACTCATGTCGTTGCTGCCTGGCTTCCACAAAAGCCATGTGCAAGCTGACTTCCAGTTCCTGGGCAATCATGTTATTTCCTTTGGCTTTGCTGTAAATGAATTCGCAGATGGGTTGGAGCGCGATTTATTCAACCGGTTCACTGACGCACTGCAACGGATGCCCGGCCTGGTGCGCCGCCTCCATCACCTGATTGACCTTGGTGGCTGCCATGTCGCGGGAATAGACGCCGCAGATGCCGCGGCCGTCGAGATGGATCTTGAGCATGATCTGGGTGGCGGTTTCCCGGTCCTTGTTGAAGAACTCCTGGATCACGACGATCACGAACTCCATCGGCGTGTAGTCGTCGTTGAGCATCACTACCTGATACATCTGCGGCGGCGCAGTCTTCTGCGGACGCCGCTCGATCACGACCGCATCGCCGTCGTCCCGCCCCGGCGTCACGGCCGGCGGCGTGGGGGGGGTCGAGGGGATTTTGGTTGCCATGAAAATCATTTTATCGAGCCGACCGGCGCTTGCAGCGCCCGTGATGGCACAACTGGTGGCAGCTTTGTGACATTCAAGGCGCGGGCGGCGGGATTGCCACGGAAAGCGTATGCAAGCGGCGTGCCCTCCCCCGTGCACGCCGGCGCGCTGCGGCGCAAAAAAAGCCCCGGGCCTTGCGGAACCAGGGCTTGTCGGAAAGACATCCGTCGACGCTTCCCAGACCTCTTTTACATGTTGTCAATCATGACCTGGCCGAAGCCCGAGCAGCTCACCTGGGTGGCGCCTTCCATCAGGCGGGCGAAGTCGTAGGTCACCTTCTTGCTGGCAATGGACTTTTCCATCGAGCGGATGATCAGGTCGGCGGCCTCGGTCCAGCCCATGTGGCGCAGCATCATTTCTGCAGAAAGGATCTCGGAGCCGGGGTTCACGTAGTCCTTGCCGGCGTACTTGGGCGCCGTGCCATGGGTGGCTTCGAACATGGCGACCGTGTCGCTCAGGTTGGCGCCCGGCGCAATGCCGATGCCGCCGACCTGGGCGGCCAGCGCGTCGGACACGTAGTCGCCGTTCAGGTTGAGGGTGGCGATCACGCTGTACTCTGCCGGACGCAACAGGATCTGTTGCAGGAAGGCGTCGGCGATCGAATCCTTGATCGTGATTTCCTTGCCGGACCTGGGGTTCTTGAACTTCATCCAGGGGCCGCCATCGATCAGCTCGGCGCCGAATTCCTTGGCCGCCAGGGCATAGGCCCAGTCACGGAAGCCACCCTCGGTGAACTTCATGATGTTGCCCTTGTGCACGATGGTCACGCTGGGCTTGTCGTTGTCGATCGCGTACTGGATCGCCTTGCGCACCAGGCGCTCGGTCCCCTCGCGCGACACGGGCTTGATGCCCAGGCCGGAGGTATTGGGGAAGCGGATCTTCTTGACGCCGAAGTCGTCCTGCAGGATCTTGATGAGCTTCTTGGCTTTTTCGCTCTCGGCTTCGAACTCGATGCCGGCGTAGATGTCCTCCGAGTTCTCGCGGAAGATCACCATGTTGGTCTTGTGCGGCTCCTTGACCGGGCTGGGCACGCCCTCGAAATACTGGATGGGCCGGAGGCAGACGTACAGGTCGAGTTCCTGGCGCAGCGCAACATTCAGCGAGCGGATGCCGCCGCCGACCGGCGTCGTCAGCGGGCCCTTGATCGACACCACGTAGTCGCGCACCGCGTGCAGGGTTTCCTCGGGGAGCCAGACGTCGGGGCCGTAGACCTTGGTCGACTTCTCCCCGGCATACACCTCCATCCACTGGATCTTCTTCTTGCCGCCGTAGGTCTTGGCGACCGCCGCGTCGACCACCTTGATCATCACCGGCGTGATGTCAACGCCGGTACCGTCACCCTCGATGAAAGGAATGATGGGTTGATCGGGCACATTGAGGGAATTGTCTGGATTGACCGTGATCTTCTGGCCGTCGGCCGGGACTTTGATGTGCTGATAGCTGGTCATGACAGCGGGGCTCCGGGGGTGAATTGAAGGCAGGAAGACACTATGTTTCCGGCCGGCTGAATAGCCGTAGAATTTTAGACGCAACCGGAAGAGCGGAAGGCTCTGTCAACCGCGGTCTTATAGCCTTCGTTGTTGACGGACCTTCTGCTGGCCGGGAGGCATTTTCAAACCATTTCCACAGAGGATCCTGTAATGAGCAAAGTTCTCGCAGTCATGATGGCCGGCTTGTTCGCCACTGCCGCATTCGCGCAGACCCAACCCGCCGAGATCAACCCCCAGGGTCAGGGCAAGGCCGCTGAACGGGCTGAAGCCAGGAAGGCCGCCAAGCCTGCCGGGCAAGTCAAGGCTCCCGGTGGAGATCAGTCCAAGGTGGCAGAAGGCAGCGGCGGCGTGACCGCCACCGGCGCCGACAAGGCCGCTCAGGCCCGCCGCGATTCGCGCGATGCGCGCCGTCCCGCCAAGGGCGGCGGCAAGAAGCCGGTTCCCGCTCAAGGCGGCACGCCTCAGTAAGCCAACCGGCACTGATGCAAAAGAAAGGCGTTCTTCGGAACGCTTTTTTTTGCCCGCACGCAGCAGCCGTGTCAACTGACCCTCTGCCAAGTCGTTGAACGCGGGCGCCCTCGACGAGGAACGCAATCCATATTTACGATTTCAAAGGATTTTTCATGAATAAGCTGCTCGCCGCGCTGGTTGCCGGTTTCTTTGCCGCCGGCGCTTTTGCCGCCCAGGACGCTTCCGCGCCCGTGCCCGTCCCCAGCGCCTCCGTCCATGCGGTGAAGACCACCCACAAAGCCGCCAAGAAGAAGGTCCGCCACGTCGTCCACAAGGCGCACGCGGCGAAGAAGGTGTAAGCTCCCCTACCGATCACCCATGCCCGCCTGCGCGGGCATTTTTGTTTGCGCCGCCCCTGCCCCCTTATCGAGCGTCCCATGTTCAAGCGTCCTGTCGTCCTGCTCGCACTGTTCGCCTCCTTGGTGGCGTCAGCGTTCGCCCAGCAAGCCCAAACCGATCTCCAGCGCGTCAAGCTGTCCGTGGGCATGTACCAGATCGATGCCCAGGTCGCCCAGACCGCGCAGCAGCGGGAGATCGGTCTCATGTTCCGCAAGGAGATGCCCCAGACCGAGGGCATGATCTTCGTCTTCGACCAGCCCGCCACCCAGTGCTTCTGGATGCGCAACACCCTGCTGCCGCTGACTGCCGCCTTCGTCGCCGACGACGGACGCATCGTCAACCTGGCGGACATGAAGCCGCAGACCGACGACTCCCATTGCTCGGAGGAGCCGGTTCGCTTCGTGCTCGAAATGAACCAGGGCTGGTTCGCCCGAAAGAACATCAAGAAGGGCGCGAAGCTCGGCGGCGAGTTGTTCGCGAACAGACGCTGAGGCACATCGGCGCGCCCAAGAAAAAGCCGACCCGCGGGTCGGCTTTTTCTTTGCGACAGCAGTTCGGCTCAGCCGAAGTTCTTCGCGGCGAAGTCCCAGTTCACGAGCTTGGCCAGGAAGGTCTCCACGTACTTGGGACGCAGGTTGCGGTAGTCGATGTAGTACGCGTGCTCCCAGACGTCCACCGTCAGCAGTGGCTTGTCGCCCGTGGTCAGCGGCGTGCCCGCGGCACCCATGTTGACGATGTCCACCGTGCCGTCGGCCTTCTTCACCAGCCAGGTCCAGCCCGAACCGAAGTTGCCCACCGCCGACTTCACGAAAGCTTCCTTGAAGGCCGCGTAGTTGCCCCACTTGGCGGCGATCGCCTTGGCCAGCGCCCCCGTGGGCTCGCCGCCGCCAGCGGGCTTCATGCAGTTCCAGAAGAAGGTGTGGTTCCAGATCTGCGCGGCGTTGTTGTAGATGCCGCCGCTGGACTTCTTGACGATCTCCTCGAGTTCCATGCTCTCGAACTCGGTGCCCTTCTGCAGGTTGTTCAGGTTCACCACATAGGCGTTGTGGTGCTTGCCGTAGTGGTACTCCAGCGTCTCCTTGGAGTACTCGGGCGCCAGTGCGTCCAGCGGATATGGCAGGGGTGGAAGGACGTGTTCCATGTCTTTTCTCGCAGGTTGGTTGTGGGACGAAGCATTCTAGAAAGGAATCAAGGCACTCGCGTCGGACGCGGTCTCGACGTGCCCGTTCCGACGACCGTCATGTCGGCCGTGCCGTCGGCCAGCCTCGCCTGAACGGCGTCGCCCGGCGCCAGATGCTGCGCACGGGTGATCGCCTTGCCGTCCGCGCCCGTGAGCCACGCGTAGCCACGCTCGAGCACCAGCGCCGGGTCGAGCAGCTGCAATCGCAGCGCCGCCCGTTCGAGCCGCTCCCTGCGCTGCGCCAGCGCGCGGGCGAACTGGAGCGGAAGCTCGGCCTGCAAGGCTTGCTGCGTCTGGACGAGCCGCTGGGTCCGCGACAGCGCGCCATGGCGCAGCCGCTGCGCATGCTGCACCAGCCGCAGTTGCTGGCGCAGCACCAGCGTGGAGGGGCGCGCAAGCCGGGAAGCTGCATCGTCGAGGCGCTGTTCCGTGGCATCCAGGCGCGCCGAGAACGCTCGACGCAGCCGCTCATCGAGCAAGGCCAGCGCGGCCAGCCACAGCTCGCGCGGCGCGGCAACGAGCTCGGCCGCGGCAGTGGGCGTCGGCGCACGAAGATCGGCGCAGAAATCGGCGATGGTGAAGTCGGTTTCATGGCCGACGCCGCTGACGACCGGCACCGGGCTTTGCACGATCGTGCGGGCCAGCGCCTCGTCGTTGAAGGCCCAGAGATCCTCGATCGAGCCGCCGCCGCGCACCAGCAGGACCACGTCGACTTGCGGCCGCAGCGCGTAGAGCGAGCGCAGCGAGCGCACCAGTTCCCCTGGCGCCCCGGGCCCCTGCACGGCGGCCGGTGCCAGCACGACCGGAATGTGCGGCACGCGCCGCCGCAGGCACGTGACCACGTCGTGCAGCGCGGCAGCGCCCAGCGAGGTCACGATGCCGATCGCCCTCGGCATGGCGGGCAGCGCCCGCTTGCGAGCGGCGTCGAACAGGCCTTCCGCCTCGAGGCGCGCCTTGCGCTGCAAGAACTGCTCGAACAGCGCGCCCTGCCCGGCCCGGCGCAGGCTCTCCACCACCATCTGCAGATCGCCGCGCGGCTCGTACACCGCCAGGCGACCGCGGACCTCCACCTGGTCGCCATCGCGTGGCGAGAAATCGAGCAGGCCCGCGGCGCGCCTGAACATGGCGCAGCGCAGCTGACCGTCTTCGTCCTTGAGCGCAAAGTAGCAGTGGCCGCTGGCTGCGCGCGAGAACCCGCTGATCTCGCCGCGAACCGCGACGGGGTTGAAGCGCGCCTCGAGCGCATCCGCGATGGCGTGGCACAGAGCGCCAACGGCCCACACGCGGGGACCGGCGGCCCGTGGCGCGTCGAATTCATTCATAGGGCGAAAGCATCACAAATAGACAGTCGTCCACAAGCGGGGAGATGGCCCCCAGGGCCTGCGGGACATTGGCCCGGCATGCACGAGTTCCCGTACAAGGCATTGATTTGATTGGAGAAAGTGCTGCTCAAAATTCGCTCGATCCAGCGCGAGCCCCATGAAATGCAGCTGATGGCAGGTTGCTCGGTGGGTTAGCCACAAAGTTATCCACAGAGGTTGTGGGCCGCGGCTGACAGGCGAAACAAATCGGAACATCTGCCGCCGACGGTGGATAATCGCCGCGCATTTGCAGTCCACGGGCCGGAGGATTTCTTCTTGTTTTCGATCATAGTTGCTGCGGGCTGGCCGATCTGGCCGCTGCTCGCCTGTTCAGTGGTGGGGCTCGCACTGGTCATCGAACGATTTTCCAGCCTGAAGACCTCCAGGATCCTGCCCCCCAAGCTGCTCGACGAGGCCATCACGGTTTCGCGCAACGCCATTCCGGGGCCGGACGTGGTGACCAAGCTGGAAAAGAATTCGGGGCTGGGCGAGGTGCTGGCAGCCGGCTTCCGCCACCTGAATACCAATCCCCAGTCGACCGAAGACGACCTGCGCGCCTCGATGGAAGCAGCCGGACGCATCGTCGCCCACCGTCTCGAACGCTACCTGCCGGCATTGGCGACCATCGCATCGGCGGCGCCGCTGCTCGGTCTGCTGGGCACGGTGATCGGCATGATCGAGATCTTCGGCTCGCAGTCGCCCAGCACCGGCGCGGTCGGCTCCGGCAATCCCGCACAGATGGCGCACGGCATTTCCATTGCGCTCTACAACACGGCCTTCGGCTTGATGGTCGCGATTCCGGCGCTGATCTTCTGGCGCTACTTCCGCACCCGGGTCGACGAATACCTGCTCAATCTCGAGCTCGCCGGCGAACGCTTCGCGCGCCATCTGAACACGCTCCGGTCATGAACGCCCCCACGCTTGCCACTCTGTGTGCTGCGCTGCCCCCCGAGGGGGCTCCAGCCTCCTTGGGCCGGCCCGCCGGAGGCTGGATATGAGGCGAATGCATTTCACCCATGGCTCGAAGGAAGAGCCCGAGATCAACCTGATCCCGTTCATCGACGTGCTGCTGGTGGTCCTCATCTTCCTGATGCTGTCGACCACCTACAGCAAGTTCACCGAGATGCAGCTGCGCCTGCCGGTGGCCGATGTGGAGGCCCAGCGGGACTACCCCAAGGAGGTGATCGTCGGCGTTTCCGCCGACGGGCGCTACTCCATCAACAAGACCGTGCTGCCCGAGCGCAGCGTGGAAGCGGTGACCGAGGCCCTCGGTGCGGCGGCGAACGGCGGCAAGGACAGCATCGTGATCATCAGTGCCGATGCAAGCACCGCCCATCAGTCGGTCATCACGGTGATGGAGGCCGCACGCCGGGCCGGCCTCATGCAGATCACCTTTGCCACCCAGTCGGCCGCCCGGGCGGGCCGCTAGTCTTGGATCTGCAGCGGGCCTGGCTGCAACGCGGCGTGCTCGCGGGGCTGCTGTGGCCCTTCTCCCTTCTCTACGGTGCACTGGCGGCAGTCCGCCGCGCGCTCTACGGCCTCGGCATCCTCGCGACAGAGCGCGTCGGCGTACCGGTGATCGTGGTCGGCAACGTGATCGCCGGCGGCTCGGGCAAGACCCCGGTCGTGATGGCGATCGTGCGCCATCTCCAGGCACGCGGGCTGAGGGTGGGCGTGGTGTCGCGGGGCTACGGCCGGGCGACCGACGACTGCCGCGAAGTGCACGAGGACAGCGACCCGCGCGAGGTCGGCGACGAGCCGGCCCTGATCCGCCACTCGACCGGAACGCCCGTCTTCGTCGCGCGCCGCCGCATCGAGGCCGCTCGCGCGCTGCTGGCGCGCCATCCGGACACGCAGTGCATCGTGAGCGACGACGGCCTGCAGCACCTGGCACTGGCCCGCGATGTCGAGATCTGCGTCTTCGATGACCGCGGCACGGGCAACGGCCGGCTGCTGCCCGCCGGTCCGCTGCGCGAGCGCTGGCCGCGCCGCTGCGACCTCGTGCTCCACACCGGCATGCGGCCCGCCTTCGCCGGCTTCACTGCGCGGCGCTCGCTGGCCGAGCAGGCCTTGCGGCTGGACGGCACGCCGGTCCCGCTCGCATCGCTCGCCGAGCGCCCGCTGGTGGCGGTCGCCGCCATCGCGAAGCCCGAGGCCTTCTTCCAGATGCTGCGCGATCGGGGGCTTCAGCCGCAGCAATGCATCGCGCTGCCCGATCACCACGATTTCGGCGATTGGCAGCCGCCGCCAGGCACGGGCTACACGCTGTTGTGCACCGAGAAGGACGCGCTCAAGCTGTGGCGCCGCGCGCCCGATGCGCTGGCGCTGCCGCTGGTGTTCGACCCCGAGCCGGCCTTCTTCCGCGCACTTGACGCAAAGCTATCATCGCTCGATGGACACCAAGCTGCTTGAACTGCTCGTCTGCCCCGTGACCAAGGGACCGCTGACCTGGCACCCCGAAAAGCAGGAGCTGTGGTCGCGCAGCGCCCGCCTCGCCTACCCGGTGCGCGACGGCATCCCGGTGCTGCTCGAGACCGATGCCCGCACGCTGTCCGACGAAGAACTGGGGCTCTGAGCTTGCGTTTCTCCGTCCTGATCCCGGCGCGGCTCGCCTCCACGCGACTGCCCGACAAGCCCCTGGCGGACATCGCCGGCGTGCCGATGGTGGTGCGTGTCGCGCAGCGTGCGCGGCAGTCCGGTGCCGAGCGCGTCGTGGTGGCCGCCGACGACGCCCGCATCGTCAGCGCCTGCGGGGCGCACGGCGTCGAGGTCCTGCTGACCCGCACCGACCACCCGAGCGGCAGCGACCGGCTCGCCGAGGCCTGCGTCCAGCTCGGCCTGCCGGACGACGAGATCGTCGTCAACGTCCAGGGCGACGAGCCGCTGATCGATCCGGCGCTCATCGATGCCGTGGCCGAGACCCTCGCCTCCCACCCCGATGCCGCGATGAGCACGGCCGCGCACGCGATCGACTCGCTCGAGGACTTCCTCAACCCCAACGTCGTCAAGACCGTGCTCGACGCCCGGGGCAATGCGCTCTACTTCAGCCGGGCACCGATCCCGTGGTGGCGTGACGGCTTCGCGAAGAACGGGCCGACGGCCTTGCCGACCTCACCGGCGCCGCTGCGCCACATCGGCATCTACGGGTACCGCGCGGCCTTCGTGCGGCAGTTCCCGAGTCTCCCGCCGGCACCGGTCGAGGCCACCGAGGCGCTCGAGCAGTTGCGTGCACAGTGGCACGGGCACCGCATCGCGGTGCACGTGAGCGCGCATGCGCCTGGCCCCGGCATCGATACGCCCGAAGATCTGGCGCGCGTCCGCGCCCTGTTCGGCACCGCCTGATCCGTCCGCAATCGCGCGGGTTCGCCCGAGAGCGCGTGCTATCCTCGAAGCAACTCCGCCCATGCAATGCCTTTGCCGGCATGCGGGACGCGACAGAAGATCGAAGAACCGTCCGAGGACACCATGAGACTGATTTTGTTGGGCGCCCCCGGTGCGGGCAAGGGCACGCAGGCTGCCTTCATCTGCCAGAAATACGGCATTCCTCAAATCTCGACCGGCGACATGCTGCGCGCCGCCGTCAAGGCCGGCACGCCGCTGGGCCTGCAGGCCAAGGCAGTGATGGCCTCCGGTGCGCTGGTGAGCGACGACCTGATCATCAACCTGGTCAAGGAGCGCCTCGCGCTGCCGGACTGCGCCAACGGCTTTCTCTTCGACGGCTTCCCGCGCACCATTCCGCAGGCCGACGCCATGCGCGCGGCCAACGTCAAGCTCGACTACGTGCTCGAGATCGACGTGCCCTTCGCCGACATCATCGAGCGCATGAGCGGCCGCCGCTCGCACCCGGCGTCCGGGCGCACCTACCACGTCAAGTTCAATCCGCCGAAGGTCGAGGGCAAGGACGACGTCACGGGCGAAGACCTGATCCAGCGCGACGACGACAAGGAAGAGACCGTGCGCCACCGGCTCGACGTCTACAGCCAGCAAACCCGGCCGCTGGTCGACTACTACGCGGCTTGGGAGAAGGCCGAGCCCGCTGCCGCGCCGAAGTACCGCGCGATCAGCGGCGTCGGCACGGTCGAAGAAATCACCCAGCGCGCCCTGGCTGCCCTGACGAGCTGATCGACCCTCAGGCCGGGCTGGAGCGCAGCCCGTAGACCTTGCCGTCGACGAACAGGTACTCGACGCGCATCACCGCCTCGCCCTTTTCCTCCTTGAAGGTGAAGCCCACCGCCGAGACGGTGGTGCCTGGCTTGATCTCCGCGACCTTCCAGGCTTCCAAGCGCGTCAGTGGCGCGAGCTCGAGCTCCCACTGGCGATCCAGGCGGCGAGGCACCGCGGCCCGTGCGAGCAGGCCCGGCCCATCGACCGGTGCGCTCTGCGGCGGCAACGTCCGCTTCGCCAGGTCGGCCGGCACCTTCAGCCCGGGCGGGATATCGATCAACAGTTCCGCATGCGGGTTCTGCCAGCGCGCGCTCGCCACCCGCCCCTCGAGGTAGATCGGACGGTCCTGATCGAAGCTGCTCCAGCCATGGTGCGCAAAAACGAGCGGGGTGGCCAGCGGCAAGGATGCAGCGGCGAAGACGATGCGGCGACGTTTCATCGGACAAGCTCCTTCTTCAGTACGCGATCCATCGGCCGCAGAACACGACGGCCAGCCAGATCGCAGTAGACATCAGCATTTGTACCCGCGCCAGCGCATCGAGTTTGCGCAGCGACCCGCGCGCATGGAACCACCCGGCGTTCAGGCCGGCGGCCAGCAGCAGGCCCATCTTGACCAGGAAGGCGCGGTTGGCCAGCAGCTCCGCCGGCTGGGTGGCGAACATCAGCGAACCGCTGGCGGCCGCGAGCCCGAAGCCGCCGATGGCGATCGAGAGCGACAGCCTCGCCATGGCTTGCACCGGCAAGGCGACAGCGCGCCCGAACACCCTCATTTCGAGCGCCACCAGGTTGCCGAGCAGCAGCGCGATGCCCACGATATGCACCACCTCCAGCGCCGGGTAGACCCAGGCATGCGAGCGCAGGGCCTCGAACATGCCTTCAGCCGCCGGGCTGAGTCGCCATCAGTTCCAGCGCCAGCGCGATGCGCGCCTTCACGGGGGTCAGCGCGCCCGCATCGCGCAGCACAGCGCCAGGCGTGGGAAGAATGCGCCCCTGCATGCAGCGGGTGGCACGCACCACCGCAATGCCCGCCGCCTGTGCCCGCAGCGCGGCTGCTTCGAGCGATTCGTGCAGGGTGCCGTTGCCGGTGGCCGCCAGCACCAGGCCCTGCACCGGCTCCGCAGCACCTGGCTGTCGCTCCTGGATCAACACATCGACGATGCTGCCGCGCGCCTCTGCGTGGCTGAGCACGATCTCCACGCGGGGCCAGCGCTCGGCCTGCCGCATCAGCTCGAAGCAACGGCGGGCCGGCTCGGACGGCGAGGTCGGCCAGCTCCTGAGCTCGCGCAAGGCGCCCTCCTCCACATAAGCCACGGGTCCCGCATCGCCGGAATCGAAGGCGTCGATGCGGTAGGTATGCACCTTCTGCACATCGAAGGCGCTGTGTACCGTGCCCGCGCAGACCGCCACGACGCCCCGCGCACCCGGGCTCGCGGCAACGGCGACGGCATCGCGAACGTTCTGCGGGCCATCGGGCGTCAGCGCCGTGGCCGGCCGCATCGCGCAGGTGAGCACGACCGGCTTGGAAGGCGCCAGCACCGACTGAAGGAAGAAGGCGGTTTCCTCCAGCGTGTCGGTGCCGTGGGTGACGACCAGACCGGCGACATCGGGCTCGGCCAGCCAATGGGCGCAGCGTTCGGCCAGCCGGCGCCAGATCGAGAAGCTCATGTCCTTGCTGTCGACCTGCGCCACCTGCTCGGTCTGCAGCACGATGCCGGCGGGCGCGGCGATGCCCTCCAGCAGCTCGGTCACGCCCACCTGACCGGCGGTGTAGCCCACGTTGTCGCCCGCGCTGCCAGCGCGGCCCGCGATCGTGCCGCCCGTGCCCAGCACGATCACGCGTCGCCTGATTTCGCTGTCGTTGTCGGCCATGGCTTGCCAAAGCTCCTGAAACTGGTTAAAAATACAGGTACTGGATATGCAGCCAGTGCCGCAAGGAGTCGTCAATGCAGTTCGCCGCCAAGCTTACCGCCCGCCAGCAACAGATTCTGGACTTGATCCAAAGCGCCATCGCGCGCACCGGCGCGCCGCCCACGCGCGCCGAGATCGCCGCCGAACTGGGCTTCAAATCCGCCAATGCGGCCGAGGAACACCTCCAGGCCCTGGCGCGCAAGGGCGTCATCGAACTCGTGAGCGGCACGTCGCGCGGCATCCGCCTCAAGGGCGACGCACTGCGCTCGCTGAACGAATCGCGCAACAACCAGTTCTCGTTGTCGCTGCCCGGCATGGCACAGCTCGCCCTGCCGCTGATCGGCCGCGTGGCCGCGGGCTCGCCCATCCTGGCGCAGGAGCACGTGGACCAGACCTACTACGTCGAGAACACCCTGTTCCAGCGCCAGCCGGACTACCTACTCAAGGTGCGCGGCATGTCCATGCGCGACGCCGGCATCATGGACGGCGACCTGCTGGCCGTGCAGGCCACCAAGGAAGCCCGCAACGGCCAGATCGTCGTGGCACGGCTGGGCGACGAGGTCACGGTCAAGCGCCTCAAGCGCAACAAGCAGGTTATCGAGCTGCACGCCGAGAACCCCGACTACCCCACCATCATCGTGCAGCCCGGCGAGCCTTTCGAGATCGAAGGCCTGGCTGTCGGCCTCATCCGCAACACGATGCTGATGTAGATCCGCACAAGGCGGCATGGGCGAAATCGGCCCTTGCCGTCCCACCGGCTGCGACAGGTGGCGGGCGTATGGCCAAGGGCCATCACCCTGTCGCGGCCGATGACAGCAATCCTGCCTGTGTTCAATCTCTGACCTTCATGGAGTTCACATGGGAATCGCTCTGCTCAGCCTCGTCGACCTGTTCACGCCCCTTCAATCGCTGGCCAGCCGCTGGATGCCGTCGCGCCGCCGCAGCGCCTCTGGCCTGCGCTACGTCGGCATCCGGCCCAGTTGCGCCGCGCGGCCTGCCGCGCCAACGTCTCACTTGTCCCATTTGTCCCACTTTTCAGCGCCGGCTCGGCCGCTGCGCGTGGTGCGCATGGTCGATGCGCAACCCAACGGCCCGGGCACGGGCCGGGTCGTGATCTCCGGCCGCATGGCCGATGTCTGCGCCGAGCTCGATCGGCTGGCCGCATTGGAAGCAGCCGGCGCAACGCCGTCGTCGGGCCGCCTGCATTGAGTACAGCGACCCACTGCCAGGCGCGCTGAGCGCCCGAGGCGCGGGCAGATCCGCGCAAACTTGCGCGGGCGCTCCGCGGGCAATTCCGCCGGCATTCCACACGGATTTCGCGAGCATGCCGCGGCCATATCCCAGAAGCGCCCTGCGCTTCTGGCGCACGGCACGCAGCCCCGCGGATGGTGCGAGGCACAATGGCACGCCATGAACATCGTGATCCTCGACGACTACCAGGACGCAGTGCGCAAGCTGCGCTGCGCCTCCAAGCTCGACGCGTATGCCGCCAAGGTCTACACCAACACCGTCAAGGGCATCGGGCAACTCTCGGTGCGGCTCAAGGACGCCGACGTGATCGTGCTGATCCGCGAACGCACCCAGATCTCGCGCCAGCTCATCGAAAAGCTTCCCAAGCTCAAGCTCATCTCGCAGACCGGGCGCGCCGGCCAGCACATCGACGTCAATGCCTGCACGGAGCACGGCGTGGCGGTCGCCGAGGGCTCGGGTTCGCCGCTTGCGCCGGCCGAACTCACCTGGGCGCTGATCATGGCGGCAATGCGCCGGCTGCCGCAGTACATCAGCAACCTCAAGCATGGCGCCTGGCAGCAGTCGGGCCTCAAATCCGCTTCCATGCCGGCCAACTTCGGGCTGGGTTCCGTGCTCAAGGGCAAGACGCTCTGCATCTGGGGCTATGGCCGCATCGGCCAACTGGTGGCGCGTTACGGGCAGGCCTTCGGCATGCAGGTCGTGATCTGGGGACGCGAGGAAAGCTGTGCGCGCGCGCGCTCCGACGGCTTCCAGGTGGCGCTCAACCGCGAAGCCTTCTTCGCCGCAGCCGACGTGCTGTCCATCCACCTGCGGCTCACCGAGGAGACCCGCGGTCTGGTCACGCTCGAGGACCTCTCGCGCATGAAGCCCACCGCCCTCTTCGTCAACACCTCGCGCGCCGAGCTGATGGAGCAGGACGCGCTGCTCGCCGCGCTCAACCGCGGCCGGCCCGGACTGGCGGCCATCGACGTCTTCGAGAGCGAGCCGCCCCTGCAGGGCCACGCCCTGCTGCGGCTGGAAAACTGCATCTGCACGCCGCACATCGGCTACGTCGAACAGGACAGCTACGAGATGTACTTCGGCCAAGCCTTCGACAACGTCGTGAGCTTCATCAAGGGCAACCCCACCAACATCGTCAATCCGGGCGCGCTGCAGGTGCGACGTTGAAGCGCCCCGGCCTGCCGGCGTCCCTCTGGGCGCTGCTGGCAGGCAACTTCGTGATCGGCACCGGGATCATGGTGGTGCCCGGCACGCTCAACGAGCTCAGCACTTCGCTGCAGGTCAGCGCGGCCACGGCCGGCCAGTTGATCACTGCCGCGGCGGCGGTGGTGTGCTTCGGCGCACCCCTGCTGGCCGCCGTGGTCGCGGGCTGGGACCGGCGGGTGCTGTTGGCCTGCACCATGCTCTGGTACGCAGCCGGCCACGTGGCCGCGACCTTGATGCCGAGCTTCGGCGGACTGCTGGCAGTTCGCATGCTGACCGTCATCTCGCCGGCCATCTTCACGCCCCAGGCCGCGGCCTGCGTCTCCCTGCTGGTCCCGCTGGAGCAGCGCGGCCGTGCCGTGACCTTCGTCTTTCTCGGCTGGTCCATGGCCTCGGTGCTCGGCCTGCCGCTGGGCACCTGGGTCGGGGGCCATTTCGGCTGGCGCACGGCCTTCATCGCGATCGCCGTGTTGTCGGTGCTGAGTGCGGTCTGGATCTGGCGCCAGTTGCCGACCGGCATCCGCCCGCCGGCACTGACGCGCGCCGCTTGGGCGCAGGTGCTCAGGAGTCCGCTGCTGATGGGCGTGGTGGCCGTCACCGCGCTGCAGGGCTCGGGCCAGTTCGTGCTGCTCAGCTATTTCGCTCCCGTGTTGCGCAGCACCGTCGGCGCCGATGCCACCTCTCTCGGCCTCGTGTGGGCCTGGTTCGGCGTCTGCGGCCTGCTGGGCAACATGCTCGTGAGCAGAACCATCGACCGCGTGGGCGCGCCGCGCATGGTGCTCGTCACCACCTGCTTGATCGCGCTGAGCCTGTTGCTGTGGCCGCTCGGCGTCACGCTCGCCGGGCTGGCGCTGATCCTGGTGCCGTGGGGCCTGGGCTGCTTCGCCACCAACTCGGCGCAGCAGGCGCGCCTGGTGTCGATGGCGCCGGCGCTCGCGCCGGGCTCGGTCGCGCTCAACAGCTCCGGGATCTACGTGGGGCAGGCCGTGGGCGCCGCCGCCGGCGGCTGGCTGCTCGCCCACGACGCGATCGCCTGGATGAGCTGGGCCGGCTTCGCGATGCTGGTCTGCGCGCTGCTGCTGAGCCTGGCCGTCGACCGGTTCCAGGCCCGCAGCGCCGCCGTCAGCGCTTGACCGGCTTGGGCGCGATCTCGGCCTCGGTGTCCGGATCGAAGAGCTCGAAATCGATCACATTCGGATCGGTCGAAGGCGCCGGCTTGGGCGTGTCGATGGGCGCGCGCATGGTCTCGAAGGCCGTCCGGTCGAAATCGGCCAGGTCCAGGCTGGCGCCGGGTTGGACACGCGCCGACTCGCGGCTCGGGACCGCCGGCGCCGGCGCGGGGCCGTCCGGAGCCAGCACGGTCTCGTGCCCCAGCGAGTCGTCGATCGCGCCGTAGATCGAGGCCGGCAGCATCGGCCCGTCCTCGAGCGGCTCGGGCGGACGCTCCGCTGCGAGCGGTGCGGGCGTGGTGGCCAGTGGCTCATGGCCGAAGGTGTCGACGAAGGAATGCGGCGTGACCGGCGCAGGCGGCGCGCTGTCCGGGTCGATCACCTCCTTGGCAACCGAATAGAGCAGCAGCAGTTCCTGGTAGGCGGCGAGGTCGAAAGCCTCGTCTTCTTCATTCACCCCGGGCTTGCGGAAGATCAGTTCCTCGATCAGTGCCAGGGTGCCGGGCGCAGGCCATTGCGATTCGATGCGCGCGAGCGCGCTGCGGTAGTGCTCCAGGCCCTTGCCCGTTTGATCGAACTGCTCGAACTTGGGCACGTAGGCATTGAAGGCACGCTCGAATTCGTCGGCCAGGCGCGCATAGTCTTCCTTGCGTTCGAGCGAGTGGTAGATGCGCAGCAAGTCGAGGTAAGCCAGGGCGCTGGTGCCCGGACTGGTGGCGATGTGCTCGCGCAGTACCGCGATCGCCTGGTCGTGCTGGCCCAGCGAGAGGAAGAAGTCGGACTGCTGCTGGACATCGAACAGCTCTTCGGTGTTGACCGGCCGCAAGGGATGACCATCGGACGTGCGCGCGGAATGGGGCGGATGGGACTGGCCGAAGCCGCTGTCCTCCTCGGGCTCCAGTGCCCCCGCGAAGGTGGCTGCACCGAAGCTGGTGGCGTTCGCGCTGCGCCGCCGGGCGGGAGGCTCGACCTCTTCGTCGTCGAGCAACTTGCCCAAGGTGCCCGGACGGGTTGGCCCCTCGTCGCCCCTGGGCGCCGGCTCGCGCCACCAGGCGGACTCGGCCCGGCGCGCAGCAAGTCGCCAAAGAAGCAGGACGCCGATCAGCGCGAGCAGCAGCAGGCCGAGCAGGGCATAGACCAGCGGGTTGCGGTAACGCTCCTCACGCGCCTGCACGAGTTCGGTCCGCAGTTCGAGCAGCGCGCGCTGGTTCTGCGCCGTTTGCTCACGCAGCGCAGTCAACGTGGCCTCCAGCGCCTGCATGCGCTGCGCTTCGCGCTGCGCCGCCTCGGGCTCGGTGTTGAGGGCTCGCCATTCTGCAGCGGCAGCGCTGCGGCGGGCCGGGTCCTCGGCAGCGGGGAGCGTCAGCTCGCGCGTGGTCTTGAGGCCGGGCTGCGCGACCGAGGCCGGCTCCATGGCCTCGAGTTGCAGGCGCGATCCGCTGGGCACGGCGGCCGCACGTGCCGGTGCCGGTGCCGGCGCCGGCGCCTGTGCTGGTGCTGGTGCCGGAGCG
>DATFFA010000062.1:0-2644 GCA_035250605.1 Variovorax sp. | reverse complement strand
GGCGCATGCGCTGGCTGCGGCATCTGCCCTCGGGACGTCGCTGGGGCCGGGACACGCAGCGCTCGCGGGCGGTGGCGCGGCTGCTGTGGCGCTGGTACTGCAGCGATGCCGCGCCGACGCGGCGGTAGCCGGCATCAGCCGCCGGGGATGGCGACCTCGACGCCCAGGCGCGCGAGCGGCCCGCGCATCTCGAGCAGCGCGCGGTCCTTGCTCAACAATCGCGCGCCCTGCGCCACCGCGAGGTCGATGAAGATCTGGTCGTCGGGGTCGCGGCACAGGCAGGGCGCGCGGGCGGGCTGCTTGTCCACCGGATGCACGCGCCGGTCGAAGGCCGCGAGCACGAGCGCCGCATCGCGGCCGTTGCGGGCGAGGCGCGCAGCCACCAGCGGATAGTCGAGCACGCGCGCAAGCTCTTTGCGCATTGCGGTGGTGGCGATCCATTGCAGCTCGCCCAGATCGAGCGCGGCAAGCAGCGCTGCGCAGCCCGGGTCGTCGAAGACCAGGAGGTCGAGGGCGATGTTGGTGTCGATGACGATGCGCATGGACGGGGATGCTAAGCCGCCCTCCACTCAGAAGCCCCGCAGGTCGTCCACCGGCAGCGCCAGCTTCGCACCGGTGATGCGCTCGAGCGTGCGCGTCATCAGCGGCACGTCGTTGTCGAAGCCCCCATGTGTCGCCGGCTGCAGCACCGGCTGGCCGTCGGCATCGAGCGCCACCTCGATGCGTGGCTCCTGCACCCGCCAGGTGCGCGCCTCGAGCTTCACGGCCTTGGCGGCCTGGCGCCAAACCGCAAGCGCCTCGCCCGTGTCGGACGAGCCGTCCCAGCCCGAATAGCTCTCGTCGTTGACGCGGTCCAGCCCCAGGATCGGCGTGTGCAGATCGGCCTCCAGCGCATTGGAGACCAGATACAGCAGCGACTTGCGATAGATGGGGCCCACCGTGTCTCGGCGCTCGACCTCGTCCGTGAGCAGTTCCAGGTGCAGCCGCTCCATCAGCGCCGTGTCGCCGGCATAGTGGCGGTTGGCGAAAGCGACGGAGCAGGCCGGTGCATAGAGGTTCACCGAGGCGACGCGCTCGCTCAGTCCGCCATCGCGGCCGGCTCGCTTGCGTGCGGCCAGCGCCGTGAGCAGGTGGCCGATGGCGATGGCGCCGGCCGAGTGGCCGACCAGGTGCAGCTCGAACTGCGCACCCCAGTTGCTGCCCAGCGCCTGCATTGCATCCAGCAGCAGGTCGCCGCCGCGCCGATCGGCGAAGGCCAAGCCGGCGTTCTCCTTCATCTCGCTCCACAAGGGCCGTGCCGCCGGCCGTCCGACGCTCTTCTCGACCAGCAGGTCGGTCTGCTCGCTGAACCACTCGCCGAAGCCGGCACGGGCGGGCTCGCGGCGAAAGGCGTCTGCGATGAGGCTGGCCACCGATTCGAGAAAACCCGTCTTCCACACCAGGAACAGCGGATAGCAGCCGTTGCCGGTGAAGTAGCGGCCCATGGCGCTGGCGCGCTTGATCGCCTCTTCCTCGCTGTTGAGCCCCCCGTGCACGTAGAGCACCAGGCGCTTGCGCGCCGACGCCTGCCTGCGGAACCAGTCGTCCGGCAGCACGCAGGCCTGCTGCTGCAGCTTGCGCGGCGGCTCGTCTTCCGTGAGGTAGCGGCTCACGCGGCCATCGTTGCCCAGCACCACGCTGTGCTGGTAGGCCAGGCCGGTGTCCCACCACTGGCTGCGGTCGGCGCCGGTGAGGCCCGCGGCGCCGCTGCCGCCCACGGCCAGCCGGCCGGCGATCACGCCGGGCACGCCCAGCGAGACCACCCAGGCGTCCATCGCATGCGCCAGCCAGTCGAGGTAGCCCAGCACCGCGAATCCGCCGGCGCCCCAGTTCCTGCCCCAGGAGTTCTGCAGGATGAAGCCCTGCGCATTGAAGCCGATGAGGGCGAAGGCATGGCCTCCCGTCTCGGAACGCCGGCCGTCGAAGGCGATGAGCGGCAGGTCCGCATGGCGCTTCGGCGCCGAAGTGATCGGCACCGCGTCCCAGCCCGGGTGCGTGAAGGCCGAGACGAAGACCGCGCGGTGCTGCGCGATCGCGGCCTGCACGTCGGTGATCGAACGGGTGTCGATGCGGTAGTAGATGCCCAGCGTGTTCTGCGCGGCCCGGCTCGCATAGCCGTAGGTGGCGGGGTTCGATTTCTCGGGCAGGTAGGGCCAGTCCGGCTCCAGGCAGACGCCGTGGTTGAACCAGCCCTTGAGCGCGCCGCGGCAGCTCGAGCCCTCGTAGTTCTCGCCCTCGTACTCGTCATGGCGGCGCGCCAGCGTGTAGAGCATGCGCGGGCTTACCGAATCCATCTTCGGCGGCAGGCCGGCCTTGACCCAGCGCAGGTAGTTGACGACGCAGCTCAGGCCGAAGCCGGTGCAGGCGCCCTCCCGGCCCTGGTCCAGGATCAGGCCGGCCCGGGTGTAGGCGGGCAGGTATTGGCGCACCTCCTCTTGCGGCGGGAATTCGTCGGGCAGGCCGATCGCACTCGGCTGGAACAGGCGGTCGCGCAGGTCGGCCGCGTCCTTGCGCGTGCGCGAAACGATGGAGCGATGCGAGGGCGCCTCCTCCTCGGCGGCGGTGGCACCGCGCCGGGCCGCACCCGCGCCCACGCGCGGCGCGG
>DATFFA010000061.1:0-10807 GCA_035250605.1 Variovorax sp. | reverse complement strand
GACCTCCAGCAGCGAGGCGGGCTGCAGCGTGCGGATGACCTCCGCCATGCGGCGTCGTCCGGGCTCGAGCACTTGTCCGAACAGCAGGTCGTACACCGGCGCGAGGCGCCTGTAGGCGCGGGCAACGCCCGCTTCCGACAGGGCCGGCTCGGGCCTCGGCTCGACGGTGCGACCCGGAGGGCCGAGGTGCTCAGATCGCGCTCTGCTTTGCTTCATCTTTCTGGCTTCCAGGCTGGGTGGTGGTGCTGCGTCTGCGAGCAAGGCGGATGCCCGGGCTGCCGGCGGGCTGCCGCGCACGGGCTCTCACCGGCTTCTTCGTGCAGGCAAGCACGGGCAATCCACCAAATGCAGAAGACACTTCCGCAAAACGGGGCAGGGCGCAAGTGCGCTCTCGCTGTGATCCCTGCGGGGCCCGCTCCTACATGCACCCGCTGTAGAGCTGCGCTTGTTTGGAACGCACTCAACGAAAAAGACCGGAAGCTTTTGATAGCTTTCGGTCTTGTGTCTGGTCCCGCCGCCAGGAATCGAACCTGGATCTCAGCCTTCGGAGGGCCGAATTCTATCCATTGAAATACAGCGAGATGGGTCTCCGGCCCAGCGGCCGAAGCCTGCCATTATCACTGATCACGCAGCCCCCTTGCAGTTCCCCGCCCCCGCGCCCACCCCCGGCCTGCGCTCGAACCCCAGCCCCGCAAGATAGACATTGAACAGATGCCGCCCCGCCGGCACGAGATCGAACGCCCCAGGCTCCAGCAGCCAGTCCTGGATCAGCCCGCTGATCACCGCATGCAGCCCGTACGCTGCAGTCTTCGCGGGGATGGGCAGCTCGATTCCCGCCCGGCTCGCCGCATGTTGCAGCGCATGCACGAAGTCCGCCACGCATTCATTCCGGGCGCTGCGATGCCGCTGCAGCACCGGGGCCATCTCGTCCGTGTACTCGACCTTGAGTGTGGCCACCTCGAAGACCCGCCGCACCTGGGGATCGGTGGTCATCAGGCTCAAAGCCTGCACCATCACCTGCTCGATCGCCGCCAGCGGGTCATCGTTGGCCGCGCTGGCCTCGCGGGTGGCCGACTCCAGCGGCAGCGTGACGCGCTCCATCATGGCGTTGAAGAGGTCCGGCTTGTCCTTGAAGTGCCAGTAGATCGCACCACGCGTGGCGCCGGCCTCCTGCGCGATCTGCTGCAGGGTGGTCTGCGAAACCCCTCGAGACTGGAACAGCACCTCCGCGGCATCGAGCAGCCGATGCCGGGTCGCCAGCGCCTCTTCCTTGGTACGACGGACCACTTTGCTCCTTTGACTCGAAACTTGTAAAACAACCGAACTCGTGAGGGTTGTGACTATACATTCACGAATGTATGTAAACTCGGGTCCCTCCTGATGGCCAGGCTCGCCGTATTGCTATAGGCACTCGCTGCGACCACGCGCCGTTCCCCGTCTCTGCTTCAAAGGAATCGCATGCCTCTCCTGCATGTCCCGCGTCATTCGTTGTTGTCCATGTCGCGCCGCACCACCTTTGCCGCCCTCGCAACCGCCGCAATGCTGTCGCTCGCCGCTTGCGGCAAGAGCGAAGCGCCGGCCGCCGGCGCAAAGGGCGGCGGTGCCGGCGGCGGGGCACCGCCGCCGCCCGAGGTGGGGGTGGTGGTGGCGACGCCGACCGACGTCGGCCTGCTGACCGAGCTGCCCGGCCGGCTCGAGGCCTCGCGCGTGGCCGAGGTGCGCGCCCGCGCGGCCGGCATCCTGCAGGAGCGGCTGTTCCGCGAAGGCAGTGACGTGAAGGCCGGCCAGCCGCTGTTCCGCATCGACCCCGCGCCCTACCTGGCCACCGCACAGAGCGCGCAGGCCGGCCTGGCACGCGCCGAGGCCAATGCGGTGCAGGCCAAGGCCCTGGCCGAGCGCTACAAGCCGCTGGTGGAAGCCAACGCGGTCAGCAAGCAGGAATACCTGAACGCGGTGGCCGCCGCGAAGACGGCGGATGCGGACATCGCGGTGGCCCGCGCCTCGGTGCAGACGGCCAAGATCAACCTGGGCTACGCCAGCGTCACGGCGCCGATCTCCGGCCGCATCGGCCGCGCGCTGGTGACCGAAGGCGCGCTCGTGGGCCAGGGCGACGCCACTGCGCTGGCCGTGATCCAGCAGATCAACCCCATGTACGTGAACTTCACGCAATCGGCCAACGAGGTGCTCAAGCTGCGCCGCGCGATGGAGGCGGGCCAGTTCAAGCGCGCGAGCGGCGGCGACGCCGCCAGCGTGCGCATCGAGCTCGAAGGCGGCACCGAGTACGCGCTGCCCGGCAAGCTGCTGTTCTCCGACCTCACGGTCGACTCGACCACCGGCCAGGTCACGCTGCGCGCCGAGGTGCCGAACCCGAAGGGCGAGCTGCTGCCCGGCCTCTACGTCCGCGTGAAGGTGGAGCAGGCCCAGGCCACCAACGCGATCACGGTGCCGCAGCAGGCAGTCACGCGCACCCAGCAGGGCGACACGCTGACCGTGGTCGATGCCGAAGGCAAGATGCACAAGCGCACGGTGAAGATCACCGCGGCCCAGAACAACCAGTGGGTGGTGACCGAAGGCCTCAAGGCCGGCGAGCAGGTGATGGTCGACGGCTTCCAGAAGCTGATGATGATGCCGCCCGGCGCGCCGGTGAAGGCGGTGCCGTGGACGGCGCCGGCGCCTCAATCCGCCGCGGCCGCGGCTGCCCCCGCGAACGCTCCCTCGGCTCCGGCCGCGAAGCCGTAAGGAGCGCGCCCGCATGGCAAAGTTCTTCATCGACCGGCCCATCTTCGCGTGGGTGATCGCACTGTTCGTGATCGTGGTGGGCGCCGTGTCCATCACGCAGCTGCCGATCGCGCAGTACCCGCCGGTGGCACCGCCGGCCATCGTCGTCAACGTCGCCTATCCCGGCGCCTCGGCCCAGACGCTGGAGGACAGCGTGCTGTCGGTCATCGAGCGCGAGATGAACGGCTCCCCCGGCCTTATCTACATGGAATCGGTGGCGCAGGCCGACGGCACCGGCACCATCACCATCACCTTCGAGACCGGCACCAACGCCGATCTCGCCCAGGTGGACGTGCAGAACCGCCTGTCGCGCGCAACGCCGCGGCTGCCGGCGGCGGTGACGCAGCAGGGCGTGCGCGTGGACAAGTCGCGCAACAACTTCCTGTTGTTCACGATGCTGTCCTCCGACAACCCGGCGATCGACACGACGGCGCTGGGCGACTACGCATCGCGCAACGTGGTGCCCGAGCTGCAGCGGGTGGCCGGCATCGGCCAGGCCCAGCTGTTCGGCACCGAGCGTGCGATGCGCATCTGGATCGACCCGGCCAGGCTGCAGGGCTACAACCTGTCGGCGGCCGAGGTCAACGCCGCGATCCGCGCGCAGAACGCGCAAGTCTCCTCCGGCACCATCGGCGACCTGCCCAACGTCCCGGGCCAGGCGATCGCGGCCACGGTGGTGGTCAACGGGCAGCTCACCACGACCTCGCAGTTCGGCGACATCGTGCTGCGCGCCAACACCGACGGCTCGGCCGTGCGGCTCAAGGACGTGGCGCGCATCGAGCTCGGCGGCCAGGCTTATTCGACCTCGGCGCGCCTCAACGGCGAGCAGGCGGTGGGCATCGGCGTGCAGCTCGCCCCCAGCGGCAACGCGCTGCAGTCGGCCAAGGCGATCCGCGCCAAGATGACCGAGCTGGAGCGCTACTTCCCGCAGGGCGTGAAGTGGACCATTCCCTACGACAGCTCGCGTTTCGTGAACATCTCCATCACCGAGGTGGTGAAGACGCTGTTCGAGGCGGTGGCGCTGGTGTTCCTGGTCATGTTCCTGTTCCTGCAGAACTGGCGCTACACGCTCATCCCGACCGTGGTGGTGCCGATCGCGCTCCTGGGCACCTTCGGCGTCCTGCTGGCGCTGGGCTTCTCGATCAACGTGCTGACCATGTTCGGCATGGTGCTGGTGATCGGCATCGTGGTGGACGACGCGATCGTGGTGGTGGAGAACGTCGAGCGCATCATGAGCGAGGAAGGCCTCTCCCCGCTCGAGGCCACGCGCAAGGCGATGCGCCAGATCTCGGGCGCCATCATCGGCGTGACGGTGGTGCTGATCTCGGTGTTCGTGCCGCTGGCCTTCTTCGCGGGCTCCACGGGCAACATCTACCGGCAGTTCTCGGCGGTGATGGTGGCCTCGATCGGCTTCTCGGCCTTCCTGGCGCTGTCGCTCACGCCGGCGCTGTGCGCCACGCTGCTGAAGCCGGTGGAGGCCGGCCACCACCACGAGAAGCGCGGCTTCTTCGGCTGGTTCAACCGCGGCTTCGCGCGCACCGCCAAGGGCTATGAGAGCCTGGTGGCGCGCATCCTCAAGCGCGCGGCGCGCTACCTGTTGATCTACGCGGCCATCATCGGCGCGGTGGTGCTGGTGTACCGGCAGCTGCCCACCTCCTTCCTGCCGCAGGAGGACCAGGGCTACCTCATCGTGAACGTGCAGCTGCCGCCGGGCGCGACCAAGGAACGCATGCTGTCGGTGATGCAGGACGTCGAGAAGTACATGCTGAAGCAGCCCGAGGTGGAGAGCATGGTCGGCGTGCTGGGCTTCAGCTTCTCGGGCCAGGGCCAGAACGCCGGCCTCGCCTTCGTGACGCTCAAGGACTGGAAGGAGCGGCACGACCCGGCCCATTCGGCCGAGGCCTTGGCCGGCCGCGCCTTCGGTGGGCTGTCGGGCATCCGCGACGCCTTCATCTACCCGTTGTCGCCGCCGCCCATTCCCGAGCTGGGCAATGCCAGCGGCTTCAGCTTCCGCCTGCAGGACCGCGGCGGAGCCGGCCACGAGGCGCTGGTGAACGCACGCAACCAGCTGCTGGGCATGGCCGGCAAGAGCCCGCTCCTGACGCAGGTGCGTCCGGACGGCCTGGAGGACGCACCGCAGCTGCAGATCGACATCGACCGCGACAAGGCGAACGCGCTGGGCGTGAGCTTCGACGCCATCAACACCACGCTGTCGACGGCGCTGGGCTCGACCTACGTGAACGACTTCCCGAACCAGGGCCGGCTGCAGCGGGTGGTGGTGCAGGCCGATGCGCCGGCGCGCATGCAGCCGGACGACCTGCTGCGCCTCAACGCCAGCAACACCAGGGGCGAGCCGGTGCCGCTGTCGGCCTTCGCCAGCACGCGCTGGGTGACGGGTGCGCAGCAGACGGTGCGCTACAACGGCTATCCGGCGATCCGCATCTCGGGCTCGGCCGCGCCGGGCTATAGCTCGGGCGCCGCGATGGCGGAGATGGAGAAGCTCGCCGCACAGCTGCCCCCGGGCTTCGGCTACGAATGGACGGGCCAGTCGCGCGAGGAAAAGCTCGCGGGCGCGCAGGCGATCATCCTGTACGTCTTCTCGATCCTGGCGGTGTTCCTCTGCCTGGCCGCGCTGTACGAAAGCTGGACCATCCCGCTGTCGGTGATCATGGTGGTGCCGCTGGGCGTCCTGGGCGTGCTGCTCGCGACGCTGATGCGCGCCTATTCGAACGACGTGTACTTCCAGGTCGGCCTGATCACCATCATCGGCCTGTCCGCGAAGAACGCGATCCTGATCATCGAGTTTGCCAAGGACCTCCAGGCGCAGGGCCGCGGGGTGGTGGAGTCGGCCCTGGCCGCCGCCCACCTGCGGTTCCGGCCGATCATCATGACCTCGCTGGCCTTCGGCCTCGGCGTGCTGCCGCTGGTGCTGGCCTCGGGCGCGGGCTCGGCGAGCCAGCGCGCGATCGGCACCGGCGTGATCGGCGGCATGGTGACCGGCACGGCACTCGCCGTGATCTTCGTGCCGGTGTTCTTCGTGGTGGTGCGCAGCCTGTTCAAGGGCAGCGACCGGCAGCACGAGGTCGACAGGCGCCATGCCCAGGCTGCAGGCATTGAAGAAAGCCCCGCCCATGATTGAGAAGAGCTTCGTTTCCACCGTCCTGGCCGGCGCCGCAGCCCTGATGCTGGCCGGCTGCTCGCTGATCCCGACCTACGAGCGCCCCGCGGCGCCGGTGCCGGCCAGCTACCCGGGCGCGCAGCCCGCCGCCACGAGCCCCTCGCCGGCCTCGACGCTGGCCTGGCAGGACTACTTCACCGATCCGCGGCTGGCGAAGCTGATCGAGACCGCCCTGGCCAACAACCGCGACCTGCGCGTGGCCGTGCTCAACATCGAGCAGGCGCGTGCGCAGTTCCAGATCCAGCGCGCGGCGCAGTTCCCGGCGGTCGATCTCTCGGCCAGCGGCTCGCGCTCCAGCCCGAACCCCCTGCAGGCGCTGGGGCTGGGCGGCAGCGTGGCGTCGAGCTACGCGGTCAACCTCGGCATCACGGCCTGGGAGCTCGACTTCTTCGGCCGCGTCGCCAGCCTCAAGGAACAGGCGCTGGCGCAGTTCCTCGCCACCGAAGAATCGCGCAAGGCCACGCAGATCAGCCTGATCAGCGCCGTGGCCAGCGGCTGGCTCACGCTGATCGCCGACGACGAGCTGCTGGCGCTCACGCGCCAGACGCTGACCACCCGCGAGGAATCGCAGAAGCTCACCCGCATGCGCTTCGACAGCGGCGTGGTCTCGGAGATCGACCTGCGCCTGGCCGACTCGCTGGCCGAGACCGCGCGGGCTTCCTATGCGGAGCAGCGGCGCCTGCGCATGCAGGACGAGAACGCGCTGGCCCTGCTGCTCGGCGCGCCGGTGCCGCCGGAGGCCACCGAGGGCGGCGCCCGCGGCCTGGATGCGGTCGCGCCGATGGCGCAGCTGCCCGCCGGCCTGCCCTCCGACCTGCTGGGGGAACGGCCGGACATCCGTGCCGCCGAGCAGCAGCTGATCGCGGCCAACGCCAACATCGGTGCGGCGCGAGCGGCGTTCTTCCCGCGCGTGACGCTGACCACCTCGATCGGCACTGCCAGCAACGAGTTCTCGAACCTGTTCGAGCGCGGCACCAAGGCCTGGGCCTTCTCGCCGCAGCTGACGGTGCCGATCTTCGACGCCGGCCGCAACCGGGCGGGGCTCGATTCCGCCAAGGCCGGCCGCGAGATCGCGGTGGCGCAGTACGAGAAGTCGATCCAGACCGCCTTCCGCGAAGTCGCCGACGCGCTCGCCGGCCGCGCCACCCTCGGCGAGCAGCTGCGCGCCCTGCGCGCGCAGTCGGAGGCCGAGGCAGTGCGCTACAAGCTCTCGGACCTGCGCTACCGCAACGGCATCGCCAGCGCGCTGGACCTGCTCGACGCCCAGCGCTCGCTCTACGGCGCGCAGCAGGCCGCGGTGCAGATCCAGCTCGCGCAGCTGCAGAACCAGGTGGTGCTGTACAAGACGCTGGGCGGCGGATGGGCCACGCGCTGAGCGGGCGAGGACCGTCAGAGGGCGCTTTCGGGCGCCTCTCTATAATCGCCGGTTGATTAGAAAAAGCCCCCGACGAGCCCCCACACTGAGGACCCAATGAGCGACGACGCGCACTACCAGGCCACAGAAGACGCCCACACGGGCCCGATCAAGAACCCCAAACAACTGCTGCTGGCGGTCTTCTTCTCCTTCATCGCGCCGATCCTGATCATCGTTGGGCTGGTCTCGTACGTGACCTCGGCCAACCATCCGTCAGGCGACGTCCAGGGCACCGGCATGGCGCTCTACGGCGTGTCCAAGGAAGAACGCGACCGCGAGACCGCCGAGCGCCTCAAGAAGGTCGGCTCGATCGAGATCCGCGACGCCAACCGGCCGCTGGCCGCCGGCGAGGCGGTGTTCAAGGCCCAGTGCGTGGCTTGCCACGGCGCACCGGGCATCCCCGGAGCTCCTCACCTCAACGACGCCGCGGCCTGGGGCCCGCGCATCGGCCAGGGCTACGCCACGCTGCTGGAGCATGCGCTCAAGGGCAAGGGCGCGATGCCGCCGCAGGGCGGCGGCGATTTCGAAGACGTCGAGATCGGCCGTGCGGTGGTCTACCTGGCCAATTCCGGCGGCGCCAAGTTCCCGGTGCCGGACCGTCCGGCCACCGCAGGCGCACCGGATGCTGCGGCCTCGAATGCAGCAGCAGCGGCGCCGGCCGCGGCGCCTGCCAAGCCGTGATCGGGGCTTCGGCCCCTGCGACAAAAGAGCCCGCATGCGGGCTCTTTTTTTATGGGCCTGCGCTTTCCTTCACTGCGCGGCCTGGACGGGACGGCCCGCGGCCGGGCTCATGACATGCCCGAAGCGCGCGGGCAGTTCCTCCGCGCGCACGCTCTCCGGCACCCAGCGCCCCTGCTCGATGGCCTCGGCCGCATGACCCACGTCCTGCGTGTGCACCAGGCCCAGGCCGGGCGGCGCGACCAAATAGAGCCGGCCCTGCTCGTCGACCAGGCAGGCGGAGGGTTCGACCGGGCCGCCCGCATGCGAGCGCACCGAGAAATCCTCGCCGATCCGCCACACCCAGGGCGCGGCCTCCAGCTCCACGTACACGCGCTGCGGCCCGTTCTGGAAAAACCACTGGCCCTGCTCGTCGTGCTCGTAGTTGCGCTGGATGAAGTCGATCAGCTTCTCGTGCTCGAGCCGCGAGCCCTTGGCGGCGGGAAAGGCCCCCGCGGCCTGCGTGCGGTCGTCGCGCAGGTACCAGTTGCCGCGCGCATCGAGGCCCAGCCAGCCGTAGCAGTGCGGCACGTTGGGCCACTTGGCGAGCGCCTGTTTGACGATGTCGTCCATGCCGCGGATTCTGGCGCGGATCATGGCGCCGCGCCATCGGACGACGCCGCGTGCGCCGCTCAGAGGTGCCGGGCCAGCCAGTCGCCGACCCGTTCGGGCATGCCGAGCACATGGCCCGGCGGCCGCCCCATCGGAAAGCCCACGTGGCCGCCATGGGCCGGCTGCCACAGCGTGACGTGGCGGCCCGCCTCCTCCGGGCGCGGCAGGCTGGCGGCCGGCACGAAGGGATCGTTGGTCGCGTTCACCACCAGCGCCGGGATCCGGATCGCGTCCAGGTGCGGCTTGGCCGAGGCGCGACGCCAGTAGTCGTCGGTATCGCGAAAGCCGTGCAGCGGCGCGGTGAACACGTTGTCGAAGGCATGCAGGTCCGAGGCCGCCAGCAATTGCGCGCGGTCGAACAGGCCCGGATGCTGGGCCAGCTTGGCCAGCGCCTTGGGCTTCATGCTGGCGAGGAACATGCGCGTATAGACCAGCCGGTTGAAGCCCTGCCCGATGGCTGCGCCGCCGGCCGCCAGGTCCAGCGGCGCGCTGATCGACGCCGCCGCGCTCACCACCTTCGAGGCCTCGGCGCCAGCCTCTTCGACCCAGCGCAGCAGCGCATTGCCGCCCAGCGAAACGCCGGCGGCAAGCATCGGGCCCACATGGCGCTCCCGCAGGCGCGCGAGGATCCAGCCCACCTCCTCGAAATCCCCCGAGTGGTAGGCCCGCGGCGCCAGGTTGATCTCGCCGCTGCAGCCGCGAAAGTGCGGCACCGCGTAGTCCCAGCCGCGCGACTGCGCGTGGGCCGCGAAGGCTTCGGCATAGTGGCTCTTCGACGAGCCCTCGAGCCCATGGAACAGCACCAGCAGCGTCTTTGGCCCCTCGCCTTCGGCCGCGAGGAAGTCCACGTCGATGAAGTCGCCGTCCGGGGTGGTCCAGCGCTCGCGTCGGTAGGCCGGCAGCGGCGCCTCGACCCGGCGCGCCCAGAGCGCGGGCCAGATGGTCTGGAGGTTGCCGCCCGGCAGCCAGAGTGGCGCAACGTACTGCATCGGTTCAGTGAAGGGTCTGCGGTATCCCGTCGGACTCGTCGGGCGCATGAACCGTTCCCGGACTCGCGTGGTGGGCCACCATGCGCCAGCCCTGCGCGGTCTTGTGATAGACGTTGGTGGCCAGCACGAAGGCGTGGCGCGGGCCCTCGGCCGTCAGCACCTCGATGCGCTCCAGCACGTTGTGCACCGCGCTGGCCAGCGACTCCACCCGGCGCACGTGCGCCGGCGTGGCATGGATCGCGCCGTTGGCGAACATCTGCTCGAAGGCCGCGCGGATCGCGCTGGTGCCCACCAGCCGCGGGCCGCCCGGATGCACGCAGAACACCTCGTCCTCGTCGGCCCAGCAGGCCATCAGCGCATCGATGTCGCCCCGCTGCAGGGACTCGTAGAAGGTCGCCTCGACATCGTCGGCAGTGCCGGCCAGGGCGGCGGCGCTAAGTTTGGTCTTGGGCATGGTGGCTGCGGCTTGGGATGCCGGATTTTGCCTCGGGTGCGTGAAGGCCCCGGTCGCCGGCGCATCAGCTCCGCAGACCCGCCAGCCACGCCTCGGCCACCGCCTGGAGCTCGCCCTGCGCCGCCTGCCACACCAGCTCTGGCGCGGCCACGTGCACGCCCGGCGGCGCGATGCGCAGCGCCACGTCCACCAGCTCGGCCACCTTGCCGGCGCGCACCGGCTGCTCGCTGGCCGGCACCATGAAGCGGGCGATCGACAGCATCCAGGCCGCCAGCCGCTCGGCCGGATTGGCGAAGCGCGCGGCGGCGGGCTTGCGCGCCGAGCGCACGATGATCACGCGCTCGAAGCCCAGCGCCACCACCGCCTCCTCGTCGAGGCTGGCCAGCCCGCGCTTGAGCGCCTCGGGCAAGCGGCCCTGGTCGTGGGGCTGCACGACGGCCAGCGTGCGCACGCCGGAAGCCTTCAGCCAGCTCGCGAGGACGGGCAGCTGCGCCGGCTCGGGCGTCCACAGCGCGCGCTCGCGGTCGTAGTAGAGGCGCGGCGGCTCGAACGAGACCAGCGCGGCATCGGCCGCCGTGCGCGGCCATTGGGCGATGTCGGGGCCCGGGGCCAGCAGGGTCTCGACGCCGCGCAGCCCGTCGCGGATGGGCTCGCGCGCCAGCACG
>DATFFA010000060.1:0-12944 GCA_035250605.1 Variovorax sp. | reverse complement strand
CATCTCGGAAGCCATGCCGAGAAGATGGCCGCCGAGCACGCGGCGCAACGCGTCCGGGGCGTCAAGGCGCTTGCGGTCGAACTGACGGTCAAGCTGCCCGCTGGCGATGAGCGCACGGATGCCGACGTTGCCCGGGCCGTGGAGCACGCGCTCGAATGGAGCATCCTCGTGCCGAAGGAAAAGATCAAGCCGATGGTGGAGGCCGGCTGGGTGACGCTGAACGGCGAGGTCGAATGGGAGTACCAGCGCCGTGCAGCGGAGCAGGCAGTGCGCCCCCTGATGGGCGTCACCGGCGTTTCGAACCTGGTGAAGATCTCTCCGAAGCTGCATGCCGCGGACGTCGAAAAGAAACTGCGGGAAGCGTTGGCACGGCAGGCGCAGCGCGAAAGCGACCGCATCCGGATCTCGGTCGACGGATCGAAGATCGCGCTGCGCGGCAGCGTGCATTCATTCGCCGAGCTGTACGCGGTTCGCGATGCCGCCTGGTCGGTGCCGGGCGTGACTTCGGTCGAGAACGACCTCATCGTCCTGGACTGAGGCAGAGTCGGGATAGCGGCGCGAGAGAACTGACATGAAGAAGCGATCGACTCCCCGACCTTCGCCTGCACGAAGGCGTGTCAGATCGCCGATGCCTCCCGACGAAGCGGCTGCCGATACGAACAGCACGCGACGGGGCGGGTGGGATCCGAATCGAACCGATATCGAACGGCCCAACGAGGGCCATGGGCAGTCTATCGAGGCGGCACCGCGCGATGCCGAAGCAGGAGGCATCGAAGTGCCGGAATCTTTCTCGGAAGAGAAGAAGTCCTTGCCCTTCGAATAGCCCTGACGCAGCCGCAAGGGGCGCCGCATGTCGATGCGGCGCCCCTGCGTGTTTCAAGCGCCAACCTTGAGTTCATTGACGACATGGGTCACGCCGGGCGCAGAGCATGCGGCGCCCTGGGCTGCCGTGCGCTCCGCCCATGAATGCACCGTGCCCCGCAAGATTGCCGTGGCGCCATTGATCACGACCTCGATGCGCTGCGCCTCCTGCTCGGCATGCCGGGCGAGCGCTTCCCGGATTCGCGTGAGCACGTTTGCCGACATCACCTTCGGCTTGAGGATGATTTCATTCGTCAGCCCCACCACACCCGTCAGCGACTGGACAGCCCGCATGGCGGCGTTGCGCTGGTAAGCCCACTCGACATCGCCTTTGAGCGTCACCCAGCCCTGCTCCACCCGGACGGTGATGCGCTCCGCCGGAATCTGCGCATGCCACTTGAGCGCCGACTCCACGGCCGCCGCAATTTCCGAGTCGCTGCGCTTGTGTCCCGGCGCAAGCTTGACGTCCAGTTCGACTGCAAGCGCCGTGACGCCCTGGACCCGCTTCACGGCACGCTCGATCAGGTACTTCTCGCCGTAGGTGTCGAGATGACCGGTCAGAGTGACCACGCCTTTGTCGACAGCCACGCCCACGTGCGTCGCATTCACGGAGGGATCCCACTCGAGCTCGTTCTCCACGTCCTTCTTCAGTTGTGCATCGGTCTTCATGATCTACCTTTCAAAGTCTGTCTGATAAGGGCTTGCAGGAACCACCCTGCAAGATGCTCGGGCGACGAAAGCCTGGGTGCCGCCCGACAGACGATGGTGAAGTCAAGGCTTGCGCACTTCATTGAGCAAGCTCAAACGGGGAAGGCGCGCGAAGCGAACCGGCGAATCCACGTGCGTGAATGTTGATACAGCGCAAACGCCGCGATGCGCCTGCAACGAACAATGAACCGGCTCGTCGACAAGGCCGACGGCGGGCGAGTGCAACACGGCCGGCGAACGAGGAAAAACCATGTACCAACATATGCAGGCTCCCCTGGATGGCAGCGCCACCGCCGAGCCCGGCACTTGCAGCGACGCCGTTCTGGTGGTGCGCCAGAGTCCGGTAGCAGTTCCTGCTGGTTCATGACCATCCGCAACAGCCCTGACGCGCCCCGAACCGTGCGACAGCCACGCCAACTCCTTTCCACCCTCGCCTGCGCCTGCCTGCTCTTCGGCTGCAGCATCAGTCCGGCACAGGTCCCGCCGGCAGGCAGCGAATCCCCTGCGCGGCAGGCGGCGGCGTTCTCGACGCTGGTCGCGAGCCGCAGCGCGACGGTGGTGGACATCAGCACCCTGCGCATCGGGCGCGATGAGAGCGAGGGCGAGATGGGCCTGGAGTTCGCGCCCGAGAACGATTTCGCGGACCGGCTTGCCTGGCCGCTTCCGGCAAGCGCGAGGATCAGCCAGATCCGCGATCTGGCCTCGGGGATCATCGTCTCCAGCGACGGGCTCATCCTCACCAGCGCGCACGTCGTCACCCAGGTCGACGAGGCGCAGGTCCGCCTGAACGACGGGCGCCGATTCACGGCCCGGCTGGTCGGCAGTGATCGGCAGACCGATGTCGCATTGCTGAAGATCGACGCAGAGGGGCTTCCGGTGGCAGTCATCGGCGACTCGTCGCAGTTGTTGCCGGGGGACTGGGTTGCAGCGATCGGCGCGCCGTTCGGCTTTCATGGAAGCGTCACCACCGGCGTGGTGAGTGCCAAGGATCGACTCATCGCCGGCGCCGGCGAGATCCCGTTCATCCAGACCGATGTCGCGATCAATCCAGGCAGCTCCGGCAGTCCGCTGTTCAACAGCCGGGGCGAAGTGGTGGCGATCAACTCCATGATCTACAGCGGCAGCGGCGGCTACATGGGGCTTTCGTTCGCGGTGCCGATCAATCTCGCCATGAACATTGCGGCGCAGTTGCGCACCACCGGCTCCGTGCGCCGCGCCCGTCTTGGCGCCGAGTTCCAGGAAATGACGCCCTTGCTGGCCGAATCCTTCGGCCTTGCGCAATCGACCGGCGCGCTGGTCGTCAATGTGGACCCGGACAGTCCCGCCCGGCGCGCGGGGCTGGCCGCCGGCGACATCGTGACTGCGATCGATGGCGCGCGCTTTGCGCACTTCTCCGAGTTGCTGCAGCAAATCGCCGGTCGAACGCCCGGCACGCGCAGTCGCCTGGAGCTCTGGCGCCGCGGCGAGACGCACACGATCTGGGTCACCCTTGCGGAGCAGCCGGGCGCGCGGCTTCCCTCACCCGTCGACTCCGAGCCCGAATGGAACGATGGCCTGGGCCTGAGCCTGGGGGAGCTCTCCGCCGGAACGCGCCAGAAGCTTCGCATCGACGCTGCACTGCTGGTGCGCGAATCCAGCGGGCTCGCCCGCAGCGAGGGCATCCGGGCGGGCGATCTGATCATCGCCGTCAATGACCAGCGCGTCGAACGTGTCGAGGACTTCCGGCGTGCCCTGTCGCGCGTGAAGACGGGCCGGACCGTCGCATTGCTCGTCATGCGCGACCGCCGCCTGGCCTACGTGCCGATCAAGATCTCCGCGCGGTCCGTGTCGCACTGATTCGATGGGCGAGACGCGCCTGCGGCCCTTCGCGCTTGATCTGGAGCAAGGGTTGTCGACCTCCCGGGGACGAACATCACCGTGTCACTCACGAGATCCAACATGACATCGCACCCACCTCCACGCGTCTCCGCCGCCGACATCGCCCGTCTCGATGCCTGGTGGCGGGCGGCAAATTACCTCTCCGTCGGCCAGATCTACCTGATGGACAACCCGCTGTTGCGAGAGCCGCTCGCCCTGGCGCACATCAAGCCGCGCCTGCTCGGGCATTGGGGCACCACGCCCGGCCTGAACTTCATCTATGCGCACATGAACCGTGCGATCAAGGCGCGCGACCTCGATGCGATCTTCGTCGCCGGGCCCGGTCACGGGGGGCCGGGTGTGGTTGCCAATACCTGGCTCGAAGGCACCTACAGCGAGGTCTATCCGAACGTCGGGCAGGACGCGGCGGGCATGAAGCGGCTCTTCAGGCAGTTCTCTTTTCCCGGCGGCATTTCGAGTCACGTGGGCGCCGAGACGCCGGGCTCGATCCACGAGGGCGGCGAGCTCGGCTATTCGCTGCTGCATGCCTACGGCGCCGTCTTCGACAATCCGGACCTGCTGGCCTGTTGTGTCGTGGGCGACGGAGAAGCGGAAACCGGCGCGCTGGCCGCGAGCTGGCATTCGAACAAGTTCCTGAACCCCGCGCGTGACGGCGCGGTGCTGCCGATCCTGCATCTCAACGGCTATAAGATCGCCGGCCCCACGGTGCTTGCGCGGATCGGCGACGAGGAGCTGACCCAACTGATGCGCGGCTACGGCTACGAGCCGCACTTTGTCTCCGGGGACGAGCCCGATGCAATGCACCGCATGATGGCCGACGCACTCGATGAATCGCTCAATGTGATCAACGCCATCCAGGTGGAGGCCCGCGCCGACGGCTTCGGCAGGCGCCACCGCTGGCCGATGATTGTTCTCCGCTCGCCAAAGGGCTGGACGGGACCGAAGAAGGTGAACGGGGTCCCTGTCGAAGGCACGCACCGCGCGCATCAGGTGCCGCTCGGCGGGTTCGACGAAAGCCCGGCACACGTCCAACTTCTCGAGCAATGGATGCGCAGCTATCGCCCGGAGGAGCTGTTCGACGAGGACGGGGCCCTGCGTGCGGAGATCGCCGATCTGGCACCCCGCGGACCACGCCGCATGAGCGCGAATCGGCACGCCAACGGCGGCTTGCTCCTCAAGGATCTGCGGATGCCGGACTTCCGCAACTGCGCGGTTGCCGTGTCGGCTCCTGGCGCCGTGAAGGCCGAGGCCACGCGCGTCGCGGGCGAATTCCTGCGCGACGTCATGCGGCTCAACGCGCAGGACGGCAATTTTCGATTGATGGGACCCGATGAAACGACATCGAACCGACTGGACGCGGTCTTCGAAGCAAGCCAGCGAACGTCGACGGCCGAGATCCTCGCGAGCGACGACCATGTCGCGCCGGACGGCCGCGTCATGGAGGTTCTCAGCGAGCACCTGTGCCAAGGATGGCTCGAAGGCTACCTGCTCACCGGTCGCCATGGCTTCTTTTCCTGTTACGAGGCCTTCATCCATATCGTGGACTCCATGTTCAACCAGCACGCCAAATGGCTGAAGGTCACGCGCCAGATTCCATGGCGCAGGCCCATCGCATCGCTGAACTATCTGCTGACCAGCCACGTCTGGCGGCAAGACCACAACGGGTTCAGTCATCAGGACCCGGGCTTCATCGATCACGTCGCCAGCAAGAAGGCCGAGGTGGTGCGCATCTACCTGCCGCCGGATGCGAACACGCTGCTCTCGGTCGTCGACCATTGCCTGCGGAGCCGCAACTACGTGAACGTGATCGTTGCGGGCAAGCAGCTGGAAGTGCAGTGGTTGGACATCGAGTCCGCGACACGGCATTGCAGCGTCGGCATGGGGATCTGGACCTGGGCCAGCAATGATGCGGGGGAAGCGCCCGATGTGGTCATGGCGTGTGCGGGCGACGTCGCAACGCTCGAGACGCTCGCCGCAGTCGACTTGCTTCGCAAGCAGTTGCCGGACCTGAAGGTCCGCGTGGTCAACGTGGTCGACCTGATGGCTTTGCAGTCTCCATCCGCGCACCCGCACGGGATGGCTGACGCGGAGTTCGACTCCATCTTCACGACGGACAAGCCGGTGATCTTCGCTTTCCACGGTTACCCTTCGCTGATTCATCGGCTGACGTACAAGCGCGCCAACCACGACAACTTTCATGTGCACGGCTACCAGGAAGAGGGAACGACGACGACGCCATTCGACATGACGGTGTTGAACGGGCTGGACCGCTTTCACCTGGCAGCCGATGCGATCGACCGCGTGCCACGGGTTCGAAACGCCGCGGGCCACGTGAAGCAGCACCTGCGCGACCGCCTGATGGCGCATCGCGCCTGGGTCACATCCCACGGCGAGGACATGCCGGAGATTCTCGACTGGCGGTGGGCGAGCTGAAATCTGCGCGCCGTCAGGTCACCGCTGCGTTGGAGGGAGCACCCGGAACGAGAGCACGCGGGCGCGATAGAAAGGGAAGTAGTCGGGCGTTCCGAAGAAGTTGCCACCATCCACGCGGAACGGCACCCGCAAGCCCTGCACGCGCCTGAAGTCGGACAGCTCGCCGCCGAAGGACTGCTCGCGATACACGCCCGCCGGGTTGGCGTTGCTCCAACGCGGAAGGCACACCCAGAGTGGCTGGCCTCCGGCATCCACACGGATGTCGACCTGTTGGCGCATGCCACGGTGCGTGACCGTGGCACGGGCAGTGTCCGCGTCCACCGCCGTCCACGCCACGCCCGCCTGCGGCAGCAGCGAGGCCGGAGCCCAGAACGCGGCTTCGCCGATCACCCGGCCAAAGGACGACCTCAGGTGGTCGGCGTCGCCGCCGGCGCGCACGACCGGCAGCAGCCCGAGGACCCGGAAGCGCGTCCAGGACCGGTCGCCGACCATCCCGTCCGAACCTTCGGCGCACATGACGCCGCTGCCCGTGCGTACGCGCCACACCAGTCCATGCGGCGCAGCCAGCAGCTGCTCCGCCTGCATCGGCTGGTAGCGCGGGTCTTCCTTCGTGCCGAGCGACAGCTCGCCTTCCATCGTGATTTCCACGGCCGAACCGAGCCGAGCCCCAGGCTCGATGGCGAACAGGAAGAAGCGCCGCGCGGGCTCCGGCAGGTCAGCCACCATGGCGGGATCGAAGCGGCCGGCGGCCGGACCCGCCGTGGAGGCGAGCTGCGCCCAGGCGGCACGCGCCTGTTTCTCGTCAGTGCACCGGCGGGCGAACTGCCGTCCCGCGAGCGCTGCGGCGGCGACTCCGGTGAGCAGGAGTATTCGCTTCAAGGTTTGCGCACCTGCACGCGGCGGCCTTCGCTGACCGTCGGCGGCGGATAGATGATCACGCTTTGGCCTGGGTTCAGGCCGGACTGGATCCAGGCTTCGCTGCCGTTGCGGCCGGCGACTTCCACCGGCTGCAGCCGCGCGCGGTTGCCGTCGATGCGGTACACCGCCATGCCGCCGTCGGCGAACGGGAACAAGGCGCCCACCGGGGCGAGCACCGCCTTGTCGACGCTTTGAGTGATGATGCGGGCCGTGACGCGGAATCCGTCGCCCATCGCCTGCCAACCCTCCGGCGGACTCTCGATGTCGATCAGCACTTTCACGCGCTGCTCCTCGATGCCGAGCGCCGACACCTTGGTGAATGCCGCCGGCTCCACGCGCCGGACCCTGCCCTGCACCGGCGGACCGCCCCAGCGCTCTATGACGGCGTGGCGTCCGGGTTGCGCCTGCACGGCGTCGGTCGTCAACAGCTCGGCGACCACTTCCATGCGGGCAGGGTCCCCGATGTCCAGCAGTGCAGTGCCGGCAGGCAACGTGGCCTCGCTCGGCTGCGCCACCTTGAGCACCACGCCATCGACCGGGGACCGAATCGTGAGCGGCCGGCCTGCCGGGGCCTGGCCGGCGGGCTGCAGCACCGCGGCCGCGTGCGCCTGTTCCTGCAGGGCGACCTCGCGCTCCGCGCGTGCGGCTTCCTGCTCGCGCTGCGCAGCCAGGAACGCAAGCCTCGCGCTGTCCAGCCGCGAGGCTGACAGGAAGCCCTCGCGGGCAAGCATTTCGGTGCGGCGCAGTTCCAGCTGCGCCTCCTCCACCGCGATGCGCGCGCGTTCGAGACGTGCGCCCGCTCGCTGCACCCCTGCGACCGCCGCTGCATGGCGTGCAACGGCTTCGCGCGACGCGCGCTCGTCGATCATTGCCGGCATCACCGGCAGGAGGACGGCAACGGCGTCACCCGCGGTAACGCGGTCGCCTTCCCGCAGCACGATGCGGGTGAGGCGGGCAGCCGCCGGAGCCGACACGGTGTAGCGGTCCCTCAACCGGGTCCGGCCGTCCTCCTCGATGCCTTGCTCGAAGCGCCCTGTCTGCACCGCTGCGGCTTCCACCCCGACGGGCCGCGGTGCGAACGCCCATGCGAGCAAGGCGACCAGGGCGGCGCAGCCGCCGCTCCAGGCCAGGATCCTGCGGTTCATCATCTTCATTCCCTTGTCTTGAGTGCCGCCACCATGTCGAGGCGGTCGATGCGGCGGCGGACCACCATGGCGCTGGCCACGCCAGCCATCACGATGCAGATGGCCGCCCAGGCATAGGTCCGCGGCTGGATCGCCACCGGAAAAAGGAACTGGTCCGAGCGCATCAGCTGAACGACGCCGTGCGTGAGGCCCCAGCCGAGGAGCATGCCGAGCGGCAGAGCGATGGCGATGCCCAGGGCCAGTTCGCCGAGCAGCAGCACCGATACTTCCCGCCGCGTGAAGCCGAGCACCCGCAGGCTGGCCAGTTCCCAGGTGCGCTCGGCCAGCGCGATCCGCGCATTGTTGTAGACCACGCCCACCGCGATCACGGCGGCAAAGCCCGTGAGGACCGCGCTCATGATCAGGATGTTGCGCGCGCTGACTTCCTGCATGTTGCGCAGCATGGTGGCCTTGCTGAAGGCGCCCGCGACCTTGGGCATGCTCCGCGTCGTTTCCAACACCCGCTCCGCGGCGCCGGGTCCGACCCGCAGGCTGAAGAAGTTGGCCAAGTCGGCATCACCCAGCGCGCGATTGAGCGTGTCGCGCCGGATGAACGCATTGAGCCCCATCATGTCGCTGACGGTGCGCTCGAGAACCAGCCGCAGCACTTCGCGACGGCCTTCGCGGACCTCGACCAGCACCGAGTCGCCAGGCCGCAGCCCGAGCTTGTCGGCCAGCCGGTCGGTCATGACCAGCCCATGCGTGCCCGGGGGCCGTCTCGACTGCGTCACATCGATGATGCGCTGCAGCTGCGGCACGGCGGGATAGGCATCGAGCAGCCCCTTCGCGCTGCGGGGTCCGTGGATGTAGCGCACTTGCAGCCTCCGCCCGGGCTCCACCTGCACCACGCCGGGCAGGCGGGCCAGTTCCCGGGCTGCACCGGCATCGACCGGGTCGGTGGTCCAGACGATGATGTCGCCGCGCATGCCCAGGTTGAACTGCGTGTCGACGATGGTGTCCATTGCATCGCGGAAGAAGTTGCCCATGATGACGATCGCCACCGAAGCGGCAATGCCGCCGATCGTGAGGGCGGCGCGCAGCGGACGGCGCTCGAGGTTGCGCATGATCATGCGCACCGCCGGCCCGAGATGCAGCCTCGGCAGGCGCTCCAGCAGCGCGCGGCGGTAGCGCCCGGGCGCCGGCGGCCGCATCGCTTCGGCGGCCGACAGGCGCACGATGGCCGCGATGGCCGTGAGCGTCCCCAGGACGGCGGTGACGAGCAGGAGCAGCAGGCCCACCGCAGCCAGCTCCGGACCCAGCCGATAGGTGAAGCTCGGGAACCGGAAGAAGTCGGCATAGAGACCGGTAAGCAGCGAGCCCATTACCTGACCGAGCACCAGCCCGAGCGCAAAGCCGCCCAGCACCATGGGCGCGACCAGTTTCAGGTAGTGCCAGGCGATGCTGCGGTTCGGATACCCGAGCGCCTTGAGGGCCGCGACCTGCTCACGCTGCGTGGCGACCAGCCGCGCCGTCACCACGTGCAGCAGGAAGCCCGCAACCACCAGGAAGATGGCGGGCAGCACGGTTCCGAGCACGCGTTGTTCGCGGATTTCGTTGTCCAGCATCGAGTGCGAGCCTTGCTCGTCGCGACCATGCGCCGGCGCGCCGCCAAGGCCTGCGAGCCGGCGTGTGACTTCGGCGACGACCGCGTGCTCGGATGCGCCCGGGCCGATCTTGACCGCCACGTGCGTGAAGGCCCCTTCCATGTCCAGCGCCGCTGCCAGCTCGTCGTGGTCGACCCAGAAGACGCCGAAGGCGCGCAGGTCGGGCATGCCGTACAGGCCGCCGAATATGTACTCGGGCGACAGCGCCGTGCCGGTGATGCGCAGCGTCCGGCGCTTGCCGTTCACCAGAGCGGAGACGGCGGCCCCCGGACGCAGGCGATGAGCCTCGGCGAAGCTCTCCGTCACCACTGCTTCGAGTTCGCTGCCGGCGCGGCTGCCGCCTTCCGGCCAGCGGCCGGACCGTAGCTGCACGCGATTGAGCCGCTGCGGCCGGTCGGCGCTGCGCCCGATCAGCTGGCCGATGACAGGGTCGATACTGCCCGGAACCGTGATGCGCGCAAACGTCTCCACCGTGGTCTGCAGGTCGAGCACGCCGGGCACCTCGGCCAAGCGGGGGGCCAAAGCGTCGGGGGCACGCTTGACCGTCGCGAAAACGTCGGCAAAACGGCCGCTGGCGTAGAAGTCGTCGCGCGCCTGCGCGAGCGAGTCGACGGCGGAGAGGGTCGCCAGGAAGCCGCCGATGCCGCTCGCCACCACCAACGCGATGGTGATGGCCTGGCTCCAGAGCAGGCGCAAGTCGCGCAGCACCTTGCGGTCGAGCGCACGCATGACCTTCACCAGGCCAGCTCGGCCGGCGTCAGCCGGCGTTCCGGCCGCTCGATGCTGGCGATGCGCCCGTCGGCCAGGCGAACGACGCGGTCCGCCATGCCGGAGATCGCCGCGTTGTGAGTGATCACCAAAGCGGTGGTTCCCAGTTCTTGGTTGATGCGCGCGATCACCTCCAGCACCAGCTTGCCCGTCGCGTAATCCAGCGCACCGGTAGGCTCGTCGCACAGCAGCAATTGCGGCCGCTTGGCGATGGCACGGGCAATGGCCACCCGCTGCTGCTCTCCGCCGGAGAGCTGCGAAGGAAAGTGATGGCGTCGCGGCCCGAGGCCGACCAGGTCGACGGCCTCGTCGACGGGCATCGGATCGCGTGCGATGTCGGTGACGAGCGCCACGTTCTCGGACACCGTGAGGCTGGGAATCAGGTTGTAGAACTGGAAGACGAAGCCGACGTGTTCGCGACGGTACGTGGTGAGGACCTCTTCGCTTGCGCCCGTCAGGGGCTGCCCCTGGAACAGCAGCTCACCCGAGGTCGGCGTGTCCAGGCCACCCAGGATGTTCAGCAGCGTTGACTTCCCGCTGCCGGACGCACCGAGCAGCACCACGAATTCTCCCGGCGTGACATCGAGGTCCACGTCGCGCAGCGCATGCACGATCGCCTCGCCGCTGCCGTAGCTCTTGCAAAGCTTGCGGCCACGCAGGATCGGCTCGTCACGTGCTGCTGCTGTTGCATGCATAGGCCGCGGCTCCTTACCGGGTGGCCGGATCGAAGGCGGCATCGAGAAGGCGCAGGCGGTTCATGGTTTCCTTGTCTGGGGATGGGTGGCGCGGGACATTCGGCCACGACGAAACTTTAGAAGGCGGGCGGGCCGGCCCGCTTGATCTTCCTCAAATGCCTGCAAGATCGCGGCACCAGGAACGAGTGCAGATCGCGCTCGCCCCACGAGCAGTCAGAGAAGTTGCGTGATGCGCCGCCTGGGCGCGGCTCGTGGCCGGCTCACTCCCCAAGCCCCGGCCGTCCCGGAATTGGCTTACCCTCTCGGCGTCGTCCTCCGCGAGGTTCTCCATGTCCCGCCCCCTCTTCAGCGCCACCGTCGCCGGCAGCCTGCGACTTCGAGCACAGGGTGAAGATGGGCATCCGCGACGACCGCTATCCGATGGACAGGGCCATCGCCCTGCAGAAGCTGCAGGCGCCGGCCGAGGGCGCCGCGTCGCTCGCGCGCCGGCGCTATGTCTGAAGCCCGCAGCCCGGGAGTGCCCGCATGGCTGACCAGACCGTCGATGTGCTGATCGTCGGCGCCGGCCTGTCCGGCATCGGCGCCGCGTGCCACCTGCAGAAGCGATGCCCCGACCGCAGCTTCGCCATCATCGAGGCGCGCCAGGCGCTCGGTGGCACCTGGGACCTCTTTCGCTACCCGGGCGTGCGCTCCGACTCGGACATGTACACGCTGGGCTATTCGTTCCGGCCGTGGACCGGGGACAAGGCCATCGCCGAAGGGCCCGCCATCCTCCAGTACCTGCGCGACACCGCGCGCGAGCACGGCATCGAGGATCGCATCCGCTTCGGCCACCGGCTGCGCCGGGCCGCATGGTCGTCCGCCGAGGCCGCCTGGACCGTCGAGATCGAGCGCGAGGCCGCCGAGCCGCTGCGCCTGCGCTGCGCCTTTCTGTTGATGTGCATCGGCTACTACGACGATGCCGAGGGCTACACGCCCGAGTTCGAAGGCCGGGAGCGCTTCGCCGGCCGCATCGTGCATCCGCAGCACTGGCCCGCCGACATCGACTACGCCGGCCGGCGCGTGGTGGTGATCGGCAGCGGCGCCACCGCGGTCACCCTGGTCCCGGCACTGGCGCAGCGGGCTGCCCACGTGACGATGCTGCAGCGCTCGCCGAGCTACGTGCTCTCGCGGCCGTCGGCCGATCCGTTGGCACGCTGGCTGCAGCGCGTCGCGGGCCCGGGCCCGGCCCATGCGGTCGCCCGGTGGAAGAACCTGCTGATGGCCATGCTGGTGTTTCGCCTGTGCCGGCGCAGGCCGCAGCAGGCCAGGGAGCTGATGCTCGAGCTGGTGCGCCGGCAGCTCGGGCCCGACTACGACGTGGATCGGCACTTCACGCCCCGCTACGGCCCCTGGGAACAGCGCCTGTGCCTGGTACCGGACGGCGATCTGTTCAAGGCGATCCGCGCGGGGCGCGCGAGCATCGTCACCGACCGCATCGAACGCTTCACCGAACGCGGCCTTCAGCTCGCGAGCGGCGCGGAGCTCGAGGCCGACCTGGTGGTGACCGCCACCGGCCTGAAGCTGCGGCCGCTGGGCGCGCTCGCGTTCAGCGTCGACGGCCGGCCGCTGGCCGGCTCGGAACTGGTCAGCTACAAGGGGCTGATGTTCGGCGGCGTGCCCAACCTGGTGTCGATCTTCGGCTACACGAATGCCTCGTGGACGCTCAAGGCAGACCTGGCCAGCGTTTTCGTGTGCCGATTGCTGCGGCACATGCAGCGCACCGGCGCACGGGAGTGCCGGCCGCAGCTCGACGCGAGCGCGATGCCGCTCGCGCCCTGGACCGATTTCTCGTCAGGCTACTTCCAGCGCGCGATGGACCAGTTGCCCCGACAGGGCGCGAAGCGGCCGTGGAA
>DATFFA010000059.1:0-5180 GCA_035250605.1 Variovorax sp. | reverse complement strand
CCGAGCAGTTCCTTGGCCGCGGCAACGCTGTCGGCCCAGGCGATCTGCGGCGCGGCATTGCCGAGCGTGGCCAGCACGTGGCCCAGGCGTTCGCGCATCGCGGGGTCGTCTTCGACCACCAGCGAAGGGTTCAGGGAAACGCCTTCGATGGCTTCCGGGCTGGAATTGGACATGGGGAAACGGGGTTCTGCTCGGTGGCAAGGCCAGCAGGCGATCTTGCCGATCCTGGGGATTGTTCCAGAATATTTCTGTTCGATCAGCCCATCAGGTTGCGCAGCGCCGCTTCGACAGCCGCTGCGGTGGCCAGCGGCTTTTCCATCGGAAACAGGTGCGTGCCGTCCATCATCGTGAGGCGTCCCTTGGTGACCGTCTGGGTCATTGCCATGCCCACCTGCTTCATCTCGGCGGACTGCCGCCCGCCGATGAACGCCGCCTTGCACTTGAGCGGGTGGCGGCGCAGCAGCGCGCCCAGGTTGTGGGGCAGGGTGTCGTAGATGGCTGTTTCCACGTTGCGGTCGAAACTCAGCGCGCGCATGTCTTCGCTTGCGAAGGTGCCATGGTCGATGTAGTCGTGCAGCACCTGCTCGTCCCACCTGGCAAAGGCCTTCTTGCTGCGGAAGTGCTCGAACACCGCCTCGCGGTGCGCCCAGCTGTTCCTGCGCTTGCGGCTGATGGCGCCGGGCGAAAGGCTCTTCATGAGCGGCGTGCGCTTGACCACGTTGAGCGTGTTCGCGCGCCAGCCGCTGAGGACCGGCGAGTCGAGCAGCACCACGCCGCAAGCGAGTGCCGGATGCAGCGCCGCGCACATCAGGCTCAGGATTCCGCCCAGCGAATGGCCAACCAGGAACACCGGGCCACCGGCGCGGTCGGCCCGCTGCTGTGCGAAGTCGGCCAGCTGCTGCACCAGGTGCGGCCAGTTGTCGGTGACGGGGTACTTCGGGTCGTGCCCGAATTTCTCGATGGCGTCGACCTCGAAGCCGCGGCTGCGCAGGCTGTCCAGGACGACGCGGTAAGTGCTCGCGGGAAAGCTGTTGCCGTGCGAGAACACGACGGGAGGCATCGGCATGGCCGCGGTCGGCTTCAGATCAGCTTTTCGTCGGGCGTAGAGATCTTGCGCAGCGGGCTGTGCCGCGTGGCCGGCATCTTCAGCGGATGCTCGGTGGCGGAGTCGTCCCACACCGGGTCCTCGATGCTGTCGAACACCTCGCGCAGCTTCTGGCCCCAGCTGTTGTGCATCATGCGGTAGTAGGGGTTGTCGGCATCGATGCAGATCACGCGGTCGGTCTCGAGCTTGTTGGCCTCGTACACCACCAGGTCGAGCGGCAGGCCCACCGAGAGGTTCGACTTCATGGTCGAGTCCATCGACACCAGCGCGCACTTGGCGGCTTCGTCGAGCGGGGTTTCGGGCGTGAGCACGCGGTCGAGCACCGGCTTGCCGTACTTCGATTCGCCCACCTGGAAGTAGGGCGTCTCGGTGGTGGCCTCGATGAAATTGCCGGCCGCATAGACCAGGAACAGGCGCATGCCTTCGCCCTTGACCTGGCCACCGAAGATGAAGGACACGTTGAAGTCCAGCCCCGCATGCTTGAGTGCTTCGGCGTCGCGGTCGTACACGTGGCGCACGGCCGAGCCGAGCACGCGCGCGGCATCGAACATGCTCTTGGCGTTCCAGATGGTGATGGGGTCGCCCTGCGAGCCGTCTTCGCGCGTTTCGCGCAGTTCCTCGATCTGCAAAATTTCGCGCACCGACTGCGAGATGCTCAGGTTGCCCGAGGACAGCAGCACCATGACGCGGTCGCCCGGCTGCTCGTAGACGATCATCTTGCGGAAGGTGCTGATGTGGTCCACGCCCGCGTTGGTGCGCGAGTCGGAGAGAAACACCAGGCCGGCGTTGAGTTTGATGCCTACGCAATAAGTCATTTTTTCATCTCGCACGAAGGATGCCCGCTCACATGGCGCCGCGTTCGCGCGTGTTCAGTTTTTGTAAGGCATAGAGCGCGTCGAGCGCCTCCCGTGGCGTCATCGCATCGGGATCGAGCGCGGCCAGGGCGGATTCTACGGCGCTGGCCATCGGCGTTTCGGCCGCCGGGGGCGGGGCGAACAGGTCGACCTGCGCACGCGTCTGGGCGTGCTGCGACTCCAGCGCCTCGAGCGCCTGCCGCGCGTGGTTGACCACTGCGGCCGGCATGCCGGCGAGCCGCGCCACCTGGATGCCGTAGCTCTTGCTGGCCGGGCCGGGCTGCATTTCGTGCAAAAACACGATGTCGCGGCCCGCTTCGGTGGCGCTCACGTGCATGTTCACGGCGCAGTGGTGCGTGGCCGGGAATTCGGTCAGTTCGAAGTAGTGGGTGGCAAACAGCGTGAAGGCCTTGCTGCGGTCGTGCAGCTGGGCCGCGATGCCCGCGGCCAGCGCCAGGCCGTCGAAAGTGCTGGTGCCGCGGCCGATCTCGTCCATCAGCACCAGCGACTGGGCGGTGGCGCTGTGCAGGATCTGCGCGGCCTCGGTCATCTCGAGCATGAAGGTCGACTGCGCATTGGCCAGGTCGTCGGCGGCGCCGATGCGGGTATGGATGGCGTCGATCGGCCCGAGCCGGCAGGCCGCCGCCGGCACGTGCGAGCCGATGGAGGCCAAGAGCACGATGATCGCCACCTGCCGCATGTAGGTCGACTTGCCGCCCATGTTGGGGCCGGTGATCACCTGCATGCGCTGCTGCGGCCCGAGCTGCGTGTCGTTGGCGATGAAGCCGCCCGACGATTTTTCGGCCAGCCGCGCCTCCACCACTGGATGGCGGCCCTGCTGGATCTCGATGCAGGGATGCGAGACGAAGCTCGGCGCGCGCCAGTGCAGCGTGTGCGAGCGCTCGGCGAGCGCGCACAGTGCATCGAGCGTGGCAATGGCGCCGGCCAGCTGCGTGAGCGCGGGCACCGAGGGCTGCAGCGCATCGAGCAGCTGTTCGTAGAGCCACTTCTCGCGGGCGAGGGCACGGTCTTGCGCGCTCAGTGCCTTGTCCTCGAAAGCCTTGAGTTCGGGCGTGATGAAGCGCTCGGCGTTCTTCAGCGTCTGGCGGCGGCGGTAGTTGTCGGGCACCTTGGAGAGTGCGCTTTGCGTGACCTCGATGTAGAAGCCGTGCACCCGGTTGAACTGCACCCGCAGATTGCTGATGCCGGTGCGCTCGCGCTCGCTGACTTCGAGCTTCAGCAGGAAGTCGTCGCAGTTCTCGCTGATCGCCCGCAGCTCGTCGAGCTCGGCGTCGTGGCCGGTGGCGATCACGCCGCCGTCGCGCACCAGCGCCGAGGGGTCGGGCTTGATCGCGCTCGCCAGCAGGCCGGCGCAGCCCGGCGGCGGCGCGAGCCGTTCGATGATGCGGCCCAGCAGCTCGCCGGACGCCGGAAGCGCCGGTGCCAGCTGCTCGGCCTTTGCGAGCGCGAGGCGCAGCGCGAGCAGTTCGCGCGGACGCACCTGCCTGAGCGCGATGCGCGCCGCGATGCGTTCCACGTCGCTGGTGTTCTTGAGCTGCTCGCGCAAGGTGCGCCAGGGCGCGGCCGTGCCACCCAGCACCGTGGACTGGAGCGCGGCAATGGCTTCGAGCCGGGCCTGCGCCTCGCTGCGGTCGCGCCGCGGCGACAGCAGCCAGCGCTTCACGAGGCGGCTGCCCATGCCCGTCATGCAGGTGTCGAGCAGCGAGAGCAGGGTGGGCGAGTCTTCGCCGCGCAGCGTCTGCACCAGTTCGAGGTTGCGGCGCGTGGTGGGCGGCAGCTCGACCAGGTCGCCGTCGCGCTCCACCGACAGGCGCTGCACGTGCGACAGCGCGCGGCCCTGCGTGTGCTCGGCATAGCCCAGCAGCGCGGCCGCGGCGGCATGCGCGTTGGCGAGCGATTCGGCGTTCCAGGCCGCGAGGCTGTTGCTGCCCATCTGCTCGCTGAGCTTGCGCTCGCCCAGGCCGCCGTCGAACTGCCATGCGGGCCGGATCGAGAGCGTGAAGGGCGTGGCCGAACGCGCGGCCTTGAGCCGCTGCTCGAAGGCCGGCGTCACCTCGGCGCTGTAGAGCAGCTCGCTCGGCGCGATGCGCGCGATCCAGGCTTCGAGGGCGTCGGCCGGGCATTCGGCCAGCCGCAGCTCGGCGCCGGTCACGCTGAGCCAGGCCAGGCCGCAGAAGTTGCGCGTGCCCGCATGCACCGCGAGCAGCAGCGATTCGCTCTTGTCGTTGAGCAGTTCCGAATCGGTCAGCGTGCCGGGCGTGACCACCCGCACCACCTTGCGCTCGACCGGGCCCTTGCTGGCGCCGACTTCGCCCACCTGCTCGCAGATGGCCACCGATTCGCCCAGCTTGATGAGCCGCGCAAGATAGGTGTCGACCGCATGGAAGGGCACGCCGCACATCACCACGGGCTGGCCGGCCGACTGGCCGCGCTGGGTGAGCGTGATGTCGAGCAGGCGCGCGGCCTTTTCGGCATCGGCCCAGAACAGCTCGTAGAAATCGCCCATCCGGTAGAACAGCAGGGTGTCCGGATGGTTCGCCTTGAGGCCCAGGTACTGCGCCATCATGGGCGTGTGCCCTGAGAAGTCGCTGGTGGAGGGGGAGGGTTGCGCGGTCGTCGTTTTCACTCGGACGATTATCGGGGACGGCGAACGGCCCGGCCGGGCGGACAGCCCACCTTTAAAATCCGCCGGCGCGAACCCCGCGTGAAGAAACAAGGTGCCCATGGTCCATCCGGATGAATTCAAAGGCCCCGAAGCGGACGCGCTGCCCGACACCGCGACCTTGCCCGCAGAACTCGCCGCGCTGTACCTCTGCATGTCGCCCGCCCAGCTCGCGGACCTGCGCAAATCGAAACGGCCCGATGGGCGGGCGGGCAACGGCGCGTCCATCATCAAGCCGGTGGAAAGCGGCGCAGCAGCCGGACCGAAAGACCCGGTGCTCTACCAGCTCGGCACCTTGCGCGACTTCGCCAAGGCGCACACCGCCCCAACAGCCTTCGACACCGCGCTGGACTCCGGGTTGCCGGGCTGGGTGTCCGCCAAGCTGCCTTTCTTTGCCGAGCGCGAACCCCGCGTCAAGCGCGGCCGGCGCGTGCTCATCGGCGGCGCCTGGGACCGGGCGGACCCCCTGCGCGAGAAGCGCTTCGCCGACCTGGCGAAGGGCCGCATCCGCTTCACGTCATTGACATGCGCCGAAGCC